>CAVHNP010000011.1:0-41069 GCA_963637505.1 Prevotella sp. CAG:279
TCTTGCTAAGCACTGGGGTTTTTCAACGGTTTTTGATCCTGGACAGAACATCTCGGCCTTGCCGACTTTGACTGGTAATCAACATCTTTTGCCATGCAGGCTGAATTTTGCAGGCAAGACCTGCATTTTTCGTGGATAAAAATCGGTTTCCATAAAAAAATAAATGGCAAGGTGCACAAATTAACATAATGAGGATATAATTATCCACAAATTATCCTTGTTAAAAAATAGGCAAAAAGCCTATAAAACGGACTTATACACCAAGTTATCAACATTATCCACAAAATTGGGGAAAACTTTTGCAGTTTACATAGTTTTCAAAAAGAACAAAAGTTTTGTGAAGAGTGACAAAGTTTGAGGAAAAAGAGAAGAGAAGGGTGCAGATCTGTTGACAATTCCTTTTTTTGAGTATTCAGAAAATAGTCTGTCTATTGACTGACATTTTAGCTTTGCTTTGATTGAAAATGGCCTTCACTTCTGATATACTAGCTTGGGATATTGTAAAGAAGGAATGATAGGTTAGTAATGATAAAAAAGATCAATGTGATGGGGGTTGAACTGGATAATCATGCCTTCACCGAATCACTGACTACAATTGAGCAATTCCTGAAGGACACCGCAGTATCTACGGTACTGACGGTCGATATGGATCAGATCGTACTTGCCTGTCAGGATGATATCGTGAGAGAACAGCTCTCGGCGGCCGATCATACGGTAGTGATCGACAAAGCAATCCTTGAAGCTGCGGGAGAGGCTTCTGCAAGCAGGGAGAGGGAGCTGGATGAAAAAGACTTCTTTTTAGAATTTATGAAGGTCATGTACCACTCGAATCAGAGCTTTTTCCTGATCGCGGGATCGGAGGAAGAAGAAAAGAAGATGGAAAAGTCTCTGCTGGAGCAGTTTCCTCATCTTAATCTTGTCGGTTCGGGTATTGTAAGGGAGAAGGTAGACGAGAATGAGGCCTTGATCAATACGATCAATATTATTGTGCCGGATATTCTCCTTTCCGCTCTGCCGTCTCCGGAGCAGGAACATTTCCTTCATGAACATAAGAAACAGATGTGTGCAAAGATCTGGTATAGTGTGGGACCGGAACTGAAGAAGAGCAAGGGAGGCGGACTAATCGGATTTATGCGCAGGGCAGTGGAGAACCGGATTCTCCGGTCAAGACTCAATAAAATTGAGAACGATAAAAAGGAGACGTGAAAAAGTATGATCTCTAATCAGATATTACAGACAACAATCAATGGCATGAAGGAAATCGCTGGCAGGGATTTCTGTATCAGTGATCCGACAGGAACGCTTCTGGCTTCTACCTTTGGAGCAGATGAGAGCAGCCTTGCGGCAGCAGCTACATTTGCCCAGACCCAGGCTGACAGCCAGGTGACAGAGGGCTTTCATTATTTCAAGGTTTTTGATGACCAGCATCTCGAATACGTCCTGCTTGTGGAAGGTGAGGATAACGGTGCCGTCCTGATCGGCAAAACCCTGGTCTTCCAGCTGCAGAATCTTCTGATTGCCTATCAGGAAAGATTTGACAGGGATAACTTCATTAAGAACCTTTTGCTGGATAACCTTCTTTTGGTTGATATTTATAATCGTGCCAAGAAGCTTCATATTGACAGTCAGGCACGAAGAGTTGTATTTTTGATAGAAACAACGCGGGAAAAAGAAGTAAGCGATGTGGATAGACTGAGAAGTGTCTTCGGTTCCAGAGCGAGAGATTTCATTACGGCAGTGGATGAGACCAGTATCGTTCTGGTCAGAGAGCTTTCCGATGATGAGTCCTATGAGGAGATGGAGAGCTTTGCCAACCAGATCCACGAGGAATTGATGACAGAGGGACATCCGGAGACCCGTATTGCCTACGGAACGATCATCAAAGAACTTCGCGAGGTATCCAAGTCCTACAAAGAGGCCAGAATGGCTCTTGATGTCGGCAAGATCTTCTTTGAGGATAAGTGCGTTGTTGCCTACAGCAAACTGGGCATTGGCAGACTGATCTATCAGCTCCCGATCCCCTTATGTAAGATGTTCATCAAGGAGATTTTCCATGGGATTTCCCCTGAATCCTTTGATGAAGAGACACTGACAACCATCAATAAGTTTTTCGAGAATAATCTGAATGTATCCGAGACATCCAGACAGATCTTTATCCATAGAAACACTCTGGTTTATCGTTTGGATAAGCTGCAGAAGAGTACGGGACTGGATATCCGGATCTTTGAGGATGCGATCACCTTTAAGATTGCTTTGATGGTTGTAAAATACATGAAACACATGGAAAACGAGGAATTTTAAATTGATTCGTCTGAATAATGTTACAAAAAAATATGCGACAGGAGCACCGGCCCTGAGTGATGTGAACCTCGAGGTAGAGAACGGAGAGTTTGTCTTTATTGTTGGTGCGAGCGGCTCCGGCAAAACCACTTTGATCAAACTCCTTCTGAAGGAATTAGAGCCCACAGAAGGCAGCATCCAGGTAAATGACTGGAATCTGGAAAAGATGAAAAAAGGCCAGATTCCCAAATACCGTAAGAATATCGGCTGTGTATTCCAGGATTTCAGACTCTTAAAGGACAGAAGTGTTTATGACAATCTGGCCTTTGCAGAGCGTGTAACCGGAGCAAAGAAAAGGCAGATCAAGAAGACCGTACCCCAGATGCTTTCTATGGTAGGTCTGGCAGATAAATACCGTTCCTTCCCGGATGAGCTCTCCGGCGGTGAGCAGCAGAGAGCCGCTATCGCCAGAGCCCTGGTGAATTCTCCGAAGCTGATCCTTGCTGATGAGCCGACAGGTAACCTGGACTCTAAGAATGCCTGGGAGATCATGAAGATCTTAGAGGAGATCAACGAAAACGGAACGACTGTCCTGGTAGTTACCCATAACCAGGAGATCGTGAGTGCGATGAAAAAGAGAGTTATTAGATTAAAACAGGGCACGATCATTGATGATGTGCCTGCAGGAGAATAAATAGAGCTATGTTTTACAGTATAGGTCAAGGTATCAAAAACATTTGGAGAAATAAAATGTTCTCCCTTGCTTCCATTGCAACAATGGCAGCAAATATTTTTCTGTTTGGTCTGATCTTCATCCTGGTTTTGAACGTCAGATCCATGGTGCAGGAGGCAGAATCCGGTGTGACCATCACGGTCTTCTTTAATGAAGGAACCTCCGATGAGAGAATCCAGGAGATCGGACAGGAGATTCTTGCCAGAGATGAAGTAACCAAGATCGTTTATGTTTCTGCGGAGGAAGCCCTTCAGCAGTATATTGATGAATACATGAACGGCTCCGAAGAGGCTTCTAAGGGATTGGAATCCGCTAACCCGCTTGCAAATTCCGCAAACTATGAGGTTTATATGGAGGATATCTCCCAGCAGGCAGAGCTGGCAACTTATATTGAGTCATTGGATGGTGTAAGGCAGGTAAACCAGTCGGTGATCGCGGCCAATATCCTTTCCGACTTTAATAAACTGATCGGATATGTATCCATTGCGATCATGGTGATCCTGCTTGGTGTAGCGGTCTTCCTGATCAGCAATACGATCCGTGTCGGCATTGCGGTTCGATCGGAAGAGATCGGTATCATGAAGCTGATCGGTGCCAGCAACCTCTTTATCAGGGCACCCTTCCTGATCGAGGGTATGGTGATCGGCCTGATCGGATCCTTGATCCCGCTTTTTATCATTTATTTCTTATATCAGAAGATCATTACTTATGTTCTTTCTAATTTCGTATTTTTATCGGATATTATTAACTTTATTCCGGTACAGACAGCATATATGTATCTGGCTCCGATCGCTCTTGTGCTCGGCGCCGGTATCGGACTGCTTGGTTCTTTGATCACAATCCGTAAGCATCTGAATGTTTGATCATATAAGGAGAAAGCTTCCATTGAAATTAAATAAGAAAAACAAAGAGACCGGCTCAGAACCGGTCTCTTTCACAGAAAAAGAGAATAAACTCTATCAGAAGGGAATGAGACGGGGGATCCTGATCTCTACTTCCGTGCTTCTGATCGCAGGTCTTGCTGCCTGCGGAATCAATATTAATATCGGCAAAGGATCTTCCTCCTCTTCTTCAGAGGAAAAGAAGGTATCCTCTCTGGAGAAAAAAGTAAACAGCTCAGAGACGGAAACAGCCTCCGGATCTGCAAGCCTGAATACGGTTTTGGATGAAGAGTCCTTGACCAAGATGCAGACATTGATCAATGCCCTGAATAACTACTATTATGAAGGCGTCAGTGCGGATGCCATGCAGGAGGGGCTCTATAAAGGGCTGATCGAAAGTACGGGAGACCCTTATACGGAATACTATACGGCGGAAGAGTACCAGAATCTGCAGAACACTACAAACGGATCTTATTCCGGTATCGGAGCCCTTTTGGCAAAGGATGTAAGTTCGGGGTATCCGATGATTTCCCATATTTATGACGATTCCCCGGCAGAAAAGGCGGGACTGCAGGAAGGCGATCTCATCTACAAGGTGAATGGTACGACCATGAGCAGTGACATGGATATTTCAAAGGTGGCATCCATGATCAAGGGTGAGGAGGGTACAAAGGTGACCCTTACCCTGATTCGTGACAGCAAAGAGGTCGAAGAAGAACTTACAAGAGCCAAGGTGGAGATCAGTACAGTTGCCTATAAGATGCTGGATGATAAGATCGGCTATATAGAGATCGCTGAATTCTCAAAGAATACTGAAGAGCAGTTTTCAGATGCCGTTTCCGACCTGGAAGAGCAGGGCATGGAAAAGGTGATCATCGATCTGAGAAATAACGGCGGCGGCGTGGTAGACGGCTGCGCAGCGATCATGGATGATGTCCTTCCTAAGGGCCTTACCCTTTATATGGAGGATAAGAAGGGCGGACGACAGGAATTCGAATCGGATGACGAGAAACAGATCGATATGCCTCTGGTAGTCCTGGTAAATGGCAACAGTGCCTCTGCATCCGAGATTTTCACAGCGGCGATCAAGGATTTTGAATGGGGCACGATCATCGGTACGACAACCTATGGAAAGGGTGTTTTCCAGTCAGTCATTCCTTTAGATGACGGAAGCGCTCTGAAGATCACAGTCGGAAAATTCTATTCTCCGAAGGGAAATAATTATAACGGTGTTGGCATTGAGCCGGATATTGAACTGGAATATGAGAATACAGCCGGTGAGGATGCGGAATATTCCATTGAAACAGACAATCAGATTCAGAAGGCGATTGAAGTTCTGAACAGTGAGCAGTAAAAGAGTGTGGAACAAGAGGAGAGCATATGGTAGAGTTTGATCCTTTAAAATATAAACTGAATTCTTATGAGGAGACCCTGGCAAATGTAAGAGAATCCCTGGACCTTGAGAATAAGGCAAAAAGAAGGGAAGAGCTTGAGCGTGAAATGGAAGAACCGGGTTTCTGGGACAATATGGACCGGGCCAGAGAGCAGTCCTTAGAACTGAATGCCATCAAGGAAGATATCCGTCTGATGGAGGAGCTGGAAGAAAAATACGAGGAGCTTCAGGTTCTGATCGAGATGGGAGAAGAGGAAGAGGATCTTTCCCTGATTCCGGAAATAGAAGAGGGACTGGATCATCTGGAGGAAAATTTTGAAGAGATCCAGATGAAGACCCTTCTTTCCGAGGATTATGATAAGGATAATGCCATCATTTCCCTGCATGCCGGTGCCGGCGGAACAGAGGCCTGTGACTGGACCTCTATGCTTTACCGCATGTATTCGAGATATGCAGATGCCCATGGCTTTTCCATGGAAGTTCTGGATATGCTTGACGGAGATGAAGCCGGTATCAAATCCGTCACCTTTGAGGTGAAGGGTCCGAATGCCTATGGCTTTTTGAAGTCAGAGCATGGCGTGCATCGTCTGGTGCGTATCTCTCCCTTTAATGCAAATGGCAAGAGACAGACCTCTTTCTCCTCCTGTGATGTGATGCCGGATATCGAGGAAGATGTGGATATCGAGATCAATACAGATGATCTTCGTATCGACACCTATCGTTCCAGCGGTGCCGGTGGACAGCATATCAATAAGACTTCCTCTGCGATCCGAATCACCCATCTGCCGACCGGTATCGTAGTGCAGTGTCAGAATGAACGTTCCCAGCATCAGAATAAGGACAAGGCAATGCAGATGCTCAAGTCCAAACTCTATATGCTGAAGATGGAAGAAAACAAACAGAAGTCTGACTCGATCCGAGGTGAGGTTTCGGATAATGCCTTTGGTCATCAGATCCGTTCCTATGTCCTTCAGCCCTATACCATGGTAAAGGATCTTCGAACCGGAGAAGAGACCAGCAATGCGAATGCTGTTCTGGATGGAAAGCTGGATCCCTTTATTTTTGCTTACCTCAAATGGAATGCACAAAAATAATTCTCTTTGTTGCATTTTAAAGGATGTTATGGTACGATTCTTTCTGCAGTATCTTTCTGGGGTGGACAAGTGTTCACATCCGAGAAACAAAACGGGAGCAGACAGAGTATGTTAGATCAGTATGAATATTATGTGCTGAAGAAAAAGGCCGTACCCGAGGTTTTGCTGAAGGTAGTAGAAGCGAAGAATCTTCTGGAATCCCAGAAGATCACATCGGTTCAGCAGGCAGCAGATGCAGTTGGGATCAGCCGCAGTTCTTTTTACAAATATAAAGAAGACATCTTTCCCTTTCGCGATACAGCCAAGGGAAAAGCGATTACTCTTCTGGCTCAGGTGGATGACAGGCAGGGCTTGCTTTCGCAGCTGCTTGGCATCGTCGCGGCTTACAAGGCCAATATTCTGATGATCAATCAGAGTATTCCGGTAAGTTCGGTGGCATCCGTAACGCTCAGTCTGGAGATCGGTGAGGAAACCGGTGATCTGGATTCCATGATGAAGGAACTGGGACAGACAGAGGGTGTGCATTCGGTAAAGATACTTGCACATGAGTAAAGAGAGAAGCAGTGAGGAGTGTATGGCATGAAGGCAGCAGTAATGGGGTATGGAACAATCGGTTCCGGTGTGGTAAAGGTTCTGGATATGAACAGAGAGCTGATCGCAGGACGTGTGGGAGAAGCTCTTGATGTAAAATATATACTCGACAGACGTGAATTTCCCGAAGATCCGCATGCGGATCAGATCATTGGCGATTTTAATCAGATTCTGACAGATGATGAAGTCAAAATCGTTGTAGAAACAATGGGAGGCACGGGTGCTGCTTATGAATTCGTAAAAGCCTGCCTGGAAGCCGGAAAGCATGTTGCGACAAGCAATAAAGCCCTGGTTGCAAAATATGGTGCAGAGCTGATGCAGATCGCAAAGGAGAAAAAGGTAAACTTCTTCTTTGAGGCAAGTGTAGGAGGCGGTATTCCCATCCTCCGTACTCTGGTAGATGCCCTTGCAGGTGATGAGATTGAAGAGATCGCAGGTATCTTAAACGGTACAACCAATTATATCATGACTAAGATGGCACAGGACGGAGCTCCTTTTGATGAGGTATTAAAGGAAGCACAGGATCTGGGCTATGCAGAGCTTGATCCGACAGATGACGTAGAAGGCTATGATGTCGGAAGAAAGATCGCTATCTTAACTTCACTGGTCAGTGGCAAGAGGGTGGCTTTCGAAGAGATTCAGATCGAGGGCATTTCAAAGATCACCGCAGAAGATATGGAATATGCCAAGGCAATGGGACGTACGATCAAGCTTTTGGCAGATTCTCAGAAGATCGGAGACAGCTACAGTGTTATGGTAGCTCCCTTCCTTCTTCCCAAAGAGAATACCCTTACCACAGTAAATGATGCATTTAATGCCGTATTGGTAAAGAGCAATGCGCTGGGAGATTCCATGTATTACGGAAGCGGAGCAGGTGCTCTGCCGACAGCAAGCGCGGTTGTTGGTGATGTAGTTGAGATCGCTAAAAATATGGAAAGAAGCATCTCTCCCAAGTGGACAGATGAAAAGCTGGAGCTTTGCGGATGCGGAGACAATGCCACCGCCTTCTTTGTACGCGTGAAGAATGGAGCAGAGAAGAAGGAAGAAATCGAGAAACTCTTTGGTGAGGTTGCCTATTATGAGCTTCCGGAAGTAGAAGGAGAGCTTGGCTTTGTCACAGCTGAGATCAAGGAAGCTGAGATAGAAGAGAAGCTGGCAGAGCTGCCGGATGTGATCGGTAGAATCAGATTAAAGTAAGCTATATAAACATCGTACTGCATTGAACATTGATATGATGCCAAAAAGAAAGGCTGAGATGTTCTGCCTAGGATAAAAAACCGTTGAAAAACCCCAGTGTATATCGTGCCGCGTAAGCGGTGCGATGAAA
Organism: Prevotella sp. CAG:279; assembly: GCA_963637505.1. GTDB lineage: Bacteria > Bacillota > Clostridia > Lachnospirales > Lachnospiraceae > RUG14243. The sequence goes on from CAVHNP010000011.1 coordinate 8,300, forward strand.
CGAAGGCGCATCCTGCGATAGCAGGATTTGGAATGCGCCGTAAGTCAGCACACAAGAGGTGCATGGAACATGTGCCTCGAGCTTAGCATCTGCTGGGGTTTTCGTTCGGGACTCCGACGCCATTTAAATCGTGCTTTGCACGATGGTGCCTCGCGTGCATCGCATCGCCATGGCGATACGATATGGAGCGAGAGCGTGTTTTTAATCCGGCAGAATCATTCTCAGCTTTTTAGTCTTTTTATCAACATATTTTGTCCGATAAGCCCATAAAGTCCTGGAGGGCTTCTTTTTGATTCTCATAATCCTTTAAGCCCAGCTCATAGAGGGCTTCTTCTGTCTTCAGATCCATGGAGAAGGTGCTCATCTTAGGCGGATCGGAAGGGGCAAAAAGATAGACCTTTCCTTTTTTCTCCAAAGAAAAGACCTGATTTTGGTTTTTGCTATAGCTGATGTGACGGCGGTCAAGGGCGCGAACCGTCTTTGGATAGGGGAAGGAGAGAAGGGTATAAAGGGGACGCAGCTTCTCTTTTTCCTTTACAAAGTCCCTTGGCTTGGAGAGGATAACGACGAGCTTATCGCAGCCGTCCCGAAAGGCTTCTGACACCGGGATCGGTGCCGTAACACCGCCGTCATAATAGAGATTTCCGTCATCCAGCTTCTGGGGTCTGCAGGCACCGGGAAGAGCACAGGAAGCCATGATCAGGCGGTAGTCATCCTGCTTCATGACACTTTTATCAAAATAAGCGGGGCGGCCGGTTTTGGCATTGGTTGCAACAATCTTAAAAGGAGTAGGATTATTCATTAAAGCCTGATAATCCAGGGGAGCCTTTCCGTCATGATTGGAAAGGGTTCCATAGATATAGCCCAGATTAAAGAGATTGCCGGTTTTGAAAAAGGCTTTGGGACCAAAGTAGAGAGGATCCTTCAAAAATTCTGTATAAAAACGTTTATTTCTTCCTCTTTGCCCGGCCAGATAGGAGCAGATATTTGCCGAACCGGCAGAGACTCCGATCGCATAATCAAAGTGAATATCATCATCGAGAAATTTATCCAAAATGGCGGCAGAGTAGGCGCATTTCATACCTCCGCCTTCTACAACCAGACCGATTTTACTCATTACTGACCTCCTTTTTAACAAAAAAATCACAATACGGTGCTATTATAAGAAGGGTGTAAAAGCAATTCAAGCGACACAAGTACAGAAGTGTAACAATCGTAAAAAAGCGAAAAATGTGCTATAATTTTCTTTTCTAAGAAGGAAAATTCCGTCCTTTATAAAGCGAATCAGGAAAGGATGATGGTGGATAGGATGGCGGAGCTGATTTCTCAGCAGACAGAAAAAAAGAGTGCGATCGGCCTGAGCCGGGAAGAGGTGGAAAGGCAGAAAAGCCAGGGAAAGGTCAATATACAACCCAATACGACAGCCAAGACCAGCAAGGATATCATTAAGGAAAATGTGTTTACCTACTTTAACCTGATTTTTCTGATCCTTGCCATTCTTTGTATTTTGGCAGGTTCTTTTAACAGCCTGAGTTTTTTGCCGGTTATCGTTGCCAATACCCTGATCGGTATTGTGCAGGAGCTGCATGCCAAAAAGGTACTGGATGATCTTTCTCTTTTAAATGAGCCGACTGCTATCGCGGTAAGAGAAGGTAAAAAAGAGGAGATTCCAACAAATGAGCTGGTGCTTGGAGATATTATCTTTTTGAAGTCAGGCAATCAGATTCCGGCGGATGCTGTCGTGGTAAAGGGAGAGGTTTCGGTGAATGAGGCCCTCCTGACAGGAGAAGCAGACGAGATCGAAAAGAAGGAAAAGGCTGAACTCATGAGCGGTTCCTTTGTTGTCTCCGGAGAATGCTATGCCAAACTGATCCGGGTCGGAGAGGAATCCTATATTTCCCAGCTCCTTTTAAAGGCCAAGAAGGAAAAGAGCGGGGAGCAGTCAGAGATGATCCGCTCGATCAACCGGCTGGTTGTTGCGGCAGGTATTATTATCATTCCGGTAGGTATTGCCTTATTTTATCAGGGCTATTTCGTGCAGGGACATAGTTTTCGGGATACGGTCACCAGCATGGTAGCAGCCTTGATCGGCATGATTCCGGAGGGCATGTATCTTTTGGTTTCTGTTGCCCTGGCTGTTTCCGCCGCACTTTTGGCAAAAAAGAAGGTTATGCTGCACGATATGAAGAGTACAGAAACCCTGGCCAGGGTAGATGTGCTTTGTGTAGATAAGACCGGTACCGTGACGGACAATTCCATGCTGGTTGCGGATATCACACCGGTTGGAGAGCTTCGCAAGGAAGATGACGAGAAGTATAGGCTGATTCTTCAGAAATATATCTGGGCAATTCCGGATGAGAATCTGACCATGCAGGCCCTGCGGGATTATCTGCCTTCTATCGGAAAGGAAGCATGCAAGGCTTTTATTCCTTTTTCCTCCAAATATAAATACGGAAGCGTGACCTTTGAAGAGGAGGGACAGTTCCTCTTAGGCGCACCGGAAGCAGTGCTTGGCATTCAGTATGATCTGTATAAGAAAAAGATCGAAGAATATGCCGGAAAGGGACTGCGTGTCATGGTATTTGCCAGATATGCAGGAAAGATCCCTTTAGAAGAGGGAAGTAAGCTGATGCCCCAGCAGAGAACCCTGCCCTTGTATTTCATTCTTCTGCAGAATCCTTTGCGGGAAAATGCGGTAAAGGTTTTCAGTTACTTTGCGGAGCAGGGGGTTAAGGTGAAGGTGATTTCCGGAGATCATGCCCTGACTGTTTCAGAGGTAGCAAAGCAAGCTCATATTGCGGGGGCAGAGAAATATGTGGATGCAACAACCCTGAAGACCGACGACGATATCATGAGAGCAGCTGTTAAATATAACGTATTCGGCCGTACAACACCGGAACAGAAGCAAAAGCTGATCCGGGCTCTGAAAAAGCACGGACATACCGTTGCCATGACAGGAGACGGTGTCAATGATATTCTGGCCATGAAGAGTGCGGACTGTTCCGTTGCGATGGCAGCAGGCTCGGATGCGGCAGCCCAGGCAGCCCAGGTCGTTCTTCTGGATTCCGACTTTGCCCATATGCCTCAGATCGTTTCCGAGGGAAGAAAGACGATCAACAACCTGCAGAGATCCTCTACCCTCTTTCTGGTGAAGAATATTTTCTCTCTGCTCCTGGCGATTTTCTCGATCATCAATGTAGCAACTTATCCTTTGGTGCCCTCGCAGATCACTCTGATCAGTCTCTTTAATATCGGAATTCCTGCCTTCTTCCTGGCAGCAGAACCCAATGATCATCAGATCAAGGGCAATTTCTTTATTACGGTATTGATCAAGTCTATGCCGGCGGCTTTGACTAACTTCTTGGTAATCGCGGCCTTGATGGTCTTTGGCATGACCTTCAATGTATCTCAGTCGGATATTTCGGTTGCAGCTACCTTCCTGATGGCCATTGTTGGCTTTATGATTCTCTATAAGCTGAGTCAGCCGATGAATAAATATCACTGGGGAATTTTGGCAGGATGTATCATAGGCTTTGCCTTCTGTGCTTATTTCCTGCACAGCCTCTTCTCGATTTCAAATATTTCAGTGGAATGCATTATGCTCTTTGTTTTATTTGCAATCGCAACAGAGCCATTGATGCGTTATCTGACAAAACTTTTTGAGTTCTTTGGCAGACTCATCAGCGGAGAACATAAGTTAACAAGGAAAAAAGAAAAAAATGCAGCGTGATCTTACAGAGGGAAGCGTACTGAAGAATCTTTTGATCTTTGCGATTCCTTATTATATAGCAACTTTTTTGCAGTCATTTTACGGCCTGGTCGATTTATTCGTCGTGGGCCGTTTTAATGGTGCAGAGGTCATCTCGGCGGTTTCCAGCGGCAGCCAGGTGATGCATATGGTAACAGTGACGATAGTCGGTTTTGCAATGGGAGCAACCGTACTAATCGGCCGTATGGTGGGAGAGAAGAACAAAAAAGGAACTTCCGAAGCGATCGGAACGACCATCGGCATCTTCCTGATCCTGGCCCTTCTTTTGACCTTCCTCCTCTTACTTGGCTTAGAGCATATTTTGGACTGGCTCTCTGTACCGGAGGAGGCCTGGAGCCAGACGGCAGCTTATCTTCGGGTTTGCTTTCTGGGGGTGCCGGCAATTGTCTTTTATAATGTGGCCTCCAGCATTTTCAGAGGTCTGGGAGATACCAAAACGCCCATGTACTTTGTTGCCATTTCAGGACTTTTGAATATTGTTCTGGATTTTCTTTTGGTCGGATCCTTCCATATGGGAGCGGAGGGAGCAGCGATTGCAACCCTTGCAGCCCAGGTGCTCAGTGTCATCCTGGCCTTTGTTTCTCTTTTCCGACCGAAACGGGGTCTGGCTTTCGAAAAAAGTGATTTTCGCTTTCGGCCGGAACTTTTTTCAGCGGTTTTCCGGGTTGGACTGCCGATTGCAGCCCAGGAGTTTTTGATTCAGATCTCCTTCCTTGTGATCACGGCGATTGCCAATGACAGAGGTGTGATTGCTTCTGCTTCGGTTGGAATCGTAGAGAAGATCATCGGTTTTCTCTTCCTTTTCCAGTCAGCGATGCTGTCGGCGGTATCGACTCTCACGGCGCAGAATATCGGAGCCAACAAGCATGAGCAGGGAGAAAAGGCGCTCAAATACGGTGTCCTTTTGGGAATGGCTTATGCCCTTTGCATCATTTTGATCTGTGAGCTTTTCGCAGAGTCAATGATCGGATTTTTTACAAGCGGAGAAGCGGAAGTTGTTCATATGGGAAGCCAGTATCTTCGTTCTTATGTGATAGATGCCCTCTTTGTCAGCGTGCATTTTTGCTTCAGCGGTTATTTTACGGCCTATGGCAAATCCTTGCTTTCCTTTATTCAGAATCTGGCGGCGATCATACTCCTTCGGATTCCGGGCGCCTATCTGGCCTCTCTGCTTTTCCCCCAGACCCTCTTTCCTATGGGACTGGCGGCACCGGCAGGGTCCCTTTTGTCTGCAGCAATCTGCCTGATCGCCTATTTTAAATTTCATAAAAAATGGATTCGGGAGCTGCGTGAGCAAAAAACAATTTAAATAGAAGTCAGAAAATTTTCTTCTTCCTATTGGCAGAGAGAAAAGATTGATTTAATATGGGGATAGATTTAGACAGATTTTAGAACAGGGGGAAATACTCATGGCAAAAAGAAAAACTGTATTTTCAACCAGACAGATGCTTGACTGGATGGCATATTATGCGGACATTGCAAACTTAAATGTTGAAGATATCAAGATGGTAAATATCTGTGAGAAGATGAAGAATGTAAGACCGGCAATCGAAACCAATCATTACGTTCTTCTTTTCGCAGACGAGAGCAATAAAGATATTTGTTATGTGCTTTGGGAAGCCGGACTTGGCAGCTGCAAGGCTTTGATCGGATACGGTACAGAGCCTACAGACAAGGTGGAGAAGAAACTGATCACAGAACTGATCGATGATGATCTGACCGGACCGACAGTTATGCTGATCGAGAATGAGGATGCACATGAATCCTTTAAGATCGGCATCAGAAATGAGAATTTCACCAGAGGACCGATCCATTATGTAGGACATGAGATCCGTGCAGTGATCATGAGCATGCTGAGCGTAGATGATGAGGATGTTCTCTGCATCGTTACGGGAGAGAGTATCGTGATTGAGGCGGCTATGCTGGCGGCCAACGGAACGATCATTGCGGTAGAGACAGATATGGGTTCCAGTGTCTCCATGAGCGAGAATGTCGATAAGTTCGGTGTTCACAATGTAGAAATCGTTTCAGATGTCAGCCCGGAAACCATGCGGAATCTTCCGGTGCCGAGACTGGCCTTTATCGTTGCCTCTCCTCAGATGGAGGAGCAGATCGCAGACCTTCTGCAGCTGAATCCCCATATGCAGTTCATTATTTATACCCTGGAGCTGGATGTGCTCAGCGGTATCAAGGATCTCTTCGAGAAATATCACATTCATCAGACAGAGGTTCTGCAGATCACAGTTGCAAAGACCAATCGTGACAGCATGTTTATTACACAGCCAAGCCCCTGGCTGATCAGTGGGGAAGCTTAAGAGGGAAAGCTTTAAAGGGGAAGTATTACCAATTCCTATACTTGCATGGCCTTTCGGCATTTCCATTTCGAAAAGATCCATGCTAGGATTAGAACTGTCAAAGGAAGTTCCATTTTCCCCCTCATACAATGGAACTACCATATATTTGATACAAAGGCGTTTGAAACGCCAACCCCCTTTTCAATTTAGTTACATAATACCTACTTCCAATAAGCCCCGGAATTTTCCGGGGCTTATTTTGCTTTAAGTTGCGCAATCCGGCGGGGAGTGATAAAATATTGACTACCGTGAGTAATTCTGTCTTGCCTTCCGAGGGCAAAGTCAGTCATACAATTAAGAGGTATTTAATTTATGAATATAATAGAGAAAGTATTTGGAACGCACAGCCAGCGAGAGATCAAGCCGATCATGAAAAAGGTGGATCAGATCCTTGCCCTGCGTCCGACAATGGTCGCAATGAGCGATGAAGAGCTGAGAAGTCAGACCCAGAAGTTTAAGGATCGTCTGGAAAAGGGCGAGAACCTGGACGATCTTCTGGTAGAGGCTTTCGCAACCGTAAGGGAAGCGGCCAGACGAGTATTGAAGATTGAATCTCCGGAAGAAGAAAAGGAAGAACTCAGCCTGAGTCCGGAAGAGCTGGAAGCAAAGCTTTCCGAGCTTCCCGGAATGGAGCCCTATCCGGTACAGCTTGCCGGTGGTATCCTCCTTCATCAGGGACGTATCGCAGAGATGAAAACCGGTGAAGGTAAGACCCTGGTTTCTACCCTGCCGGCCTATCTGAATGCCTTGGAAGGCCAGGGTGTTCATATCGTCACAGCCAATGAATACCTGGCAAAACGAGATTGTGAGTGGATGGGAAAGGTACATGAATTCCTGGGACTGACCGTAGGTTATGTTTTAAACGGCATGTCTACTGAAGAGCGTCAGGCTGCTTACAATTGTGATATTACCTATATTACCAATAACGAAGTCGGATTTGATTACCTGAGAGATAACATGGTCATCTACGAGAATCAGCTGGTGCAGAGAGGCCTGCATTATGCCATCATCGATGAGGTGGACTCTATTTTGATCGATGAGGCCAGAACCCCTCTTATCATTTCCGGTCAAAGCGGAAAGAGCACCCAGCTCTACGAGCTCTGCGATGTCCTTGCCAGACAGCTGCAGAAGGGTGAGGCTTCTCAGGAATTCTCTAAGATGGATGCCATCATGGGTATCGAGATCGAGGAGACCGGCGATTTTATCGTCAATGAAAAGGATAAGATCGTAAACCTGACTGAGAGCGGTGTAAAAAAGGTAGAGAACTTCTTCCATATCGAAAACCTGGCAGATGCAGAGAACCTTGAGATCCAGCATAATATCATTCTTGCCCTTCGTGCCCATTATCTGATGGCAAGGGATAAGGATTATGTTGTAAAGGATGATGAAGTTCTGATCGTCGATGAATTTACCGGACGTATCATGCCGGGCCGTCGTTATTCGGATGGTCTGCATCAGGCGATCGAAGCCAAGGAGCATGTAAAGGTAAAGAGAGAGAGCAAGACTCTTGCGACCATTACCTTCCAGAACTTCTTCAATAAATATGACAAGAAATGCGGTATGACAGGTACGGCTCTGACAGAAGAGAAAGAGTTCCGTGAGATCTACGGCATGGACGTTGTCGAGGTGCCGACAAATAAGCCGGTTATTCGAAAAGACAAGGAAGATGCGGTTTATAAGACCAAGAAAGAAAAATACAATGCAGTTGTACAGGAAGTAATTGCTTCCCACGAGAAGGGACAGCCGGTTCTGGTCGGTACAACTACCATCGAGGTATCCGAGCTCCTCAGCGGCATGCTCCGCAGAAAAGGAATTCCGCATCAGGTATTGAATGCCAAGTTCCATGAGCAGGAGGCAGAGATCGTCGCACATGCCGGCGAGCATGGTTCTGTTACCATTGCCACCAACATGGCCGGTCGAGGAACCGATATCAAGCTGGATGAGAAATCTTTGAGCCTGGGCGGTCTGAAAATCATCGGTACAGAGAGACATGAATCCAGACGTATTGACAACCAGCTGCGAGGACGAGCAGGACGACAGGGAGATCCGGGTGAATCCCAGTTCTTTATCTCTTTGGAAGATAATCTGATGCGACTCTTCGGTTCCGAGAAGATGATCAATCTTTTCAACTCTCTCGGTGTGCCGGAAGGCGAGCAGATCCAGCATAAGATGCTTTCAAGTGCCATCGAAAAAGCTCAGGAGAAGATCGAGGGCAACAACTTCGGTATCCGTAAAAACCTCCTTGAGTACGATCAGGTCATGAATGAGCAGAGAGAGATCATTTATGAAGAGAGAAGAAGGGTACTCAAGGGCGACAGCATGCGTGACCCGATCTTCAACATGATCACGGAAACGGTGGATAATGCAGTCAATACCTGCCTTTCAGATGAGGCAGAGCCGGAAGAAAGAGATCTTCAGGAGCTGAACCAGCTGCTGCTTCCGATCATTCCGGTTAAGGCTGTTACGCATGAGAATACCGATAAGCTGAGCATTGATGAGATCAAGCAGAGCCTGAAGGAAGAAGCCGGCAGACTCTATGAAGCCAAGGAAGCGGAATTCCCGGAGATGGAACAGTTCCGTGAGATTGAACGTGTGGTTCTCCTTCGTGTGATCGACAGAAAATGGATGGATCATATCGATGATATGGAACAGCTTAGACAGGGCATCGGCCTTCAGGCCTATGGCCAGAAGGATCCTCTGGTAGAATACAAGCTGGCAGGCTATGATATGTTTGACGGCCTTCTGAACAGCATTCAGGAGGAAGTACTCCGTCTCCTCTACCGTGTCAGAATCGAACAGAAGGTAGAGAGGGAAGAGGTTGCCAAGGTAACCGGAACCAATAAGGAAGAAGAAGGCGGCAAAAAGCCGGTCAAACGCCAGGAAAAGAAGGTTTATCCGAACGATCCCTGCCCCTGTGGAAGCGGCAAGAAGTATAAACAGTGCTGTGGCAGAAAAGCATAATGGATCATTTTAAATTAGTATCAAAATACAAACCGACCGGAGACCAGCCGCAGGCGATCAAAAAGCTTGTGGATGGTTTCCGTGCGGGTAATCAGTTTCAGACACTTTTGGGCGTAACCGGTTCCGGTAAGACCTTTACCATGGCCAATGTCATTGAGCAGCTGAACCGGCCGACCCTGATCATTTCACACAATAAAACACTTGCAGCGCAGCTTTATGGCGAATTCAAGGAATTCTTTCCGGAAAATGCGGTTGAATTCTTTGTTTCCTATTACGATTATTATCAGCCGGAGGCCTATGTACCTTCGACGGATACTTATATTGCCAAGGATTCGGCGATCAATGAGGAGATCGACAAGTTGCGTCTGTCTGCGACGGCATCCCTGATTGAACGCAGGGATGTCATTATTATATCCAGCGTTTCCTGTATTTACGGTCTGGGTTCTCCGGATGATTATATGGGAATGATGGTTTCTCTTCGCCCGGGAATGGAAAAGGATCGGGATGAGGTGATCCGTTCCCTGATCGATATTCAATATACCAGAAACGAAATGGATTTTAAGAGGGGAAGCTTCCGGGTCAGGGGAGACACGATCGAGATCATTCCGGCAGACGAATCGGATCTGGCGGTGAGGATCGAATTTTTCGGAGATGAGATTGACAGGATCTGTCAGATCGATATCCTGACCGGTGCCGTAAAATGCGAACTTGAGCATGTAGCCGTTTTTCCGGCATCCCACTATGTTGTTCCCCAGGAAAAGATCATGAGGGCGACGGAGAATATCGAAAAGGAACTGGAAGAGAGGGTGCGCTATTTCCAGAGTGAGGACAAGTTGCTTGAGGCACAGAGAATTGCGGAGAGAACGAATTTCGATATTGAAATGCTTCGTGAAACCGGCTTTTGCAGCGGAATCGAGAATTATTCCCGTCATCTGGCTATGAGGCCGCCCGGATCAACACCGGAAACCCTGATGGATTATTTCCCGGACGATCTGATGATCATGATCGATGAGTCCCATATGACGATCCCCCAGATCAGAGCCATGTATCATGGCGACCAGTCCAGAAAGCAGTCCCTGGTGGATTATGGCTTCCGCCTGCCCTCGGCAAAGGACAACAGGCCTCTTTCCTTTGAAGAGTTTGAAGGTAAGATCGATCAGCTCCTTTTTGTTTCCGCAACGCCGGCGGCTTATGAGGAAGAGCATGAGCTTCTGCGGGCAGAGCAGATTATCCGGCCGACGGGGCTTCTGGATCCGGAGGTTGAGGTAAGACCCATTGAAGGGCAGATCGATGATCTCCTTTCCGAGATCCGGAAGGAAACGAAAAAGGGGAATAAGGTTCTGATCACTACGCTGACCAAAAAGATGGCAGAAGATCTGACCGACTATCTGCGGGAAGTCGGTATCAGAGTCAAATATATGCATTCTGACATTGATACCATGGAAAGAACGGAGATCATCCGTGACCTGCGTCTGAATGTCTTTGATGTTCTGGTCGGAATCAACCTTCTTCGTGAGGGTCTGGATATTCCGGAGGTGACCTTGATCGCTATCCTGGATGCGGACAAGGAAGGCTACCTGCGTTCAGAAACGGCCTTGATCCAGACAATCGGAAGGGCGGCCAGAAATGCCGAGGGCCGGGTCATCATGTATGCAGATAACATGACAGACTCCATGCGAAAGGCGATTACAGAAACGAAAAGACGCCGGCAGCTGCAGCAGGCCTATAATGAAGAACACGGCATTCAGCCGAAGACCATACAGAAGGAGGTCAGGGATCTGATCTCCATTTCAAAGAAGCTGGCATCCACAGAGCTGAACTTCCAAAAGGATCCGGAGTCTATGGACCGGAAGGAGCTGGAGAAGCTGCTGAAGGATGTACGTAAGAAGATGGAAAAAGCGGCAGCAGAGCTTGATTTTGAGACGGCGGCCGAGATGAGAGATCAGATGATCTCTCTTAAGAAGATGCTGGAAGAGCTGAAATAAGATGAGAGCTAGAGATTTTATAAAGATAAAAGGTGCCAAAGAACATAATCTGAAGAATGTGGATCTGGAGATTCCCAGAGACAAACTGGTTGTCTTTACCGGTCTTTCCGGATCCGGAAAATCTTCTCTTGCCTTTGATACGATCTATGCAGAGGGACAGAGACGCTATATGGAGTCTCTGTCTTCTTATGCCAGACAGTTCCTTGGCCAGATGGAAAAGCCGAATGTGGAAAGCATAGAAGGACTTTCTCCGGCGATTTCCATCGATCAGAAGTCGACCAACCGCAATCCCCGGTCTACGGTAGGAACCGTAACGGAGATCTATGATTATTTCAGACTGCTATATGCCAGAGTGGGAATTCCCCATTGTCCCAAATGCGGACGGGAGATCAAAAAGCAGAGTGTGGATCAGATGGTGGATCAGATCCTGTCTCTTCCGGAAGGCAGCAGGGTACAGCTTCTGGCACCGGTGGTCAGAGGAAGAAAGGGACAGCATGTCAAGCTTTTGGAATCCGCAAAGAGAAGCGGTTATGTGCGTGTGCGAATCGACGGCAGCCTTTATGACCTCTCCGAGGAGATCAGCCTGGACAAAAATAAAAAGCATGACATTGAGATCGTGGTTGATCGTCTGAAGGTAAAGGAAGGAATCGAGAAGAGACTGACGGATTCCGTGGAAAGCGTTCTGAACCTGTCAGACGGCCTTCTTCTGGTGGATGTGATCGGCGGGGAATCCATGCTTTTGTCACAGAGTTTTTCCTGTCCGGACTGCGGCATTTCGGTAGATGAGATCGAGCCCAGAAGCTTTTCCTTCAATAATCCTTATGGTGCCTGCCCGGTTTGTGCAGGTCTGGGTTATAAGATGGAGTTCGCGGAAGAACTGATCATTCCGGATAAAAGGCTGAGTATCAAGGAAGGCGCGATTGCCGTAACGGGATGGCAGTCGGCCAATAAGAAGGGCAGCTTTACCAATGCAACCCTGGAAGCTTTGGCTAAGGAATATCATTTTGATCTGGAGACCCCTTTTAAGGATTATCCGACGGAAATCCAGGAAATGCTCCTACATGGTGCGAATAGGGAGGTCCTTGTCCATTATGAAGGCCAGAGGGGAGTCGGAGACTATCCGATCGTCTTTGAAGGCATTATCAAAAATGTGGAGAGACGTTACAGAGAAGCCTTTTCGGATCGGCAGAAGCAGGAATACGAATCCTATATGAACATCACACCCTGCAAGAGCTGCGGGGGAAGAAGACTGAAGCCGGAGGCACTTGCTGTTACGGTAGCGGATAAAAATATCGATGAGATTACTTCTATGTCCATTAAGGAACTGCAGGAATATCTGCAGAGTCTGGAACTGAGCGAGCAGCAGCTTCTGATCGGGGCGGAGATCCTCAAGGAAATTCGGGCAAGAGTAGGCTTCTTGGTAGATGTCGGCTTGAATTACCTCTCCCTGTCCAGAATGACAGGAACCCTGTCTGGCGGAGAAGCCCAGAGAATCCGTCTGGCGACCCAGATCGGCTCCGGCCTCGTCGGCGTGGCCTATATTCTGGATGAGCCATCCATCGGTCTTCACCAGAGGGACAATGACCGCCTTCTTGCAACCCTCAAGCATTTGCGGGATCTTGGCAATACGGTGATCGTGGTAGAGCATGATGAGGATACCATGCGGGAAGCGGACTATATCGTAGATGTCGGACCGGGCGCAGGATCTCACGGAGGAGAGATCGTGGCAGCAGGCACGGCGGAGGAAATCATGGCCTGCGAAGCTTCTGTGACCGGTGCTTACCTGAGCGGTAGGATTCAGATCCCGGTACCAAAGGAAAGACAGAAACCGACCGGCTTTATTACAGTGCATGGAGCGGCAATGAATAACCTAAAGGGCATCGATGTGGACTTTCCTCTGGGCGTGATGACCTGCGTGACCGGGGTATCCGGCTCTGGCAAGAGTTCTCTTGTAAATGAGATCTTATATAAGGCTTTGGCCAGAGAGTTGAACCGGGCCAGAACCATTCCAGGTCCTCATGAGGGAATCAGCGGCTTGGAACAGTTGGACAAGGTGATTGCCATAGATCAGTCGCCGATCGGCAGAACCCCCAGATCCAATCCGGCCACCTACTGCGGTGTCTTTGATGATATCAGGACACTTTTTGCGGCAACGCCGGACGCCAAGGCAAGGGGTTATAACAAGGGACGTTTTAGCTTTAATGTAAAGGGCGGAAGATGTGAATCCTGTTCCGGAGACGGTATCATTAAGATCGAGATGCATTTTCTTCCCGATGTTTATGTACCCTGTGAGGTCTGCGGCGGAAAACGCTATAACAGGGAAACCCTGGAAGTAAAATATAAGGGAAAAAGCATCTATGATGTCCTGGATATGACGGTAGAAGAGGCCCTTCCCTTCTTCGATGCAATGCCTTCAATCCGCCGAAAGATCGAGACTCTGAATGAGGTTGGACTTTCCTATATCAAGCTGGGTCAGCCTTCAACCACCCTCTCCGGCGGAGAAGCTCAGAGGGTAAAACTGGCTACAGAGCTGAGCAGAAGAGCAACCGGAAAAACAATCTATATCCTGGATGAGCCGACGACGGGACTGCATTTCGCAGATGTGCATAAGCTGATCGAGATCCTGCACAGACTGAGAGAGGGCGGCAACACGGTCATCGTAATAGAACATAATCTGGATGTGATCAAGACAGCGGATTATATTATTGATATGGGGCCGGAAGGCGGCGAAGGCGGCGGCAGAGTGATTGCCAAAGGAAGCCCGGAAGAGGTAGCTCAGGTAGAAGAATCCTATACCGGACAGTATCTGAAAAAGTATCTTTAGGATAGGATCCGGGATAGGGAAAAAAGGCAAAGGCAGAGACAGAGACTCTTTTCCTCCTTAAATGCGGCTTTTCATTTCAGCGAAAGTTTACTATAATAATTCTATCTGTTTTTTTGTGTGTAATAAGAGATTTTCTTCCGTTTACTCTGGCGGGAAGCGGAAATGAAATCAGTATTTTCTTAATTTATAAAGAGAAAGGGGTATGAAATTGGCAGGAAATGTAACGGATATCGGAATCGATCTCGGTACAGCCAGTATCCTTGTATATATCAGAGGCAAAGGTGTAGTCTTAAAGGAACCGACGATCGTCGCATATGATAAGGATTCCGGCAGGATCCAGGCGCTCGGAGAAGAGGCTCGTCTGATGCTGGGAAGAACACCGGGCAATATCATGGCAGTTCGTCCGATGAAGGCCGGCGTGATCTCAGACTATATCATTGCAGAGCAGCTTTTGAAATATTTCGTAGATAAGGCGATCGGAAGAAATTCCCTCCGCAAGCCGAGAATGAGCATCTGCGTGCCGGTCGGTGCGACAGAGGTAGAGCGTAAAGCGGTTGAGGATGCGGCTTATCAGGCAGGCGCCCGTTCAGTTACCTTGGTAGAGGAACCGGTGGCAGCAGCCCTTGGTGCCGGCATAGATATTTCAAAGCCAAACGGAAACTTGATCGTTGATATCGGAGGCGGAACGACAGATATCGCTATCGTTTCCATGAATGAATGTGTGATCAGTGCCTCTGCCGTTTTGGGCGGAGATGATTTTGATAATGCTATCGTTCGTTACGTCAGGAAAAAATACAATCTTCTGATCGGAGAACGTACGGCAGAGGATGTGAAGATCCGGATCGGAAGCTGCTATGAGGGTGACCCGGACAGCCTGATGGAAGTGAGGGGAAGAAGTCTGATCAGCGGTCTGCCCAAGACCATTGTCTTATCGGCAGAGGAGACGGAGGAAGCTCTTTCCGATACGGCTTATCAGATCGTAGAAGCCATCCGTACGGTTCTGGAACAGACACCACCGGAACTGGCAGCGGATATCCTGGAAAGAGGTATTGTGCTGACCGGAGGAGCATCCCAGCTGCGCGGTCTGGAGCAGATGATTGCCGACAGTACAGAGCTTCGGACAACAACGGCAGAAGAACCGATGAACTGTGTTGCAATCGGAACAGGCAAATTCTCCGAATTTGTTTCAGCAGGAAGACGGGCACAGGATATTTTAAACAGGGACTAAGAAAAGGCAGAGCCGGGCAAGGAACAGAAGAAACTGTTGCCAGCCCGGCATTTTTATCGTATAGGAAACTTCGTTCCCTATACGATAAAAATGCTCCGCAGGGATCGCGCTGCGGCGGAATGGAATTGTGTCGCTAAAGCGACCCGCCGCAGGCGGAGAATCCTGCAAGCAGGATTCTTTCTTGCTGTATAGGAAACTTTCTTCCCTATACGATAAAAAAGCACGGAGCTGTGTAAGCGCACTTTTTTAGATATGAGGTTGCTATGGAAGATATCGTAGAAGGATACATCGAACATATTATTTACAGAAATGAGGACAACGGTTATACCGTGCTGAATCTGTCTGTTCAGGGAGAAGATGTGACCTGCGTCGGCAATATTCCCCTTTTGAGCGAGGGAGAATATGTTGAATTCAAGGGAGAATATATTACCCACTCTGTTTACGGTCAGCAGTTGAAGATCGCTTCCTTTCAGATCAAGATGCCTTCTGACTTAGATGCGATAGAACGTTACCTGGGATCCGGAGCCATCAAGGGTCTGGGAGCGGCTCTGGCTGGGAGAATCGTCCGTAAATTCAAGGAGGATACCTTCCGGATCATGGAAGAAGAACCGGAAAGACTGGCAGAGGTAAAGGGAATCAGTCTGCGGATTGCCCAGAGTATTGCCTCTCAAGTTGCGGGCCGGGCCAATCAGAGACAGGCCATCATGTTCCTGCAGGAATATGGGATTAACCTGCAGACCGCAGTAAAGATCTATGCCCAGTATCGGGAGAGAGTTTACGAGATCATCAGAAATAACCCCTACCAGCTGGCAGAAGATATGGAAGGAATCGGCTTCAAGACAGCGGATGAGATCGCTTCCAAGGCCGGCATTCTGCGGGATTCCGAATTCCGGATCCGAAGCGGTATTTTATATACCCTGATGCTGGCATCTCAGGAGGGGCATACCTACCTTCCAAAACCGATGTTGACAGAACGCTGCAGTGATCTTTTGCAGGTGGAGCAGGAAATGATAGAGGCTCAGTATATGAACCTGCAAATGGAGAAGAAGATCACCTGCATCAGGAAAGAAGGAGAGGGAGAGACAGAAGTCTACCTTGGCTATTATTATGTCATGGAATCAAATTCTGCCGTCCTTCTGGAAGATTTGAACGTAAAGTATGATCTTGAGGAGACGGAGTTTGAGAAGAGAATCTCTGAGATCGAAAAGGAAACGGGACAGATTCTGGATGAAATGCAGAAAGAGGCGGTAAAGGAAGCAGTCAGCCATGGTCTTTTTCTTTTGACAGGCGGCCCCGGAACCGGTAAAACCACGACCATCAATACCATTATCCGCTATTTCCGGAAGGACGGCCTGGAGATCCGTCTGGCAGCACCGACCGGCCGGGCGGCGAAAAGAATGAGTGAAATGACGGGAGAAGAAGCCAGTACGATCCACAGGATGCTGGAGGTTTCGGGTGGCATATCTGCGGCAGAGGGCTATGGCAGAAATGAAGAGAATCCGATCGATGCGGATCTGATCATTATTGATGAGATGTCTATGGTAGATACGGCTCTTATGTATGCCCTTTTAAAGGCCGTTGTGGTAGGCTGCCGTCTGATTCTGGTAGGAGATGTAAACCAGCTTCCCTCGGTAGGAGCCGGCAGTGTCTTTAAGGATATCATCGAAAGCAAGGCTTTTCCGACCGTGAAGTTGACGAAGATTTTCCGTCAGGCCCAGGAGAGTGACATTATTCTCAATGCCCATAAGATCAACAAGGGAGAAAAGGTAGTACTGGATAATCAGAGTAAGGATTTCTTTTTCCTTAAACGATATGATGCCAATAAGATCATAAACGTTGTCCTACAGCTGGTTTATCAGAAAATGCCAAAATATGTGGATGCAAAGCCGTCGGAGATTCAGGTTCTGACACCGACCCGGAAGGGACTTTTGGGCGTGGATCATCTAAACCGGGTTTTGCAGACCTATCTGAATCCCAAGGATCCGAAAAAAAGGGAAAAGGTCTATGGAGATACCGTCTTCCGGGAAGGTGACAAGGTCATGCAGGTCAAGAATAATTACCAGCAGGAATGGGAAGTGGTCGGTAAGTATGGGATTCCCATCGAGAAGGGAAGCGGCATATTTAACGGAGATATGGGAGTGATCCGGGAGATCAATGACTTCGCAGGGCAGATGACGATAGAATTTGATGATCAGCACAGGGTGGAATACAGCTATAAGATGCTGGATGAATTAGAACTGGCTTATGCCATTACCATTCATAAGTCTCAGGGGTCGGAATATCCGGCTGTTGTGATCCCCCTCTTAGGCGGCCCTCGCATGCTGCTGAACCGAAACCTTCTCTATACGGCAGTGACCAGAGCCAGAAAGTGCGTCGTCCTGGTCGGCAGTGAGCATACCTTTGAAGAGATGGAAGAAAACGTGATGCAGCAGAAGAGATTCAGCGGGCTCAAGGATCGGATTCTGGCGCTTCCCTAAGGGAAAAAGGACTTTACTTTCACTGCAAAAGAGAATTAGTTTTAGACAAAATATTGTAAAAATTACTGAATTGTTTGCAAATTTTCGTACAATTTGCTTGCAAAGAAAGCCACTGATGTTTATAATTGGTTTTAGACGAAATTAATCATAATTTCATAGGAAGGACAGAGGATTTTCCGATGTCACAATAAGAAAAGGTAAAGGGGGAAATGAACTTGAGTAAGGGAGATAAGTTCATCGAGCTCGACGGTATTGTCAAGCTGTTTCCCGGCGTCAGAGCACTGGATGGAGTATCCTTCGATGTAAGAGAAGGCGAAGTTCACTCACTCTGCGGCGAAAACGGTGCCGGTAAATCTACATTGATCAAGGTCATGACCGGCGTACATGCCAGAGACGGTGGAGACTACAGAATTGACGGACAGTCCGTTAACTTCAAATCCACAACAGAAGGTATTGCAGCAGGCGTATCCTGCGTATATCAGGAGCTTTCTATTGCAGCACAGCTTGATGTTGCAAAGAACCTGTTTATTGGCAACCTTCCAATGAAAGGTGCTTTTGTAGATCACAAAGCACTCTATGCCAAATCAAAAGAGATCCTGGATTATCTGGAGATGGATATTTCACCGCATACGATTGCAGGGGATCTGTCAGTCGGACAGCAGCAGATGATCGAGATCGGACGTGCGCTGACAAGAAATGCCCGTTTGATCATCATGGATGAGCCAACCTCATCCCTGTCAGAAGCCGAGACAGAGACATTGTTCCGCGTGATCAAGAGACTGGTAGACCGTAATATCGCGATCATCTATATCAGCCATAAGCTGGATGAGGTTATGGAACTGTCTGATCGTATCACGGTTATCCGAGACGGAAAGAACATCATCAGTAAGGATAAGACAGAATTCACTCAGGATGAGCTGATCGCAAACATGATCGGTCGTCCTCTGGAGAACCTCTATCTGAAGGAGCCGGCAGAGATCACAACACCGATGCTGGAAGTAAAGCATCTTACAGAGACAGGTGTTCTGGACGACATCTCCTTCACAGTCAGAAAGGGAGAGGTTGTTGGTTTCTTCGGTCTGGTAGGTGCCGGACGAAGCGAGATCATGAGAGCTATCTTCGGCGTTGATAAATACAACTCCGGCGAGGTGATCGTAGATGGAAAGCCCCTGAAGGGAGGCAGTCCGACAGCGGCGATTGATGCCGGTATCGGCTTCTGTACAGAAGATCGTAAGGCAGAAGGTCTGGCTCTGAAGATTTCCATTCTGAACAATATGACGATCGTAAAATTAAAAGATCTTTCCAGAATGGGTGTTGTCAACAAAGAAGCCCAGAAGAAGGCTGCTGACCAGTATATGAAGTCTATTTCCATTAAGGCTCCTTCTGTTAATCAGCTGGTAGGTAATCTGTCAGGTGGTAACCAGCAGAAGGTAGTCGTTGCGAAATGGCTGATGATGAACCCGAAGGTTCTGATCGTAGATGAGCCGACCAGAGGTATCGACGTTGGTTCCAAATCCGAGATTTATGGTATCTTGTCCGATCTGGCAAAACAGGGAATGGCAATTATCGTAGTATCCTCCGAGATCGAAGAGATCATGGGTGTCTGCGATAAGGTAATCACAATTTATGAAGGAAAGAAGACAGCTGAGCTGCCGATCACTCCTGACCTGTCAAGAGAATATATTCTTGCCTGCGCTATCGGTAAAGGAAATGAAGAAACAGGAAAGGAGGCAGAATAATGGCTGAGACAAAAGCAAAAACAGGCGAACAGAAGCAGAGCTTATGGAAAAACATCTCAAGCATGAACGGTGTATCTGTATTTATCGCCATGGTTGTCGTTGCAATCCTCTTTGAGATTGTTCTGCAGATTACAAAAGGCGGAAGCGGCGGACTGATCTTCCTTACAACAAAGAACCTGGGAAGTATCCTTCGTCAGCAGTTGTATGTAGGTATTATCGCATTCGGTATGACCCTGGTTATGATCACAGGTGAGATCGATCTGTCGGTTGGATATCAGCTGACCTTCCTTTGCTCTTTATGTGCCCTTCTGATCATGAAGACAGATAATGCAGCGATCGGTATCCTGGGTACACTGGCAGTAGGTGCTATCTGCGGACTCTTTAACGGATTCCTGGTAGCTTATCTGAAGCTGAACAGCTTTATCACGACCCTGGGCAGCAGTTCCATTTTCAGTGCTCTGGCTCTGATGGTATCAGCCGGTACGGTTCTTGTTATTCCGGCCAGCGCATCACCGGCCTTCCAGTGGTTTGGAACAGCATCCTTTGGTCCGATCAGTATCCTGATCGTATGGTTTATCGTTGTTGCAATCGTAATCGGTTTCTTACTTCATAAGACGATTTACGGACAGCAGATGTATATCATCGGATCGAATCCGGTCGCAGCGAAATTCTCCGGTATTAAGTACAGAAGAAATAAGCTGATCGCTTATATGATCGTTGGCCTTTGCTGCGGACTTGCTGCAGTCGTCATGATGGCAAATATCAAGAGTGCAAACCCACAGTCTTCTTCCGGATATGAGATGCAGGTTATCCTCTGCGTCGTACTTGGCGGATGTGCGGTTCAGGGTGGTAAGGGATCCATCGGCGGAACAATCATCGGTGTTCTCTTCTACGGCGTTCTGAATACAGGCTTTACAATGATGAACCTGACAGAGTATCAGAGAATGATCGTTATGGGTCTGATCATGGTATTTGTACTGTCAATGGATATTCTGAAAGAGAGGGGGGTTAAGCTGTGGAAGAAAAAGTAATCACAACTGAAAGCTCTGCAAAGAAATCGCAGGCATCCCGTTTCCTGAAAAATAATAACGCCATCCTGATTCTGGTAGTGCTCCTTTTTGTAGCCTTTATCGGTGTGGATGGTTTTACCGGAACCTGGTATAACGTAGCATTATATGCAGCTGAATACGGTATCTGCTGTCTGGGTCTTGCTCTTGTCATGATCTGCGGTAATATCGATCTTTCCGTCGGATATAACGCAGCCTTCAGCGGTGTTATGTTCGTTACAACCTATAATGCGATCTACAACACAACAGGATCAGCTGCACCGGCAATCATCGTCGGACTGATCGTAGCACTGATTACCGGCGGCGTGCTGGGTGCCTTCAATGGCGTTGTCATTACAAAGATTGGTGTATCTCCCCTGATTGCAACCATTGCAACCAACTATATCTATCAGGGACTGGTTATGAACTTTGCAAAGACTTCCTATGCACCGGTAAACAAAGATCCGATCACACCGATCGCAAAGTATCAGATCTTTGGTCAGAAATGGCTGACACCTATGGTAGTCATTTTCCTGCTCTTTATCGCAGGCGTATATCTTTGGATGTATTTCACCAAATACGGCAACAGACTGCATATCGTCGGAGATAATCCCGAGGCAGCTGAGTTTGCAGGTATTAGCGTTTCAAAGACAGCTTTTACAACCTTCGTTCTCTGCGGTATTATGGCAGGTATGACAGGTTTTATGATGGTGGCCTTCTCCGGAGCAGCAATTTATACTCAGGGAACAACACTGGGAACTTTCCCGATTTCCTGCGTTATCATCGGTGGTGTAAAGATGACCGGTGGTAAGGGAACGGCGGTTCATGTTCTTCTCGGTGTATTGATTATGAGATGCGTATCCACTATGATGAGTACCATGTTCTGGGATACAAACAGAGTAAACATGGTAACCGGAATTTTGCTGATTGCCGTGCTGATTGTAGACAAATTTACCAGTACAAAGGGTGCGGATGACTAAAAAGTGTTGCAATTCCACCAAAACGTGGTAAGATATATCTATCTTTTGAAAAAAAGAAAGATAGGAAAGGAAGGAATTAAGAATGAAAAAGATGAAAAAAGTACTTACAGTAGCACTTGCAGGTGCCATGGCTGCTTCACTTGCAGCTTGTGGTTCTTCCGGAAGCAGTGACAGTGCAGCTTCAGGATCAGCAAGCGAGGAAAAAACAGAAGCAAGCGCAAGTGGAGCAGCAGTAGCTTCCACAGGTGATCTTGCATCAGCAGATGCAGATCTGGATTATTCAAAGTATGATCTGTCCGGAAAGACAATCGGCTATGTAACGATCAACTCTTCAGCTCCTTGGGGCGGACTGATCGGAACAAAGTTTGAAGAATACGCAACAGAGGTTGGTGCTAAGGTTAATTCCCTGGATGCACAGACAGACGTGGATAAGGTTACAGAGTATGCACAGCAGATGATTGACAGTGGTGTAGATGCGCTGGTTATCTTCGGTGGCGATATTTCCGCAAACGTTGACATCGCAAAGAGTGCAAAGGATGCAGATATTCCGGTATTCATGGCAGCTCTTGATGTTGCAGATGGCGGACAGCAGTATGTAGCAGCAGTTGTAGGTCCGGATCAGTATCAGATGTGTGCTGACATCGCAAAATATGTTGTAGATCAGAACGGAACAGATACAGACTACACAGTAGCTCAGATCGATGGTGTACCTTTCCTCGAGGATTACATCCAGAGAACAAACGGTTTCAATGACTACATCAAAGATTACTCAAACTACACAATGCTTGAGCCGCAGTACGCATACTCAAGCCGTGACGATGCAAAGGGCTTCATGCAGGATATCCTGAACTCTAATCCGGAGACAAGCATTGTAATCGGTTATGATGACGACCTTACAATGGGTGCTGTACAGGCAATCGAAGAAGCAGGTAAGACTGGCGAGATCAAGGTTTACTCCCTGACAGGACAGAAGGATGCAATCCAGGCAGTTATTGATGGCAAGATGGAACTTACCGTTATGAACCGTGCTGATAACATTTCCAAGGGTCTCGTTTCCGCAATCGGAACTTACTTCGATAATGGCGGATCACTGGATGCTTACTATTACAGAACACCGCTTACATACATCACAAAGGACAATGCAGCTGATTACCTTGATCAGGCAGAATTCTAAGATGTAAAAAGTAAATAAAGAATTGCTTTTAAAGGCTGCCACACGATGTGTGGCAGCCTTTTGCATGAGTTGTATGAACATGTTTTGTCCTATAACCCAACTTGAACTTAGGTCCTTGTAATGATAAGATAATGAAGCGGTAGTCTCTGCTTTTGCAGATCGGCTTTTTGAGGAGAGAGGGAAAGGAGCAATATGCTTTTTTTATTATATCCTCCAAGGTGCCCGATCTGTGATAAGGTTATGGATGTCCGCTTTCCGGGCATCTGCAGCAGCTGCAGAAAGAAAATCAGCTATGCCTCAGAACCAAAATGTAAGAAATGCGGAAAGAAACTCCTGCTTGATCGGGAGGAGTATTGCTCTGATTGCAGATCTTATCCGCATGAATTTACCCAGGCGAGAGGAAGCTGGCTTTACAAGGATCCGGTTCGGGCAGCTGTTTATCGTTTTAAGAATAGCAACAGAAGAGACTATGCAGCGGTTTTTGCAGAGGAAATGATCAGGATAAATGCAGCCTGGCTGCGTACGCTTAAGGTTGATTTTATTTTGCCGGTTCCCCTTTCCCGCAAAAAAAGAAGGATAAGGGGTTACAACCAGGCGGAACTTTTGGCGGTAGAGATCGGAAAGAGACTGGATCTACCGGTCAAAAAGAAACTACTTCAGAAAATAAAAGAGACCGATCAGCAGAAAAGCTTAAGCAGAAAGAAACGGCAGGAAAATTTAAAAGATGCCTTTCAGATAGAAGAAAAGCTTTCTTTTGGGGCTTATGTTTTAGTGATAGATGATGTTTATACCACCGGCAGTACAGCAGACGCCGTGGCTTTGGCTTTGAAAGAAGCGGGAGCAAAAGAAGTTTATATACTTTGTCTCTGTGTCGGAGTTACATAAGAGAAAGGAGGAGAGAGGATGAATATATTTGACATACTGGTTAATTTTGTAAACAGTTACTTATATTGGATCGTTCCGACATCTGTCAGTAAGACAGATATCGTAGAGATTTTAATTCTGGCTTTTCTTTTCTATGAGATTATGGCATGGGTAAGGAGAACCCGGGCCTGGGTTCTCTTTAAGGGTCTGATTTTTCTTTTGGCCTTTCTTTTGATCGCAGCAATTTTCCAGATGACAACCATCCTTTTTATTTCGACAAGGTTGGTAAATGTTGGCTTGATCGCCCTGATCATTCTCTTTCAGCCGGAGCTTCGTAATGCACTGGAGCATCTGGGCAGAAAGAATGTTCTGGCCAGTGTCTTTTCGATTGATAAGCTTACGGATTCCAGACAGGAAGAAGTGGAAAGGGTATCTGCGAAGATTGCCTCTGCCTGTAAGGACATGAGTGAGAATCTGACAGGTGCGTTGATCGTGATGGAAAAAGATGTTCCTTTGGATACCTATATTAAGACCGGTATTGTGATCGATGCGGAGATTTCATCCCAGCTGATCAAAAATATCTTTGAAAAGAATACGCCTCTGCATGACGGAGCGGTAATTGTTCGGGACGACAGAATAACAGCGGCGACCTGCTATCTGCCCCTTACGGATAATAAGTCTGTCAATAAGGATTATGGTACCAGACACCGTGCGGCAATTGGAATCAGTGAGGTGAGCGATTCCCTTACGGTAATTGTATCCGAGGAGACCGGAAATATATCGATTGCCAGAGACGGAATTCTTTCCACGGGCCTTTCAGAGGAAGAACTGCTGGAAGCTCTGGTTCGTTTTGCCCTTGGTGGGGTAGAGGCAGAAGGAATTCTGGATTCCCTGAAAAGGAGGCTGAAGAATGTTAAAGAAGTTAACGAATAATTTCGGCCTCAAACTGCTTGCATTGATTTTTGCAATTGCAGCATGGCTGATCGTAGTAAATGTTGAGGATCCCGATATTACAAAGACCTTTACGGTATCGGTTGAAGTCCAAAATGAGGATATGCTTGCGGATGCGGGCAAGAGCTATGAGATTCTGAATGATTCGGACACGATCCGTGTAACGGCCACAGCCAAGAGAAGCATAATGGAAGGTCTGTCTTCCTCTGATTTTCAGGCGGTTGCCGACCTCCAGGATATTGTAAATAATAATCTGTCCGGACAGCAGAATCTTCAGGTCTATATTTCTGCCCTCCGCTATAACAGCCAGGTATCCATCAATTCAACCAAGCAGTATATGACGGTCTCGATTGATGATCAGGTTGAAAAGGAGATCAATGTCAGTGTGATTCCGACAGGATCTCCGGCAATGGGATTTGCAACAGGGGAGATTACGGGTTATCCGAAGAGCGTTACGGTTCAGGGACCTTCCTCTCTGGTAAATGCAATTACCCAGGCGGTGGTAGAGATTGATATTGACGGAATGACGGAAGATATCAATCAGGAAGTGGACATTGACTTTGTAAATCAGAATGGAGAACTTGTAAATACAGACAAGCTCAGCCTCAGTCGCAGTAAGGCGACGGTATATGTGGAGTGCCTTGCCCTTCAGTCCATTACTCTGCAGTTTGAGACAGAGGGGACGCCGGCTGACGGATATGAGGTAAGCGGTGTAACGGCCGATAAGAATACGATCATGGTAAAGGGAACAGAAGATCAGCTTGCGGATCTGACTTCTCTTAGCATTTCCGGGGATGCATTGAATGTAGACGGAGCATCGGAAGATAAGAAGGTCACTATTGATTTAGAGGACTATCTTCCAAAGGATGTCAGTCTCCAGGACGAAAGTGCGAATGAAGTTCAGGTGACGATCTCGATTAAGGCCTATCAAAAGAAGGATATTACCTTCCCGACAGCCATGATCGATGTGAGCGGCTTAAGTTCTTTATATAGCGCCAGTTTCAAGGATTCACAGGTCACGATCACGGTAAATTGCCCCAAGAGCATGGAAAGTCAGATTACGGCGGATTCGCTCACAGTTAGGGCAAACCTTGCCGGATTAAATTCCGGGACGCATAATGTGAAGCTGGATATTTCCCTGCCGGACGGAGCCTCTCTGGAGTCCGATGTGAAGGCAGATGTGGTAATAAAGGCAAAGTAAAGAATAGACATATAGGTAGAAAGAAAATAAATGATTAGTAAAAGGCTGACAGTAAACTGCCCTATGGGACTTCAGGTCGATCCGGCCGGGATCCTATGTGAAAGAGCGGTAGGATTTAAATCGAAGATTACAGTAGAATATGAGGGTGGCATCGCAAATGCAAAGAGTATTTTAAGTATTTTGGGTGCCGTGATTAAGAATGGAGATCAGATCACGCTGATATGCGAGGGATCTGATGAGGAAGAGGCAATGCTTGCAATTGCCGAAGTTTTGGAAAAGAAGCTGGCAGTGTAGCCGGCATGGAGACAGTACAGGCTATGAATCACAGAGAGCAGTATAAGCATCTGGTCATTTTTCTGACTAGTATGGTTACGCTTGCGTTTGAAACAGGAACCTTTGCGCTCCTATGGTATCGGGTCTATATGCCCTTTATGGAGAATCCTTTTTATTTAAGAGGAAACTGGGCAGCAGTTGCCCTGTATGCCCTGATGATGTTTTTTTGCACCAAGGGCTTTAACGGATATGAGGTTGGTACGATGCGGACCGGTAATGCGGTTGTATCGAACCTGCTGGCGATCGTTTGCGGAAATATCCTGGGATATTTGGAAATTGTTTTGATAACGGTGCAGTATCAGCCGATCACCCTGATGCTGATCGTAACCATTTTTGAAATGGTACTGGTATCCCTTTGGATGGTGCTGGTCAGAATCTTATTCTTAAAGTTATACCCGCCACACAAGATGATCGTGGTTTCATCAGAGTATTCCCCAAAGGATATGCTTGCAAAATTGAATAAAAGAAATGACAGATACAATATCTGCAAAACGGTTTCCATGAAGGACGGCTTTGCATCTGTTACAAAGGAAGTGCTGAATTATGAGGCAGTTTTGCTCTATGATCTGGGCGCCAAAGAAAGAAACGATATGCTCAAGTTCTGCTTTGATCATTCGATTCGTACCTATCTGACACCCAAGGTATCGGATATCATTATTTCGGGAATGGAAACGATCTATCTCTTTGATTCACCCCTCTATCTGGCTAGGAATATGGGACTTTCCCCGATGCAGAGGGCGATTAAGAGAATGGCGGATATTGTGATCTCGCTTTTTGGCATTATCATATCTTCTCCGATCATGCTGCTTGTGGCGATCGCCATCAAGCTGTGTGATCATGGTCCGGTTTTTTATAGGCAGAAAAGATTAACCATAAACGGAAAATCCTTCTATATTCTCAAATTCAGATCCATGTATGTGAATTCGGAAAAGGGAGTTGCCCAGTTGGCAAAGAAGCATGACAGCAGAATCACGCCGGTAGGCAGGGTGATCCGTAACCTGCATTTTGATGAACTGCCGCAGTTCTTTAATGTTCTGGCCGGAGATATGAGTATTGTCGGTCCCAGACCGGAGAGGCCGGAGATCTTTAAACAATATGAAGAATCCATACCGGAATTTGTCTTTCGTCTGAAGGTAAAGGCGGGCCTGACCGGCTTTGCTCAGGTGCACGGAAAATACAATACGACACCGATCGATAAGCTGAAATATGACATGATCTATATTCAGAACTTTTCCCTTATCATGGATCTGAAACTGATGCTTCTGACCTTTAAGATCCTTTTTCAGAAGGAAACCTCGGAAGGTGTTGACGACTGCCAGCGGACGGCAATGAAGGATGTAAAGCAATGACAAAAGAAGGAATCAGTGTGATCGTTCCGGCATACCGGGCAGAAAAGTACCTAAGGCAGGCAGTAGAATCTGCCTTAAGACAGGAGCTGGAATACGAGATCATCATCATAGAGGACGCTTCTCCGGATGAAAGCGGAAAAGTGGCAGATCAACTGAGAGAAGAGCATCCGGAGCAGATCAGGGTAATCCATAACGCGAAGAACCTTGGCGTTGCGGAAAGCCGTAATATCGGCTTTCGAATGGCAGAAGGAAGCTATCTGGCCTTGCTGGATGCAGATGATTGGTGGGAAGAGGACAAATTAAAAAAGCAGCTTGCTTTGCTTGAGAAAAGCGGAGCCCCTCTTTGCTGCAGTGGCAGGGAACTGATGAAGCCGGATGGCACTTCTACGGGAAAGGTTATAGGTGTGCCTTCAATGATCAGCTATGAAATGATCCTGAAGACAAATCTGATTTCCTGCTCCTCGGTCCTGATCCGGACAGAGGTTGCCAGAGAGTTTGAAATGACCCATGATGAGCTGCATGAGGATTATATTCTCTGGCTCAAGGTTTTGAAAAAATACGGCCCAGCCTGCGGGATCAATGAGCCTCTTTTAAAATCAAGACTTTCCGACGGAGGAAAATCAAGGGATAAGCTGAAATCCGCGAAAATGCAGTTCGGCGTTTACCGGCTGATGGGATTCGGAATCATTAAATCCCTTTTCTATTTTACCCAATACGCTTGGAATGGCCTGAAAA
Source organism: Prevotella sp. CAG:279 (assembly GCA_963637505.1). GTDB lineage: Bacteria > Bacillota > Clostridia > Lachnospirales > Lachnospiraceae > RUG14243. The sequence goes on from CAVHNP010000011.1 coordinate 36,270, forward strand.
AGTACCATTGAATAAAAGAAAGGACAGGCAGATGAAGCAAAAGATAAAAAGTATGCTGAAAGCTGCGGCTTTGAAAAAAAGCGCAGGCCTCCCGCGAGGGGATGCCTGGCTTTTTTCTTCTACAGATAACCGGCATTTTAATTATAATTCCAGATATCTTTTCCTTTATTGTATGGAGCATCATCCGGAACTGGAGCTTTATTATGTGATCAATGACCCAGTTTTCCGGAGAAAGCTTCAGGAAGAATATGGGGAGAAGTATTTTATAGAAACGGAGTCGGAGGAGGGAATCAAAAAGGCCTTGTCCTGCGGAGTATGGTTTACCTCGGCAGGGCTTCCGCTTTATGGCTTGCATCTGAACAGAAAACGGAGAATTATAAATCTCTGGCATGGGATTCCGCTGAAGAAGATCGCCCTGATGGATCCGAATGAATCTTCCCTTCAGAAGCTTTATTTCAGGCAGATGTTCTCGAAAAATTATACGGATGTGGTAAGCACTTCCGAGGAAATGGGAAAGATCATGCAGGAGAGTTTTGCAGTTTCTGCAGATAAAATAAAGATCTGGGGACAGCCCAGGTGTGACATTCTTTTCAAAAATTTTGACAGAAATGAATATTTTCGTATAATATATGCAGATATGCTGCCAATTCGTAAGATGGTTTTATATGCGCCCACTTTCCGGACAGGAGAGGAGGTTCGCCTCTTTCCCTTTTTGGATTTTGACAGAGAAAAGCTGGATCGCTTTCTGGAGAAAGAAGGGATCCTCCTTTGTATTCGCACTCATATCAGAGAGAATACAGAACATCTGCCGAGGGAGTCTGCTTATATCCGCTACCTGAATGAGGATAGGGTGGAGGATATCATGGAGGCTTTAGCCGCTTTTGATTTACTGATTACGGATTATTCCAGCATCTACATTGATTATATGCTTTTGGACAGACCGCTGCTGTTTCTTCCCTATGACTTGGAAAAGTACAGGAAGGAACATGGCTTTACCCTTCCCTATGAGGAGGTAACACCGGGGATCAAACCGAAGAGCCTGGAAGAATTTATGACCGGACTGAAAAAGGAACTGGAAGAGGATACCCTAAAAGAAGAACGGCATAAAGTCTGTGGGCGTTTTCATCAGAATGTCTATCCTTGCTGTGAGAGAATCTGCCAAAGCGTCAGAGAGGAAATGAAAACATGAAAAAGGTAATTACTTACGGGACGTTTGACTTGCTGCATTATGGGCATGTCAATCTGCTTCGTCGTGCAAAGGAACTGGGCGACTATTTGATCGTTGCTCTTTCCACAGATGAGTTCAATTGGGAACAAAAGCAGAAAAAGTGTTATTTCTCCTATGAGGAGAGAAAAAAACTTCTTGAGGCAATTCGCTATGTGGATCTGGTGATTCCGGAGAATTCCTGGGAGCAGAAGGTATCTGATGTGCAGGAATTTAAAGTAGATACCTTTGTGATCGGTGACGACTGGACCGGAAAATTCGATTTTCTGAAGGACTACTGTGAAGTGGTATACCTTCCCCGCACACCGGAGATTTCTACAACCCAGATTAAGGCTGATTTGAAGAAGTAATGAAAAAACAAATAGGATTAATTCTATATAAGTATCCGCCTTTACGTCGGTTTGCGGTCAGAGTACGTGATTTCTTGGAAGCAGAAAGCTATGTCCGAAGATATGCGAAAAGCTGCCGCACCGATCAAAAGCGGATTCTTTTTTGTGCTTATTCCGGAAGGCAGTATGCCTGCAGTCCGAAGGCAATCTATGAGTTCCTTCAGAAAGAAGGGGAGGACTATCAGTTTATATGGGCCTTTCAGGATCCGGAAAAGTTTACCGAGCTGAAAGAGAATAAAAGAACCAGTCTGGTCAGATATGGATCGGATGAATTCCGCAAGGAACTGGCGACCTGCAAATACTGGGTCTTTAATACCAGGGTGCCGGGCGGTATCGTGAAGAAGGAAGATCAGGTCTATATTCAGACCTGGCATGGAACGCCTCTGAAAAAACTGGGCTATGATGTAGGACGGTATATCAGCGGTGCAGATGATAAAAAAAGTCTCTGTTACAGCTATCGGACAGATGCAAGACGTTACGATTTCTTTCTTTCCCCATCTCCCTACTATACGGAAAAAATGTCTTCTGCCTTTCATTTGAAGGCATTGGGGAAAGAAGAATGCATTCTGGAAGAGGGCTATCCGAGAAATGACAGCCTGTATACGACCTCGGCAGAGGAGATTTTAAGGCTTCGTCAAAAACTGGGGCTGAAGCAGGGGGAGAAGGCAATTTTATATGCGCCGACCTGGAGAGAAACAGCCTTGGATCCGGCAAAGGGATCCAGCTACAGCAAGGGCATTGCCTTTCAGTTGGGACTGGATTTGAAAAAGCTTTTGGCGGAACTGGGAGAAGAGTATAAAATCCTACTTCGTACCCACTATTTTATCCGGCAGCAGCTGGATTTTTCGGCTTATGGTGACAGACTGGTCGATGTCAGTGACTATAAGGATATCAATGAGCTTTATTTGGCGGCCGACATGCTGCTTACGGACTATTCCAGTGTGTTTTTCGATTATGCAATCTTAAAAAAGCCCATGCTTTTTTACATGTATGATCTGGAGACTTACCAGGATATCCGGGATTTTTATATTGATCTAGAGGAGCTTCCCGGAGAAATCGTGACGCGGGAAGAAGAACTTCCTTCTGCGATCAGACGAAGTCTGATGGAACAGACAGATACGGAAGTTTATCGCAGGTTTAATCAAAAATTCAATCCTTATCCGGGACCGGCTTCCAAAAGAGTCTGGGAGAGGATTATTTCGAAGAAAGGCTGAGAGATGGCGAAGAAAACGTTAAAACAGAAAGCGGGGCTTAAATATTGGGCTCTTCATAATAAATTTCAGATTTCCTGGTATCAGAAGCATCAGGTGAATTGCAAGGTGGATAAAAAGATCATTCTTTTTGAAAGTATGCTGGGAAGAAATTACAGCTGCAGTCCGAAGGCAATCTATGAAAAGATGGTTGAAGAAGGACTGGATCAGAAATATGAGATTTACTGGATTAAAGAGCGTGGAGTAAACTTTAAGGTGCCGGTGGGCAGATTTCAGTATGTGACCAGAAACTCCCTGAAGTACCATAAGCTTTTGGCAAAGGCGGGAACCTGGGTCTTTAATACCCGCCAGCCGGATTATGTCATAAAACGTCCGGAACAGCACTATATCCAGACCTGGCACGGCACTCCTTTGAAGAAGCTGGCATTGGATATGGAAGATGTCTTTATGGCCGGAAATGCGGGCATAGAGAGCTATAAGGCAAATTTCTGGAGACATACCAGAAGGTGGGATTATCTGATCGCTCCGAATCAGTACAGCAGTGACATTTTTAAACGCTGCTTTGACTTTAAAAAGGAGATGCTGGAGATCGGCTATCCGAGAAATGATGTATTGATCAATCAGAATAATGAGGAATATATTAATAAGCTGAAAGAAAGATTTAAACTGCCGAAGGACAAGAAGATCATTCTTTATGCACCGACCTGGAGAGATAATGAGAGCATTTCAAAGGGAAAGTATATCTTCAATCCGCATATTAACTTCGATAAGCTCTACTGGGCTTTGTCGGATGAGTATGTGTTTATTGTGAAATACCATTATCTGATCGCAAACGCGCTGGATTTTTCCAGGTTTGGCGGTTTTATCCGTGCCATTGATACGGATATATCGGATCTTTATCTGGTATCGGATATCCATATGACGGATTATTCCTCTACCATGTTTGATTTTGCAGTATTGAACCGTCCTTTGCTCTTTTATACCTATGATCTGGAGGCATATGCAAAGGGAAGAGGCATGTACTTTGACTTTGAGGAGGATGCACCGGGTCCCTTCTTCTTTGAGACAGAAGAATTAATTGAATTTTTGAAAAATCCGAATTACGAGCAGTATGAAGAGAAATACAAGGCCTTCCGGGAAAAATTCTGCAGCTGGGATGACGGACATGCTTCGGAGAAGGTAGTAGAACTGATTGAATCCTTTTGAGAAAAATAATGAGAAAAAGATAATGAGGAAAAGAAAATGAAAGGAAAAAAGATAGGTGCGCTGATCCTCCTCCTGTTTTTACTGGGGCTGTCTCTCTTGGCGTACACAGAAAAGGGGAAAAGTGTAAAGCCTGATCCGGAAAAGCTGCAGACGCCAAATCCGATCATAGAGGTGGAGTCTCTGGAAGAAATGGAGGACTATCTGGATTTTGCTCTGCCGGAGTTGGAGAAAGAGGTAGCAGGCTATTCCGTGATTGTTGTGGATGACTATCCTTTCCTGGGACAGATTGATTATGCAGACGGCTCAGAGTTCCGCATGGCCTATGGAAGTGAAGATGTGAGCGGAATCTATGGAGGCAGTCCGGGAAAAGAAGAGACAATTTCAGGGCTGGAGGTTACCTTCTATCACTATGAAGACCAGGAACTCAATGTGGATTATGCGATTTGGGAGGAAGATGGATTTTCCTTCAGTTACAGTTATGTTGAAAACGGAAGCCAGGAGATAGAAGAACTTATTCAGCTCTATCAGGCCATGTAAATAGGGAGAATAAAAAGCATTCCGTGAGAGAGTGGGGATCAAGGACTGAAAAGTTCGAGATCCTCATTTTTTTGAGTAAAGTATACAAAAGGCCGAGAATGATTCTGCGGGAGTCTTAATGTTTTTGATCCTGGACAGAACATCTTGGCCTTTTGCTTGTTTTTTGCCAGTATATGTGTAAATGGTAAATAACCCGTCCTGCTAAATATTAGCGCCAGCCTTTCGGCTGGCG
>CAVHNP010000012.1:0-40584 GCA_963637505.1 Prevotella sp. CAG:279
TCTGCTGGGTTTTTCCCCGAGCGAGAGCGTGTTTTAGATCCGGCAGAATCATTCGCGGCCTTTTGTTCGATCGACTCGCACAATACAATACTTAGCTAGACTTTGTCAGCGTAAAGGTGAACTCCGTGCCGACATTTTCCGTACTGATCACATTGATCGTCTCACCATGATTCTGGATGATCTCCTTCACGATAGCCAGGCCAAGTCCGGTTCCCTTTTTATCCCGGCCTCTGGAGGCATCCGTTTTATAGAAGCGATCCCAGATCTTAGGCAGATTCTCCTTGGAAATGCCGATCCCTTTATCCTTAACAGAAACATAGATCTTATCATTTCGCTCTGTTGTTTCAATGGTCAGAACAGAGTCTGGATTGCTGAATTTGATCGCATTGTCGATCAGGTTATAAAGAACCTGCTGGATGCGCTCTCGGTCTGCATTGACATACATGGCCTTGCCGGTCAGGATCAGATCGATCGATAAATTCTTCTCCCGTCCGATAACCTCAAAAGAAGCGGCCGTTGTTTTGATCACTTCATTGATATCAAAATCGCTCTTATTCAGAAGGGAAGCACCTGCCGCATTTTTGTTGAGGATCAGGAGCTCCTGGGTCAGCTTATGAAGACGTTCCGTCTCGAAGATGATGATATCCAGATACTTATCCTGCATCTCATAAGGAATCGTACCGTCCAAGATGGCATTGGCGTAGCCCTTGATGGAAGTCAGGGGAGAGCGGAAGTCATGAGAGATATTGGAAATGAAATTCCGCTGATCCTCTTCCAGAGTATCCAGCTCTAAGCCCATGGAGTTAAGGGAGGCGGCCAGGGAGGTCAGCTCGTCCTTTACATGGTGAACTTCCAGCTTTTCATCAAAGTTATGATTGGCATATTGTTGGGCGATCAGGCACATTCTTCTGATCGGACGATAGAAGAAATGGAGAAAAAGGATAAAAACCAGCAGAGCACAGATCAGGATGCCGAAATAGAGGCGGTAGATCAGGTTGATCTCCTGATTGATCGTATTGATAATGGATGAAACAGGCTTATGGATGGAAACATAGGCTTTGACCTTGTAATTATATGTGACCGGAGAGAGGACGTTTAGATTATCCTCTGTATAAAAGTCATAAAAATCACCGATGGAGTAATAGCGGTTGCCATTTACCAGGGGATCGAAATTCTCAATCACCGGCATATCGGACATGGCCTCCACGAAATCATTGCCGGTGTCGATCAGGACAAGACCGGAGGGACCGATGATCTGGACATCGGAGTCCAGATAGACCGATATGGTTTTCAGCTGCTGATAGAGCTCCTTAAGAGAAAGATCGCCCGCATAGTACTCTTCGGCATAGTTGGAAGCAAGTGCATTTCCCTCATGGTAAAGGCGGGTAGCCTCAGAGGAGATCACGTATTTCTGTAGGGTTTTGGAACCCAGAGAAAAGATGATGCAGAAGCTGCTGATCCCGAAGAGGAGAAAGAAGACGATCATTTTTTGAAGCAGACGACGTTTCATTGCAGAACCTCGAATTTATAACCGATTCCCCAGACTGTGGAGATTTTCCAGTGCTCATGCTCGGTAAGTTTTTCCCTCAGCCTTTTGACATGGACATCCACGGTGCGGGTATCTCCGACATATTCATAGCCCCAGATATGATCCAGAAGCTGCTCCCGGGTAAAGACCTGATTCGGAGAAGCTGCCAGAAAATAGAGAAGCTCGATCTCCTTAGGCGGCATCATCAGCTGCTGTCCCTTATAAAGAACGGAATAATTGTCCAGATTGATGACCAGATCCGGATAAGAAAGAACATGGGCAGAGGCAGCGGCTTCGCTCTGGGAAGAGGAAGAACGCCTTAAGATCGCCTTTACCCTTGCAATCAGCTCCTTGTTGTCAAAGGGCTTTTCCATATAGTCATCCGCACCGAGCTCCAGGCCCAGAACCTTATCGAAAACCTCTCCCTTTGCGGAAAGCATGATAATGGGAACGGAAGAGGACTGGCGAATCTGGCGACAGACCTGATAACCGTCAATGCCGGGAAGCATCAGATCCAGAATGATCAGATCCGGTGAAAAGGACTCAAAGGCCGTGATGGCATCCTCCCCGTTATAAACCATTTTTGTTTCAAAGAATTCCTTTGCCAGGTAGAGAGAGATCAGCTCGGCAATATTCGTATCATCATCTACAATCAGAATTTTTTGTTTTTCAGTCATATGCTTTAACCTTTATTTTCCATGATCGAATTCGGCAATGGTAACACCGGAGTCACCCTCTCCGTAAACGCCGTCATGGTAAGTTTTAATATAGCTTAATGTTTTTAAATGCTTCTGAACCGCCTTGCGCAGGATACCGGAACCCTTTCCGTGTACGATCCGGACAGAGGAAAGGTTGGCCAGGAAGGCGTCATCCAGATATTTGTCCAGATCCGCGATCGCATCATCCGCATTTTTTCCGATGAGGTTGATCTCCGGGGAAATGTGATAGGACTTGTTGGCGCGGACGGAGCTGCCAGACTTTCCGGAAGAGAGGTATTTGTTCTTCACAACCGGCTCCTGCATCAGCTGCAGATCCCTGACATTTACCTTTGTTTTCAGAATACCCATCTGGACGGTAAGGTTGCCCTTTGCATCCGGCAGGGTATGAACGGTTCCCTTGGTATTGAAGCTCAAAACCTTGACATAGTCGCCGATCTTCAGGGACTTGGGATCCGGATGGGAAACCGCCCGCTCCGGCTTTGCCTTCTTAGCGGAAGGGGTATTCTTATTCATCTGCTGACGCAGTTTGGTTCTTTCCTGCTCCAGCTTCTTCACGGCATCCGGTGCATTGGCGGAGCCGTATTTATTGATATTGCGGATGGACTGGTCAGCCTGGGTCTTGGCATCCTGGAGAATGCGGGCGGCCTCTTCCTTGGCTTCGTTCAGGATTCGGTTACGCATCTCGTCATTTTTGTCGAGACGGGAATCCAGAGACTGCTTCAGGGACTTGGCCTGCTTGTTCAGACGCTCGGTCTCCAGTTCCATATCTTCCAGTTTGCGTTTTCGGATCTCAAGGTCGGCAATCAGATCCTCAAAGGTCTCATCCTCCTCCTTCATTCTTTCCCTTGCATCGGAAATGATGGCTTCGGAAAGGCCCAGCTTTTTGGAGATGGCAAAGGCGTTACTCTTACCTGGAACACCGATCAGAAGTCGGTAGGTAGGACTCAGGCTGGCGAGGTCGAATTCGCAGCTGCCGTTTTCCACGCCCGGGGTAGAGAGGGCATAGACCTTCAGCTCACTGTAATGGGTGGTTGCCATACAGGTGATCTTTCGCTCATGAAGCTGCTTTAAGATCGCGATGGCCAGGGCGGCGCCTTCCGTCGGATCGGTTCCGGCACAAAGCTCATCAAAAAGAACCAGACTGTTCTCATCTGCCTTTTTGAGAATGGATACAATATTAGTCATATGAGAGGAGAAGGTGCTCAAGGACTGTTCAATACTCTGCTCATCTCCGATATCTGCATAAATCTGCCGGAAAACAGAAAGTCTGGAATTCTCGGAAGCCGGGATATGGAGTCCTGCCTGTCCCATCAGAGTCAGAAGACCGACTGTTTTCAGAGAGACCGTCTTACCACCGGTATTGGGACCGGTGATGATCAGCTGGTCATAGTCTTCGCCCAGAGGAAGGTTGATAGGCACAACCTTCTGCGGATCCAGAAGGGGGTGTCTTGCCTTCTTCAGCTGAATGTGATGATCCTCATTAAAGAGGGGCATCGATGCATTCATGGACTCGGCAAGCAGTCCCTTGGCAAAAACAAAGTCCAGGAAAAAAAGAGCAGACTGATCCGCGCGGATAATCTCCGCATTCTCTGCAACGAGGGCACTTAAGCGGGCCAGAATCCTGGCGATCTCTTCCTGCTCGGAGAGATAGAGCTCTTTTAGATCATTGTTCAGCTTTACGACAGAAGCCGGTTCGATGAATAAGGTAGCTCCCGTAGAGGACTGGTCATGAACCAGACCGGCTACCTGATTCCGGTATTCGGCCTTCACGGGAAGACAGTATCTGTCCCCTCGCATTGTGATCACATGATCCTGCAGATAGGTCTGCATGCCTGCCTGATTAAGGAGGCTGTTCAGCTGGGAACGGATCCTCTCTCCCATAGAAGCAATCTGTCTTCGGATGCTCTTCAAAGCGGGAGAGGCATCATCGCTGATCTCATCCAGGGAAAGGATACATCTGTCGATCTCAGAAAAAAGAGAGGGCAGATCATCCAGGCTGCGGAAACGTTCCGTCAGGCTGTCCAAAATTTCCTCTCCGTGGTTGTCCTTCGCATAAAGCAGGGCTCGTTTGCTGACCTGCAGAAGGGAGCGAACCTGAAGCAGTTCTTCAATGCTCAGGGTAGAACCAAGCTCCAGACGCTTTAGGGCAGGACGAAGCTCAACGATCCCGCCGAAGGAGATCCTGCCGTTGCGGAGAATCCGGGCAAAGGCATCTGCTGTCTGCTGCTGCATAAAAGCGATCTTGTCAGGGTCAGAGGAGGGCAGAAGTCCCTCACACATAGAACGGCCGGCATCGTTTGTAGCAAAGCCAGCCAGTCTTTCGATTATCTTGTCATATTCCAGGGTGTGTAATACTTTTTTATTCATATTGGTATTTTACATGGTATAATGCTGTTTTGAAAGAGTCAAAAGAAGACTTTCATTCATAAAATGTTCATATCTGCCTGATATAATTTTACATACTTGAGATTTCTTAAGACCTGAACACTTTATCCATCATCGGAGGAACGAGCATGGCATCAGATCAGGAAGAAAAGGGGCCGGATAAACAAGAGTTTATCCGGGAGCATATTAAAGCGAAACCCTTGAACAAAAAAAGAGTTCTGATTTATATGGGACTGGCAGTTGTCCTGGGGATTCTCTTCGGAGCCGCTGCTTTTTTTACGGAGCATTTATTGACTGCTACGGCCCAGAAGGCAGAGGAGTCGGCTGAGGCTGAGTCAGCGGAAGCAGAATCTGCAGATGCGGAGGAGGCAGAAGAAGAGGAAGAAGAGGCAGAACCCGAAGTGATCGTAGAGCAGAAGAGCCTGGAGATCTCGGATTTCCAGTATCTTCAGAATGAGCTCTATGATATCGGTCAGGAAGCGAATCATTCTATTGTTACGGTCAGCCTGGTCAGCCGGGGAACCGATCCCTTCGGTTCCGCCTATGAGGATGAAGACCAGAATATGGGCCTTGTGATCAGTAAGGATGAAAGTCAGCTCCAGATCCTGACCCAGAATCTGAGTCTAAAGAAGGGACAGAGCATACAGGTCACCTTCGAGGACGGCCGCAGTCAGGAAGGACAGTTCTTAAGCGGAGACGGTGTAACCGGTTTCTGTATCGTTACTGTTTCGACAGAAGGAATGGAAGAAAAGACCCTGGATCAGATCGAAACAGCAGTCTTTAACAGAGCGGGAAACATATCCCAGGGACAGGTCGTTGTCGCTGCGGGCAGTCCCCTCGGCACGATTTATTCTATTCTGGACGGAACCGTAACCTCCGTGAACAATCATATCTCTCTGGAGGACGGTAATTTTACCATCTACACAACCACCATGATCGGCTCCGAGAACGGAAGTGGTATCCTCCTCGATACCAAGGGCAAGGTCATCGGTATCATGCGAATGGAATACAACAATGAGAGCGATCGAAATACCCTGACGGCAATTGCGATCTCCGATCTTTATCCTACGATCGAGAAGCTCACCAAGGGAGAGAGCATTGCATATCTGGGACTGAATCTTACGACCATTACCGAGTCAATGGCAGAAGAAAATCATATCCCCCAGGGCGTTTATGTCAGAAATGTTTCCGATGATACGCCTGCTTTGATGGCCGGTATCCAGGCCGGGGATGTGATCACAAAGATGGGAACAGATGAGATCAGAACCGTGGCAGATTACAGAAGCCATTTATTGAAGATGTCAGCAGGAAGCACGGAAGAGATCAAGGTAATGCGCTCCGGAAACGGAGAATATTCCGAGATCAGCTGCCCTGTTACCTATGGAACAAAATAGAAAAGAGGAAAAATGAAATATATAGAGAGCCTGCGTCCGAATATGCAGATCGATGAAGTTTATTTATGTAAGAGCAAGCAGTCTGCTACGACAAAGGCAGGAAGACCTTATGAGAATGTAACCCTGCAGGACAAAACAGGAACTTTGGATGCCAAAATCTGGGATCCGGATAATCCCGGCATTGCCGAGTTCGAAGCCATGGATTATGTGGCGGTTGCCGGTGAGGTAACACAGTTCCAGGGAAGAAACCAGCTGAATATCAGAAGAGCCAGACTTGCGGATGAGAATGAGTATGATCCCAAGGATTATCTTCCGACCTCAGAGAAAAATGCAGAAGATATGTATGAGCAGCTTCTGGCCTATATCGACAGCATTCAGAATCCATATCTGAAGCAGCTTCTGGATGCTTTCTTCAGGGATGCGGATTTTCGGAAGAATTTTCAGAAGCATTCCGCAGCCAAGACCATTCACCATGGCTTTATCGGAGGCCTTCTGGAGCACACCTTGTCCGTAACCCGTTTTTGTGACTTTATGGCAGGTCAGTATCCGGTATTGAACAGGGATCTTCTGCTGACAGCAGCCATCTTCCATGATATCGGAAAGGTAAAGGAGCTGGCAGCCTTCCCCCAGAACGATTATACGGATGAAGGCCAGCTGATCGGTCATATCGTGATCGGTATGGAGATGGTCAGTGAGAAGATCAAGGCCATTCCGGACTTTCCGGTAACGATGGCAAATGAACTCAAGCATTGCATTCTTGCCCATCATGGGGAGCTGGAATACGGATCTCCCAAGAAGCCGGCACTGGCAGAAGCGGTTGCCTTGAGTATTGCGGATAATGCAGATGCCAAGATGGAGACGCTGACAGAGGCCTTTGCCAAGGTCGAACCGGGCAATCTCTCCTGGCAGGGATATAACAGACTGTTTGAATCTAATTTAAGAAGAACTTCGGATATAAACAAATGAAAAAGAATGATCTAATCGAGGTAGTAATAGAAGATCTTGGAACAAATGGGGAAGGTATCGGGAAAACCGGTACCTTTCCTCTATTTGTCAAGGATGCGGTAATCGGAGACAGGGTAGTAGCCAGACTGACCAAGGTGAAGAAAAATTATGCCTTTGCCAGAACGGAAGAGCTGCTGGAGGCATCTCCCTTCCGGGTGGAGCCTGCCTGTCCCGTTTCCAGACAGTGCGGAGGCTGCCAGATACAGCCCCTTCGATATGACAAGCAGCTGGAATGGAAGAATAAAAAGGTAAAGGGACAGCTGCAGAGACTGGGGGGCTTTTCGGAAGAACTCATAGAGGAGATCATGGAGGAGCCACTAGGCTCGGAAAAACCCTTCCGCTACCGGAATAAGATGGCCATTCCCTTTGGAAGAGATAAGGAAGGCAGGCTGATCGCAGGATTTTATGCCGGCAGAACCCATCAGATCATACCGATCCGAGACTGTATGTTGGGACAGGAGGTAAATGCAAAGATCCTGCATCTGATCCTTACTCATATGGAAAAGCATGGGATCGAACCCTACGATGAGAAGAGGGGAAAGGGACTGATCCGTCATGCCCTGATCCGAATCGGAGCGCATAGCGGACAGATCATGGTCTGCCTGGTTCTGAACGGAAAGGAGCTGCCCTTTGCAGAAGAGCTGATCGAGAGCCTGTCCCAAATCGAAGGTATGGCTTCCATTATGATCAACATCAACAAGGAGAATACCAATGTGATCCTTGGCAAAAGAAACAAAGTTTTATGGGGAGAGGATCACATCAAGGATCGTTTGTGTGGGATTGAATTCGCCATTTCTCCCCTTTCCTTCTATCAGGTAAATCCCCTTCAGGCAGAAAGGCTTTATGAGAAGGCTCTTTCTTATGCAGGACTTCAGGGAGAGGAGATCGTTTGGGATCTTTACTGCGGAATCGGAACGATTTCCCTCTGTTTGGCAAAAAAAGCAAAGCAGGTCTATGGAGTAGAGATCGTGGAAAGAGCCATTGAAGATGCCAGGAAGAATGCAGAGGAGAATCAGATCAGCAATGCAGAATTCTTTGTCGGGGCAGCAGAGGATGTCTTCACGGAGGCAATGGAAAAAAGAGGGGAAGAAGTCCGGCCGGATGTGATCGTGGTAGATCCGCCGAGAAAGGGCTGCGATCAGAAGCTTCTGGATACCATGCTAAGAATGCAGCCGGAGAAGATCGTTTATGTCAGCTGCGATCCGGCAACCATGGCAAGGGATCTGAAGATCCTTTGCGCGGATGGGGGCTATGAGCTGAAAAAGGGCTGCTGTGTGGATCAATTTTCGCAGACGGTGCATACGGAAGCGGTGTGCCTACTGAGCAATAGTCATAAGGAAAAAGGTCTTAATCAGCTTATGGGCAAACTGAACGATGCAGAGGTTTCTATTCGTGAGGAAGGAACAATATCGGCAGACGATTTAGAAAAAGAACTTGGGGTATAGCAGGTGAAAAAAGATGAAATAAGCATCCGCTCCAGCGCAGCGGAATATCTAACCTATGTCGCCTCTGTGGGGGATCAGCAGGATAGCATAGAAATGCGCTATGAGGATGAAAATATATGGCTGACACAGAAGATGATGGCCACATTGTATGACGTAGGCACAAATACAATCAATTATCATATTAAAAAGATATTTGAGGATAGTGAGCTGCAGGAGGATTCAGTTATTCGAAAATTTCGAATAACTGCCGCTGACAGAAAAAGTTACAGTACAAATCATTACTCCCTGGAAATGATCATCGCCGTAGGCTTCAAGGTGAATTCCGAGCGTGCGGTTCAGTTCCGTAAATGGGTAAATCAGATCGCCAAGGACTACACCATTAAAGGCTGGGTCATGGATGATGAACGGCTGAAACGAGGAACGTATCTGACAGAAAAGTATTTCGATGAGCCTGATCCAGGACAGATTATTTATGTCTGACTTTGATAAGTATATGTTGGAATTAGAAGAGAAGGCAAAGAAATAATTACACAGCGGACAATTTAGAAAAAGAAAGGATGGAAGCGGTAAGATGAGAATTGTGAATTTAGAAAATGACACCAGAAAATTTGTGAAGTCAATCGATAATTTCCATGTGCTGGAATATATACAGGATGCCAGTGTCTCCATAAGCAATGCACAGACAGAATATTTTATGAGTAAGATGAATGTGCGGAGAAGACAGGTTGTGATTGATCTGGATAAAGCGCATTCAGCTATTATACAGGCTGGTGCAATGCAATGGATGAGCGGTGATGTGAAGGCAACATCCGGAATCAAGGGCGTTGGAGATCTGTTCGGAAAAGCGATCAAGGGAGCGGTTACAAAAGAATCGGCAGTAAAACCGGAATATGTCGGAAACGGCTGCCTGGTTCTGGAGCCTACCTACAAATATATTATTCTTGTAGATGTAGCAGAATGGGGCGCAGAAGGAATGACAATAGAGGATGGCATGTTCCTTGCTTGTGACGGAAATGTAAAAAATAAAATCGTTACCAGAAAGAATCTTTCCTCAACAGTATTAGGCGGAGAGGGATTTTTCAACCTTAGCTTATATGGAGAAGGCGTTGTTGCTTTGGAGTCAAATGTTCCGGAGTCGGAATTGGTTGAAATCGTCCTGGAGGATGACGAATTGAAGATTGACGGAAATCTGGCTGTATGCTGGTCTTCGAACCTTGATTTCACAGTGGAAAAAACGACAAAGACACTGGTAGGATCTGCTGTCAGCGGAGAAGGATTCGTAAATGTATATCGCGGAACAGGTCGAGTTTTAATGAGCCCGGTTGCTCCGACGTCTTCACTTTATAGTGCAACACATACCATGTCAGCAAAGGCAGCTAAAAAAGAGTAATGCTTTTAGATAAGAATAAAGAGGAAAAGAAAAAAGACCAAAGAAGCATTTCTTCCTCTGATTTGGAATGGATCATAAAACTTAGAAAAGAACTGCATGGAATGCCGGAGAAATCCTTGCATGAAGTGAAGACAAAAGAGCACTTAATGCGCTTTATCGAAGGGCATACGCAATCCCTGACCATAGTAGACAGAAAGCAGTGGTTCTATGTAATGAAAAAAGGAAAAGGCCGGGGAGAGTCGATCGCCTTTCGGGCTGATTATGATGCAGTCACCTGTGCAGATAGAATTCCCAGACATTTATGCGGACATGACGGGCATAGTGCTATTCTGGCCGGTTTTGCTCTCTGGCTGGATAAGACAGAGACGGAAAAAGACGTCTATCTTATCTTTCAGCCGGCAGAAGAGATCGGAATGGGAGCCGTTTTCTGTGCTCCTCTCATAGAGGAAAAAGGGATCGGAGAAATATATGGCTTTCACAATATTCCCGGTTATCCTTGCGGAGAAGTGCTCCTCTTAGACCGCACCTTTGCCTGTGCCTCGACCGGTCTGGAGATCCATTTCCTGGGAAAACAGTCCCATGCAGCGTATCCGGAAAACGGAAGAAATCCTGCCAATGCAATTGCCGGACTCATAGAAGGCATGAATGAGATGATCCGGGAGAAAAAGAAGGGAATCATATTAGGAACTGTCATAGGCATAGAAGCAGGCAGTCATTCCTACGGCGTATCTGCCGGAGAGGGAAGGCTGAGGCTGACCTTAAGGGCTGAATATCAGGAAGAATACGATGTCTTACTTGCAGGAATAGAAGAAAAGGCAAGGACTCTGGCAGCAGAGCAGGGGTTATCCGTCGATCTTTCCCGTGTGGAGGAGTTCCCAGCCACAGTCAATGAGAAAGCCTGCGTGGACAGGATTCGGGAGCTGGCAGGACGGCTTGGACAGCAGGTAAGCAATCCGAGTGAGCCTTTCAGATGGTCCGAGGACTTTGGCTATTATTTGCAGAAAACCAGAGGAGCTTTTATCGGAATCGGCTGCGGAGAGGATCATCCGGGACTGCATACGCCGGAGTATGAATTTAATGATGAGATCATTGCCTCTGTGATCGAACTCTATCAGGGGATTCTCTTAGATTCTTAAAATCAAATACAGGAAACAGACTTTACGGGTTTCCGAAGTTAGTACGGCAGGGAGCCGGGTGTCCATGATTGCATGGATGCTCGGCTCCTTATTTGTTCTATCCCTCATTTCTTTGGAAAAATTTTGGGCATATAAATATTCCGTTCCCTAGGGTACTCTTTAATCAGAAAAAGCGCTTGTATTTCCATTGACCGTTCCGCGGGGAATCATGACATAGTTAAATATGTCATTGCATAACACCTGACGGAAAAGTAAATCAAAAAAAGGGGAAGAAAAGGATGAAAAAGGAAACGAAAATAATCAGCTGCAGAAAATGTAATGCACCGATGGAAAAAGGGTTGAAGATCTGCCCTTCCTGTGGAGCGAAACAGAAGAAACCTATTTATAAGAGAATCTGGTTTATTCTCTTGGTTCTTATTTTGCTCATCGGAGTCTTTCATTCGATTAGCAGCACGAATTCCAAGAGTAAAGAAGAAAAAATCGGGTCCACAATAATCTTGAAAGAGAAAGCGACGGAAGCGGAAAAAGAAGACGAGACCGACAGCGTGACCGCTACCGAAACAAAAGAGGAGCAGGCTGAAAGCAAGCAGGAAAAAACAGAAACAAAGGAAGAAAAATCAACAGAAAAAAGCAGTGACGATTCAGATCTGGTAGACGGCATGCATCCGGAATTTAAGGAAGCGATGGACAGCTATGAGACCTTCATGAATGATTATTGTGACTTTATGAAGAAATATGCAGAGTCAGACGGAAAAGATGCCGAGATGCTCGCGGATTATGCAGATTATATGAGCAAGTATGCGGATTTTGTAAAGAAATTCGATGCCTGGGATGAAGATGAGATGAATGACACAGAACTGGCTTATTATCTGGAGGTTCAGACCAGGGTTAGCAAGAAGCTTGCTGAGCTTAGTCAGTAAAGAGAAGGAGAGAGCAGATGGAGAAGCAAGAGGAAAGCGA
Source organism: Prevotella sp. CAG:279 (assembly GCA_963637505.1). GTDB lineage: Bacteria > Bacillota > Clostridia > Lachnospirales > Lachnospiraceae > RUG14243. The sequence goes on from CAVHNP010000012.1 coordinate 11,963, forward strand.
CAAGGAAGAAAATCCTATTTTTTCGGTTGGAGAGATCTGTGAGAAAACAGGGATTACCAGAAAAACACTTTTTTATTATGACAGGATCGGACTTCTTTGTCCCACGGAGAGAACGGAGAGGCAAAATTTCAAGCTATATGACAGTCAAAAATTAGTTCGGCTGGAGGAGATTATTTCCTATCGCAGGGCAGGACTCAGCATTCGGGAGATTCGGGAGCTTTTGGATGACGGACAGGTCAATCGGCTGGAAATTCTGGAACAGGCTATGGAGCGGCTGTTAAAGGAAAAGAAGGAAAAGCATCAGGAAATTGAAAATCTTAAATGCCTGATCGAATCAGAAATGAATTGAAGAACACTGTAAAAGAAAGGGAAGAAAGATGAAAAAAGCGTTAGCGGTATTGTTATTGGCCTCAGCGATCATGCTGGCAGGCTGTGGAAGTGCAGGAGAAGAAAAAGCGTCGGCAGCATCGTCTGATGCGGAATCAGCGGAAGCTGTAAAAAGTGAAGCGGAGTCTTCTAATCCTGCAGCGGAGGAGGAAGAAGAGGAGGAAATCGAAAAGGGAGCATATGTTCCTTTCGCGGGGACAGCGACGATCGAAGACACCGTCCTTGTAGATGAAAAAGGGATAAAGATTACAGCCAGTAATCTGAGCTACAACAGCTATGAGGCAACAATGGATCTTCTTATTGAAAACAATTCCGATAAGGATCTTTCTTTTATCAGCGGTTCTCTCGGATATAGCTGCAATGCAGTGAATGGATACACCGTTTCCTCTATTTATGTAAATGAAGATGTATCTGCAGGGATGAAGGCAAATAGCAGTATTTCCATCAGCAATACCGAGATGGAATTGTTGGGCATTACAGATATTGCTGAATTAGAGATTGGTTTTCAGGTAAAGGATGATAACTACGATGAATATCTGGAAACCGGCGCGATCAAGATCCAGACTTCTGCCGCAGAAAGCTATGATCTTTCAGAAGATACCTATCAGAAAGCGGTAGAAAACGGCAGTTTCTCCAGCCTGAGCGGAAGAAAGATTACTGATTTTCAAACAGGAGAGCTCTTCAGTTCCAATGGCATGAAGCTGATTTCGGCGGCCTTAGCAGAAAACAAGGAAGATGGCAATGCTGTCATTTTGGAAGTGGAAAATACAACAGATGAGTTTTTGTATTTCAAAATCGGAGATATCGCAGTAAATGATTTTGTGGTATCGCCTTCAAATTGGGACTCTGTCAGCTTAAATCCGGGAGGACGAGGACTCCTGGTGGTAAATATGAAGGATATGTTAGAGGAGGATGAGCAGGAGGCTTATGCCATTGACGCGATTTCAACGATAGAGTTTCATGCAACAATAGCGGATGCGGAATATAAGTATCTGGCAGAAGATGAAACGGTTCATATTGACTTTGATAATGGAGACGGAGAAGCCGCTTCGGGAGCAGATGATTCCGGAACAGAGTTGTATAACAAAAACGACGTCAGGATTGTTTGTAAAGGGACCTCAGACTCCGATTCAAGCTATTACTATCTTTTACTGAGCATTACAAACAATACTTCGGATACTATTTATGTGTCGGATGAATATGATGAAGTATCTGTGAATGGATTTATGGTGGATGAGGCTGCATACAGTACAAGGGTAGAACCCGGACAGAGCGGTGCCATGAAATATGGAATTAAAAAGAGATCTCTTGAAGATAACGATATTAGCACATCTGATATCACTGAGGTGAACTTCCAGTTAAATATTGGCAGCGGAAGCCTTTACAACTATATCGATCAGCCGAAGCTGACACTGGAAGTGGAATGATATATCGCGTTGCTTTAGCGATGTGATGAACGACGGCTCCAAGCGTTCTTTGAATATTGCGTCGCTTTGGCGATGACAGTATATAAAAATAATTTGCATGAAGGAGGAAAGCAAGATGAACAAGTGCGACATGAATTACTTTATTGAGGAAATGGGAAGAATCGGAGATTATTGGACTTTGGAAGAGGTGAAGGACGTATATGGAAGAATGAGCCTGGAGGATGCCCTTTGTGAACGGAAGGAGGCAGTGGATTCCCTCCTGCAGGGAATTAGCAATATTCTTTCGGGAACAAGCGAAAAGGAGTGTAGTGCAAGAGCCTAAAGAAGCAGGAAGCCCTGTCTGACTAAGCGATTAGTCGGGCAGGGCTATTTTCTTGTATAGAAAATGCTCTGTCCAGGATCGCCCTGCGGAAAGCCGGTGATGAAAAAGGCCGCGATCTATGATAGAATTTGAAGAGTTTGAGTGCATCTTTAGAGAAAAGGAGCAGAGCATGGCCGAAGAGCATAAAAGAAGAAAACGGTATTCCGGAAAATATCCGCGCAGATTTGAGGAAAAATACAAGGAACAGAATCCGGAACTTTATCCGGAGCTGGTACAGCATGTCATTGAAAAGGGAAGCACCCCGGCGGGCATGCATATTTCGATCTGTGTAGAGGAGATCCTGGGACTTTTGAATATAAAGCCCGGAGAAAAGGGCTGCGACTGTACCCTGGGCTATGGCGGACACAGCAAGGCCATGTTAGAAAAACTGGAAGGAAAGGGCCATCTTTGCGCCCTGGATGTAGACCCAATCGAATCGGTGAAGACAGAAAAAAGGCTTCGGGAGGCTGGTTTTGGAGAAGAGATCCTGACGATCCGGCATATTAATTTTGCGCAGATTGACCAGGCGGCCAAAGAGGATGGGCCTTTTGATTTTCTGCTTGCGGATTTGGGCGTTTCGTCCATGCAGATCGATGATCCTAAGAGAGGCTTTTCCTATAAGCTGGACGGTCCGCTGGATCTTCGCCTGAATCCGGAAAAAGGAGTCAGCGCAGCAGAGCGGCTGGCAGAGCTGGAGGAAAATGAGATCGAGGGCATGCTCTTGGAGAATGCAGATGAAGTATATGCCGGACCGATCGCCAAGGCCATTCGAGAGGCAGAGAGAAGAGGGCGGATCGAAACAACCACGCAGCTTCGTCAGATCATCGAGCAGGTTGTCAGAGATGAAAATAAGAATTGCTCGGAAAAAGAGCAAAAGGAACTGGCCAAGAAATCCTGCCAGAGATGCTTTCAGGCCATTCGAATTGATATTAATCATGAATATGAGGTGCTTTACAGCCTTTTAGAGAAGCTGCCGGAGGTACTTGCTCCGGGAGGAAGAGCAGCGATCCTGACCTTCCATTCCGGAGAGGATCGGCTGGTAAAGAAGATGTTTAAGGAAGGGAAGAAAGCCGGGGCTTACAGTGAGATTTCGAAGGATGTGATCAAGGCAAGCCAGGAGGAATGCTTCCGCAATCCCAGAGCCAGATCGGCAAAGCTCAGATATGCCGTGAAGGCAAAGTAAGAAAGAGGCTGCTTTGCGGGGTGAATTCCCTTCAGAAAGCAGCAAGAGCAGAACAGGAAGACAGAAATGAATAAAAAAGAAGTAAATGAGATCAGAAAACAGTTCAGCTATGAGAACTGTACGATTTCCAGAATATGCGGATGCTATATAGACGGGGAGAAAAAAATCCAGGCTAAGATCAAGGATGCTTTTTTGTCTTTGCCGGAGGAGGAAGGGCATAAATATCTGGATCTGATGAAGAAGGTGTTATCGGGAACAGTCGGCAAAAATCTTCTGACTTTGGACATTCCTTTGGAAAGTGAACTGGATGAGGGGGCGCAGACCCTGCTGCTGAAGCTGAGAGAGAGCAAGCTGGAGGATGAGGCACTTCTGGATCGTTTCTATCAGAAGATCATGGATTCCTATGTGTATGGGGAGAATTATTATATTATCCTGACCCATGCGATCTATGATGTGCCGGGACGATCTACTTCCGGAGATGAGATGTTTGATGCATCTGATGAAATGTTCGAATATATCACCTGTGCGATCTGTCCGGTTAAGCTGAGCAAGGATGCCTTAAGCTATGATCCGAAAAAGGGTGGATTCTCTGACAGAAACAGGGACTGGATCGTCGATGCGCCGACAAACGGCTTCCTTTTCCCGGCTTTTACAGACCGTTCTACGGATCTTCATCATATCCTGTATTATACAAAGAAGGCAGAAGAGCTGCAGGAGCTGATGATCCACGATCTCTTTGGCTGCGAGACTCCCATGTCAGCTGGGGGACAGATGGATGTATTTCAGCAGGTGATTCTGGATACCTTGGAAGAAGATTGTGACTTTGAAACCATGAAGGAAATCCATGAGACCATCTATGAAATGATAGAGGAAACCAAGGATGAACCGGATCCCCTGATGCTTTCCTCGAATGAGGTAAAGAAGGTTCTGGAGCAAAGTGGGGTTTCGAATGAGAGAATGGAGCAGTTTGACAGTAATTATCAGCATGTAGCTCCGGACGAGAAAACCGAATTCCAGGCGACCAATCTGATCAATACCAGACAGTTTTCCGTCTCTACGCCGGATGTCAGCATTAAGATCAGTCCGGACAGAACGGATCTGATCGAGACCAGGGAAGTAGACGGCCGGCTTTGTCTTGTAATCGAGATCAATGACCAGATTGAGGTAAACGGCCTCCCGGTTCGGGCAAAAGGAAAGAATCCAAAGCAGGACATCGAGCAGAAAACAGAAGATAACTAAAGTTTATAACTTTTTATAAGTTTTCAGTAACGGTTAGTATATACAAACTCCCTGCTGAATTTATTTCCTGATTGTGCTATGATAGGCGGTAGGTAAGTGCGCCTGCAGGCAAAGCAGGGGCAGAAGCAGAAAAGAAGAGAAGAAGGATTGAGAAATGTTACATAAGCTAGGTAGAAACGATCACTGCTGGTGCGGCAGCGGAAAAAAATACAAAATCTGTCATATGGGCTTTGATCAGAAATTAGAGCAGCTGAATATGGAAGGACATATTATTCCGTCTCACGATATCATCAAAACACCGGAAGATATTGCAGGAATCAAGGAAAGTGCCAAGATCAATATGGCCTGCCTGGATGAGGTCGGAAAGCAGATCCATGTAGGTATGAGCACCCAGGAAATCGACGATATTGTCTATAAGGTGACAACAGAGATGGGCGGTATTCCGGCTCCTTTGAATTACGAAGGATTTCCAAAGAGTGTATGCACTTCCATTAATGACGTTGTTTGCCACGGAATTCCCTCCGAGGATGAGATCCTTATGGATGGAGATATCATCAATGTAGACTGCTCTACTATCCTGAACGGATATTTTTCGGATTCCTCCAGAATGTTCTGCGTTGGGGATGTAGATCCCCTCTGGAAGAAGCTGGTAGATGATACAAAGAAGAGCATCGAGATCGGCTTAGAGCAGGTAAAGCCCTGGAAGTGTCTGGGAGATATGGGATCTGCCATCAATGAATTTGCCAAATCCCAGGGTTATTCCGTTGTAAGGGAGATCGGCGGTCATGGAATCGGCAGAGAATTCCACGAAGAGCCCTTCGTAAGCTTTGTCTCCCTCCCCGGAACAGAGATGATCATGGCACCGGGTCTTTGCTTCACGATCGAGCCTATGATCAATCTGGGAGGAGCAAGCGTCTGCGTGGATGAAGACGATGACTGGACTGTTTTCACGGAGGACGGTTCCCCTTCAGCCCAGTGGGAAGTACAGCTGGTTGTAACGGAAGATGGGTATGAGCTTTTGACCTGGTAGAGGAGCAGGCTCAAAAAACTATGGATAGCTATATTATAAAAGGCCGAGAATGATTCGGAAGAATCATTCTCAGCCTTTTCGGCTTATAGGACAAAACGTGTTGATGAAAACCGGATCTAAAACAAAGAATTCGAGTCGATAAGCAGGTCTTCTAATGACACACTGCGTTCGCTGTTCCTTGCGGCGCTTATTCACTCGGGCTCCACGCTAAACTCGCTTTGTATTTCTTGGTAACGCATATTTATTGTTTCATAGAGATGCCCCTTACTATTGTGAGCTCAAACAGGAGCGACGCCCTCGTGCTAGCCGCTGCGTCACGACGCGAGCCTTGTGAATCGTCATTAGAAGATCCTGCTTACGAACTCGAATCAATTTTTTGGCAAGGCCTCTTTGGAAAAGTGTGATTTGTCATGAACTCCGACTGAGTAAATCTATGGCGATTTGCGAGGCTCTCGTCGTGACGAAACGGATGCTAGCGACAGCGGGCGACTGTGCCCAAGGGGCCGAAGGGCGTAGCCCTGAGTGAGCGCGAAGCGCGAGTTTCGCAGGAGCTGTCGCGAATAAGCGACGTGAGGAACAGAGAACGAAGCGTGCCATCGATTTACTCAGGTCGGAATTCTACTTTCGTGGACTTTGTAATCATTCTCAGCCTTTGTTTATGCTTTTTATAATTTCTACTAAAAGAATGACTGGCCAAGCAAATCCCCCTGGATTTCCTTGACCAGTCATTTTTCTTTCACCAAGTTTTCCCGGAATAAAGCCTCACGCCTTATCATTCAAAAGCTTCAGCACCAGATTCTCCGTTTCCTTGATACCATAGCTGGCACTGTTAATACAGAGGTCATAATTATCCGGGTTGCCCCATTCAGATCCTCCGTAGAAATTATAATATTTTCTGTGTTTCTTATCCATTTTCTTCAGAAAACGAACCGCATCTCTCAGCTTCATATCCCTGGCATCCATCACATGCTGCAGACGGGCTGCAAAAGGTGCCGTAATGAAAATGCTGATATGAGGGATGTGATTATTCTTCAGGATCGTATCGGCACATCGTCCCATGATGACACAGTCTTCCTTTTGAGCCAGATCACAGATCAGATCACTCATATTGAAAAAGACCGCATCCCGTTTCGGCAAGCCATGATAACGGTTAAAATCCTTCAGACACTCTTTGATGCTACGCTTCTGTTTCCGACTGTATTTTGAAAAATCAGCAAAGCTCTCATCATCGTGAACTGCTCCTTTTTCTGCTTCCAGTCGTCTCAAAACCTGATCAAAGATCTCTACATCATAATAGTTAATATGAAGGCGGTCTGCCAATCCAAAGCCGATATCATTTCCCGCACTTCCCTGGGTTCGGCTGATACAGATGACTCTGTGATCCTCTTCAGAAATATTTTCTTTCTGTCTCAGCAGATAGTTCAGCTGTGCTCTCTCTAAGTCCAGAATATCCTGTCCCGCAAAATTATCCGGAAGCTGGGTGATCTCCTGGAAGATCTCATCGTATTCTTTCATGAGACGGCTTTTTTCTGCCTCATCCGGAATGGTTCTGGCCATGTTGCTGACCAAGGCCATCTCGCTTCGAAGAAGATGTCCTTCCGGCTTTGCATACATCAGACCTGCCAGATTACGGATCGTGGATTCCCTGTCACCTGAGAAGGTACGGCCAAGAGAAGAACCGACGCTTTTATAAACCTCTCCATCCAGTTCATATAATCTGGTGGCCAGTTCTCTGTATTTTTCCTGATTCTTAATATCCTGCATGTCGCTCCTCCTCTCTTATAAAAAGAATACCAGCATATCAATGATAAATACCGGGATCAAGAAGCCGATCGACCATAGCATATATCCGAAGAAGGATGGCATGTTAATACCGTTCTCATCGGAAAGAGCCTTGACCATGAAGTTCGGAGCATTTCCGATATAGGTATTGGCGCCCATGAATACGGCTCCGCAGGAAATTGCTGTCAGGATCTTGACCGGAACCGTTCCGAGGCTGGTTACGATACCATTGGTAAAGCCTAAGGTTCCTGCTGTCGTTAAGAAGACCAGATAGGTCGGTGTATTATCCAGGAAGCTGGACAAGGCACCTGTTGACCAGAAGAGCTGGTAAGGCTGGCTGAGTCCGAGATTCGGGCCGACTGCCTTCAGCAGCATCAGAGCCGGCTGCATGGTAATAAAGATACCGATGAAGAGAACGGCAACCTCCTGGATGGCTCCCCAAGTGAAGTGGTTCCGTGTACGGATTTCTTTGTCTGTTGTCTTAAAGGACAGCCAGGCTGCCAGCAGAATCATTACAACCTCGATAATAGAAGGCAGGGATAAGCTGACCTCTCCAAAGAGATGAATGCCGATCACATTTCCCGCTGCATCCTGGAAGGCGGAAAGAGTCGGAAGCACACCGCTTAAGATAACAGCTGCTACGATCATCAGCAGAAAGAGGACATTGTGCAGTCCGTCAATCCGGAAAACCGTACCCGGTTTGCTGATATCCGGCTTACGTCCGAGTCCGATATCCATCCTGTAAGCTCTCATATCCAAATGATAGAAAACAAAGAGCAGGATCACCATATTGAAAAGTAAGATCGGGAAAAGATGGAGGCTCCAGAAGAAGGGAACCCCTCTCATAAAGCCCATCAGAAGGGGCGGATCACCGATCGGTGTCAGACATCCTCCCATATTGGAAACCATGAAGATGAAAAAGATCATAATATGGGCTTTTCTTTCTCTCCAGGAATTCATCTTGATGATCGGTCTAACCATCAGCATGCTGGCACCTGTTGTTCCGATACAGCTGGACAGGATGGTTCCTAAGGCAAGCAATCCCACATTTACTCTGGGAGAACCTGCAAAATCACCCTCTACGGTTATATTACCGGAAACACAGAAAAGACCGAAGAGCAAAACAATAAAGGTAAGATAGTCATTGATCACGCATTCCAAGACTGTTTCTACCGTCTGCCCCGCTCCGTAAACAAGCGCAAAAGGAACCACCATCAGGATAATCCACATTGCTACCACGATCGGCTGATGCTTCTCCCACCACTCTCCTTTTACCAGCGGCATTACAGCAATACATAAAAGAAGGCCTGCAAAAGGTATGCAAAGCCAGATGGGCACGGATGCCGTATTTTCTGTTGTAGTTGCCGCAAAAGCAGAGACAGAAGATGCCGAAATAACGGAAAAGAAAGCAAAGAAAGTCAGTATTAATTTCTTCAATTTTTTCACCTCTCATTTCGTTTTATTTTTATCATAGGAAATTATATCACTCTCTCTTTTTTTATCAATCGCAAAGTTATTCCTCTTTTTCCAAAAAGTTCAAACAATCATTCAAAATGCATCATAGGTAATAAAGGGCAACCACAAGAGGCATTGTTACAAGACTGACCAGAGCGGTGGCACTGTTGATAGCCGAGGCATATTTTGTATCCTTATCGTATAATTGCGAGATCTGAACCACTGCTGCTGCCGAAGGTGTACTGACGGCCAAAAGGCTCATAAAGAGCAGGGTTTTTCCTTCTGAATGGAGACTTGCCAGACCGGAGAACTTCAAAAGAAGCATAATGATGAACGGGGTAAGAACCATTTTCAGAAAAACCACCAGATAGAAGCGTTTAGAGGAAATATACTCCCTCCAATCTACTTGGGAAAGGATCATTCCGATCATGATCATGGAAAGCGGTCCCACCATGGCTGAAAGAGAAGACATAGTATCCGAGATCACGGAAGGAAGCTCTATCCCCGTCAGGAGGAAAAAAAGACCGATAAAGATTGAAACGATATTTACATTGGTCAGAATCTTCTTGATATCGATATGACTTTCTCCCTCGATCACAGAACGGCAATGGCTCCAGATAAAGAAAAGCTGTACACAAAGAAAGGCAGAGGAGTAGATGATCCACTCCTCTCCCAGTAAGGCTGTAATCAGGGGAAATATCAGGTTTCCGCTGTTAGAATATATGATTGAGGTCTTCTCTATCGCCGAAAAACGGAAAAAGCGATTCAGCAGTCCCACCAGAAGGAATAAAACCGCATGGATCAAAAGAGCCGTAAAGGTACAGAGAAGAAATCCTGCCTCTGTCTTTGCCGTCAGCTTCACCTGAAAGCTGTTGATCAAAACACAGGGCGTTACAATATAAATAACCAGCTTCGATATGACACTGCTCGCAGACGAGGGCAGAATTTTCAGCTTGATCAGGGCGAATCCACAGCCCATCATGATAAATAATTCTAAGATCTGCTTTGCTAAGGCCAAACTCATTTTTCTATTTCCCTTAATCCATACTTATCTTAATACCACCGGCACGTTCTGACGGCTGAATAATAACGACCACCGGCTGATTGCCGCTCCATTCAAAGCTGTAGGATTCTCCAGAAGCCTGGCCGATAAAGGTTTTCCAGTTCACATCCGCCGTGATTGCCGGATCGCAGTTTCCCTGACCGATCCAGCAGATCACAGCATCCGGATCCACGGCGATCGTATTGCGATTTTCGTAATTGCTCAGTACCAGAGGGTTTCCGTCAGACAGAACCGCTACATAGGCATTCTTACCCCTTCCGGTAAGAGTAGAGGTAGCCAGTCCCTTTTGAGACATTACACCCACGCCCAGAAAACGTACCTTATAATCGCAATCCTGGGTAAAGGCAAGGATATTCTCGGATTCTACGGAAATCTGCTCTCCTTCATCCAGCTTGTAAACGATCACATGCTGACCGAAATTCGCGTAATAGGTGATGGAATCTCCGCTCATGATTCCCTTCATCAGGGGAAGATTTTCTCCTGTTGCTCTTCTGACCAAAGATCCAAAGGCTGCCTGAGCCAGATTATGCTGGGGTCCTAAAAGTACCTTTTCAAAACGGTAATTTTTACTCGGGCTTTCTCCTGCAATAAAGGCACCTGCCTTGGTATATACTACATCATTTCCCCTGCAGGTAACCTTCAAAGTCAATTCATTTACAGTCTCAAATGTCACCATGTTTTTTCTCCTCTTATTCTATCTCTACTCCATAGATTGCGCATTGTCCGGCAAGATCCTGCTGTACTCCGTTTCCGACCGGATTGAATTTCCATTCTCCCTTATGCTTATATAATTCTCCCAGCGTCATGGAGGTCACATTGGCATAATATTCCTCCGGCTGATAGCTGACAATTTCCTCTTCTCCCTCTGCATCCAGAATCCGGATATAGGCATCTCTTATCATACTGAAATTCAGCCTGTTTTCAATGGCCTCATTGATGGTAAGTACAAAGACGATCTTCTGAATCGAAGGATTCAATCTTTCCAGATCCAGGCTGATGATCTCCCGATCCTTTCCGGTCGGATCCTCTGTAAAAACGACTGCTCCATCCGGACTCTCTGTCTGACTATAAAAGACAAACCAGCTGTCATCTGCTACCTTTCCCTTCTCGGTCAGAAGAAAAGCCGATGCATCCATATCACATCTTGCATCCTGAATATTCCAGCCAAAGCAAACCTTCAATTTTACATTGTCTCTTCCCTGCAGTTTCAAACCGGTTTTCTGTCCCTTGCAAAGTCTGTTCCGCAGATCCGGCAACTTCATATCCGGCAGCTTTGTCCGCGCCTTCGCCCCGGGACTTTCCGTCCTTCTTTCTTTTCTTTCTTCTTCCCTGCGGCCGCTCGGCCTTCTGGTATCCTGCTGGTTTTCCAGCCTGCTGCTCGGCCTTCCGATATCCCGGTCATTTTCTACCCAGCTGCCGGCAGTCTTTTCTCCCGTCTGCCGGAACTGTCCGCCTCTTCGATTCAGTTCTCCGATCGTTTCCCTACTCAGGGCTGTCTCCGTTTTAAAATTCAGAGAAGTCACATTCTCCCTGTTGAAGGCAGGTCTGCTTTTATTTTCTATTGTGAACATATCCGCTCCTTCCCTCTTTTCTGCTCCTTTTATCTCGTCTTTTCTTTTTTCTCTGCCAGACTGCTTTTTCTGTCGCACTGCTTTCCTCTACATGCTTCTTAACCTTCAGACATCCGACAGCTTTCGGATCAGTCCGCATACCTTGTAATTGCCCAGATCGATCCTGCTGATTTCCAGGGGAACTTCCTTTTCCCCGGCCAGCTGATAGATATGCTTCAGTTCATCCGCTCCGGCAAACTTCTTATTCACCAGTATCTTCCAGGGAATACGGCGAAGCAGAACCCTGGTCGTTTCTCCGATCCCCGGTTTTACGAAATTAATATCGGAAACTCCATATTCTTCTGCGATCTCTCTTGCAATATCGCTGCCTTTTTTCTGCACATCCTTCTTTATTATCTTCTCACTTCCTTCATATTGAAACTTTTCCTCGATCGCAGATAAAAAGGCTTCTGACAGGTCTTCTTCTTTTAAGTTCCCATAATAGGCCGCTCCGTGAAAATCCTTTTCTCCGATAATGTCCTCCCGCAGAAAGGTTCTGCTGATCAGGCCGGTTACGGTTGCATTCAGGCAGGAGGAAGGGATCAGAATGTCCTCATGACTGCCGCATAGCTCCGTCAGATTGGCCGGATCCGAAACAACAGCCAGTTCTGTATCCAGCTCCGGATAATCCTTAAGGGCCTCCTTGAGCTGCCCCAGAATCGCTCCCTTGCCGATCCAGCCATCTACAAATTGCAGAGACTCCGCCGGATGCCTGCTTAAAATATAGTCCATGGCATTTTTATCGATTCCTCTTCCGCGGATGATCGAGATCGCATAATGGGGAACATGAATCTGGTATTTCTTCTTTAAATACCGGTGCAAAAGGATGCCGATGGGAATACCTGCCCTTGCTAAGGAAATCAGGACCAGCCCTTTTCCCTTCTTCTCATAGACCTTTTCTGCCAAAATGCCGATTGCTTCTGCCGTCAGCCCGGCATAATTCTCCAGGGCACTCTCATAAGCCGCCATATACTTTTCCGATGGCTTATATTCCAAAGGAAGCATCTCACAGTAATGCCTGCCCGCCTGAATATATTTTTCCCTTATCTCAGCCGGAAGAGGCTCAACCATACCGCTGATGTCCTTTAGCAGGATCTCAACCTCTTCCTTCGCATAGCTCGTCTGCATCCTCAAACTCTCCCCATTGTATCAGCCTAATCTTCTCATTTCCATACTGCCTTAAGGCTTCGGCAAGATCCTCTAAACCCTTTTTCCAGTTTTCCCTCGCATCGGTCAGGATCAAAACCCGGTCGTAGCGATCCAGGTTATAGAGAAAGGTTTTTCTGCCTGCCTCATAAAGGCTCTCCAGCTCTGCCCTGCTCTGCAGGGGATAGCCCTCTCCCTTTGAAATCTCGATCGGACTGCGGGTCGTTGCATGAAAACGGATCTTCTTCCCTGGCCATTGCTTTTCTAATTTTCGCCCCAGCCAGATACCCGGGAACATAAATTCTTCCGTTCCCAGGATCAGGATGCTTTCTGCCTCCTCCAGCTCTTCTAAGGAATCTAAAGCAGAGTCTGTAAAAGCATCCACGGAATTTCTCATCTCGTTTACATTTTCTGCAATCCTGGCATCCCAATAATTTCCCTTTGAGATCCTTCTGATCGGGAGAATCTTATCTTTTTCCACAAAATTTGAATTTATTTCCTTTTCTTCTCTCTTTTCATAAGAATACTGTTCGATCTCCTCTGTCCTGTAAAGAGGGGGAATATGATAAAGATAGTCACAGAAAAATCCTTCGGTAGCTAACTCCTCCATCCTCTCTTCCGACATACTGTTCAAAAGAGAAAATATAGCAAACTTCAGCTCCTTGTCAGGATACTTTTTCTGCAGAAGCCGGATGATCTTCTCTATGGTATTTCCGGTTGTAACCTCATCCTCTGCAAATACGATCCGATCCACATCGTCTAAAATCTCCTCCAGCCCATTAACAATCAGCCGCTGCTCCTGGGCGTGACTGTGGGATTCGGTAAAGAAAAGGTATTCTGCCCCTTCCCGGCTCTCCCGGGTTGTACTCATATAATAGGCTGCATTCTTTGCCTGATAAGCAAGGGTCGCCCCGATCGCAGTTGCGGTTTCCGCAAATCCTATCACCAGGATTCTTTCCTTTGGATATCTTTCCTCCAGCTTTTTCGCCAGAAGGGTAAAAAGCACCACGGATGAAGAAGGAGAAACCGGAATATGCTTTCCCTGCAGGGGATTTACATATAGGTAGGCTCTCTTCGTATTGTTCTCTCTTTTCGCGATTTTGATGAGGTCATCAAGTGCAAATTTTTCTGTCATACAATTCCGTAAAGTTCAGACAGGAGGACAATCTTCTTTGCCCAGTTATAATTGGTCCGAACCTCATTCATCCTTTCTCCTCCGATGCTTTTTCCTACCTGCAGACCGCTGCTGTCCCAGTTCAGGATTGCCTTCGCATCCTTATAATCCTTACTGGTCACTCTCAGCATATCATTGACGATCGGGATCTGCTTGGGATGGATCACGGTTTTCCCGATAAAGCCATTCAGCCGGTCCTGCTTCAGTTCTCTCCGAAGCCCTTCTTCCCACTCGTCATTGTCGCTGGAAAAGAATTCCCAGACCGGTCCGGAGACGACATAATCTCTCGAGAAAACAGTCAGGATGTCTCCCAGAAGCTGACCCAAAGGCAAAATATCATAGATTGTCTCATCATAATGCCTTCTTGCCGCAAATTCATTGGAAAAATCATTTCCGCCAACCCTGACATTCAATACGAATTCCTTTACGGAATCCATCTTATCCTTGATTCCTCCCAGAACCTCCGCCCTGGTCCGAAAATCTATGATATCACCGCTCTCCAGAATAGGCATCATATAAATTTTGTGCTTTGCTCGCTCATTTACCCTCAGCAGGGCCTCCTGATAGGCCTCCGCATTGGGCAGACTGTATTTTGGGAAAATGAAGCCTGTTAAAAGCTCCTGCCATGGGCTGATCCGATCAAAGACCCTTTCCAGCTGATCCGCTTCCCTAACCCGGATAAATAGCTTGGGCAGACTTCGGTTTTCCCAGGAAGCCTTCTCATAGAGACGGCAAAAAGTCTCCCCCACCTGCTTTTCTGCCGCTTCCACAAGATCTTCTGAAATGGTATCCTCCAGACAAAGTGCCAGAGAATATTTATTCCCAAGCTTTCCCTCTGTTACCGCCTCTGCGATCTTGCCATTCAGAGCCGGGGTATACAGAAGAGCCCCAACACTGTATTTTAATTCAATCTCCTCTATCAAAAGTCTCTCTCCCTTTTCATTTTTTCTAATTCCTCGCAGATCCTGTCTGCAAAATTCCCCCTGAGGATTCTCTTTTGCCCCTTCGCTTCAAAGGCACTGATTTCTTCCGGACAAAGACAGATCTCTGCCTCCTTCAGCAGGGGAATATCAAATTCGCTGTCACCCGCTGCCATATAGGAGGAAAGTCCCCTTCTTTGCCGGTAACGCTCTGCTGCCCTTCCTTTGTTCAGAGAGGCAGGACAGCAATATACCTTTCTTGCATCCCTTGTCAGCAAAAGATGCTCCTTCTCTGTTTGTTCCAAAAGCTGTCGATAGATTCTCTCCGGCTCCTTCGTCTTTACATAGAATAAAAAGGGATCCGTTCGGATCAAAGCCTCTTTCCCGGCAAGATCTTCTGCAATCTTTACAGCCTCTTCATAGGCGGCCTGATCCTTTTCTGCCAGCTTTCGGGACTCCCTTGTCCATTCCGGATCTTCCTTCCCTTTTTCCAGGAGGATAGAGCCATTACAGATCAAGGCATTTTCCCAACCTAATGTAAAAAGGGCCTCCTGCAGACGGCTATACTGCAAATAGGTGCGGGTCGTGATCGGAAGGATCTCCAGCCAGTTTTGTTTTTTATAATAGGCATATGCCTTCTGCGACATATAGCTTTGCGGCTGTCCCTTTAAATATTCTACCCAGATAAGGGGCTCCTCTTTCTTATGCCGCTTGGAATAGATCACTGTATTATCCAGATCCGTAAAAAAAAGCATCTTTTTCTTCTCCTTCCGCTCTGTTGCCTTAACTAAAAAAGTATGCGCTTGCGCATACGCCCGCGCGCGAGCGGAATGCGAAAGAGCTTAATGACGAACGCTTCAAAACCTCCTTCTTGGTCACATTGCTTCGCAACACGACATACCGCGAGCTGCGCATCTCCGTGCTTTTTATCGTATAGGGAACAAAGTTTCCTATACGTTGAAAAATGGAGGGTCCTTCCTGGAAGTCCCCTCCATCAAAAGTATACCTTCTTTACAAATATCTCTTAACAAAATCTCCGATGGAACCATCATTTGTTCCCTGGCCGATCGCACCGAATTTCCATTCGCCCTGATAGCGATAGACTTCGCCGAAAAGCATGGCTGTCTGTCCGTTATAATTTTCGGACAGATTATAGATGCAGATCTCGCTGTTATTTCTGCCATCAACCAGACGGATAAAAGCATTTTCGATCATACCGAAATGCTGATGACGCGCATAAGCCTTGTAGATATTAACCGCAAGAATGATCTTGTCATACTGCTCCGGAACACGATTCAGGTCAATCACAATCTGCTCATCATCTCCGTCTCCTTCTCCGGTCAGATTATCTCCCATATGCATAACCGCATCGCTCTTATGTCTGAGATTGCCGAAGTAAACGATATCATCCTTACTTGTAAGCTTTCCATTCGTTAAGAGCAGGGCAAAGGCATCACAATCAATATCCTTTGGCTTTGGTGCAAAGAGTCTGCGTTCCTGCTGAACCGCATCCCAGCCAAGTCCTACGATGACTGCGGAAAGACCGGGCTTTTCCTTGGAAAGACTTACCTTTTGTCCTTTTTGAAGCCTTACAGACATATCTTTACCCCCTGTAATTATTCGGCATCAATACCATAATGTGCGCAAAGAGCAGCCAGACCGCCCTGGAAGCCGCTTCCGATCGCATTGAACTTCCACTCACCGTTGTATCTGTAAAGTTCTCCGACTACAACTGCTGTCTCAATGGAGAAATCCTCTCCCAGATCGTAACGAATGATCTCTTCTCCGCTGTTCTCATCTAGGATATGGCAATAAGCATTGGAAACCTGACCGAAATTCTGACGTCTGTTTTCTGCGTCATAGATGGTTACGGTAATAGCGATCTTCTCAACATTAGCCGGAACCAGACTCAGATCGATCTCGATCTGCTCATCATCTCCTTCACCCTCTCCGGTGAGGTTATCTCCCATGTGCTTTACGGAACCGCTGGCATGTTCCAGGTTTCCGTAGAAAATAAACTCTTTCTCTGTCGGGCACTTTCCGTTTGCTCCTGCAAGAAAAGCAGATGCATCCAGATCGAAATCCGCACCGGAATCAAAGGCATTTACATCCCATCCAAGTCCTACCATGATCTTCTTCAGACCCGGATTTCCTTTTGTCAGACTAACCTTCTGTCCCTTACTCAAATTAATAGGCATAATTGTTTTCCTCCTTTAAATAGTTCTGTCTTTTTTTATTTTTTTGAAGTCATGCAATATCTCTGGTTGAATTCTTCCTTGATAGCTTCCAGACGTTTTGCATCATCTACTCTCTGTTTTCTCGCATTCTCCTGAATTGCTCTGGTCTCATCGATACCGTTTACAATGGTTCTCCAGGTTGTTTCCAGAGTTTCGATCTTAATGGAGCTTCCTGCTGCCATCGCTGCTGTCATCTTAGACTGCTCTACGGTATTCTTAGCATTCTTGATTAGCAGTTCATTTGTTTTCGCATCCAAAGCTGCCATGGACTCTGCCTGAATTCTCTGTCTCTTCAGCATCATAGCCTGAGCCAGTGCCTGCTTAAATACCGGAAGGGTAATGATAAAGGCAGAATTGATCTTTCTAACCAGGTTCATATTGCTGAATTCCATGGTTTTGATCATCGGAATAGACTGGATGGCAACACTCTCTGCTGTTCTTAAGTCCTGGGTTCTCTGCTCGAGAAGCATGAGGCACTGATTCAATTCCGTAATCTCGAACTGAATGGAATTGTCTCCTGTTTCCTCCATCTCGGCTGTTTTCTGATCAATGTAGGCCTGCAGTTCCTGACAGCCCTGTTCTCCGGCCAGAATGTATTTTACCAGCTCATGATAATAAGCTACATTTGCCTCAAACATCTGATCCAACTTTTTGTTGGACTGTCTGATCTCAGACTCATACTGCTTCAGCTGAACATAAATCTTATCAACCTCATCCCCCATGGTGTGATACTTCTCCAGAAGCTGATCCAGTTTCTTTCTGAGATTTCCGAAGAGCTTTCCGAATAAGCCCGGATTCTCTTTGATCTCTTCAATATCAAACTGATCCATGATCTTTGCCAGGGCTGTCAGCATCTGGCTGGATTCGTCCAGCTGAGCCATGCTCATGCTGTTCAGGACAATATCGGATGCCTTGGAAATCTCCTCGGCCGCGTGTGAACCGAAGGTAACGATGGATTCCATATTGCCAATATCGATCGTGCTGACGATAGCATCTACTTCTGCGGAATTGGTCAATTCCGCATTCATCTGATTTCTGTCAGCTACAATATCGTATTCCTTTACTGCCAGTTCATTTTTTGTTTCTAACTGACTGTTGATGCTTGACTGCTGTACAGAAGTCTTTGTGAAATCAATTCCCATAATTACATACCTCTCTTAAATATTTTATTCCGCCAGGACTGACGGCTACTTCCCTTTTCTGTGATCCTGTCAAAATCCGGAACCTGAAGATCATAGATATACTCTCCGATCTGATGCTCCTCCATGCTGTTCTTGTTCAGAAATTTTTCTATACACTGATAACCGGTCGGTACAAAAAACAAAACATCAAAGCCCAGCATATTCAGAAAGACGGCCCGGATCGCGTCCTCCAAGGACATCAGTGCCTCTCCTGTTATGATGTAAACCAGCTTCGGATTCTTCTTTGTAAAATCAAACTTCTGAAGCAGACGCAAAATGTCTTTTTCCAGATTCAGAGCCACTGAGACGATCGTATACTCTGTTCCGTTCTCAAAGGTTCCCTTGATGATCTTCTGCTCGATCAAAAGCTGCAGCTTATCTAAGATATAATCCTGCATGCTTTCTCTTAAGAAGCCATAGCGGTAATCCCTGTGCTCCTTGATCCTTGCTCTCTGCAGTCTGCCGTTACGGAAAAATTCCGTTGCAAGAGCTTTGATCGGATTTGCAGATACCGAAGTGATCTGAGGCACTCTGTCAATCAGCCTGCAGTCTTCTGTCAGCAGCTTCTTAATACTGCTCCAGTACTCCGACAGATTTCTGTCCTTTACCCCGCTTACCTTCGCAAAGATAACCGGCATATTTACATGATCCTCTGTGACCAGGAAGTTCGGCCGGTATTTCAGCTCCTCTTCCCATAAGATCGGGATTTCCTCATACATTGTCTGCAGCAGAACCGTATTTGCCTTTTCATACTGCTGATTCCGATAGATTCCCGAATCCTGATACAGCAGGGTATCCAGTTCTCTTTCTGCATGATAGGCCGCCGTAGCCACCCGCATGCCGCCCTTTTCCTCCGGAAATTTAGTCAGATTCAAGGACTCCTCATAATGCACTTCATATAAAAGGGCATCCTCCAGACAGCATTGCTGGTTCAGATTAGGATTAAAAAGCAATACATCCACCGGCAGTCTTGCCAGGAATCTGCAAAACAAGGCTTCATTCTCATTCCTGCAAACACCCATATAGAAGAAGCAGGCTATTTCCGGTATTCGCCAGTCTGTAAAAAGCGAGCTGTAACGTTTCAGCCAGCAGAGGAGATACACGGCCTTGTTGGTTAAACGGTTCAGATTCATCTCCGCTTTCTGACTTTCCTCCAGAAGAAGATCGACAAAAGCCTTCCTTACAATGGCCTGTAACTCCTGCTCTCTGATAAAGTCCAGATTCCGCAACAGATCCAGAAGCATCTGATCCTTATTTTGATAATTCTTTCTTTGAATCTGCTCAATCTCTGTCATGGTCGGAGCCTCGATCGACTCATTCACAATGACCAGTTTTCTTTTCTCTGCCCTTATTTCTGCCTGTAGGCGAAGAAGCTCATTCGGATAGGTTAACTTATCCTCTACGCCCCTGATCCTGCAAAAGCAGTTATAAAAAAAGCTCTGATCCGATCCTCGAAGCCCTACGCTCTTTCTGACATCTTCCAGAATTTCTCCTGTTATCCAGGCATTGGTACAATTCGTCAGTTTCGGTCTTCTCCCATAAAGGCGATCCTTATCCGCTTCCTCCTGCATCTCCTGCCTCAGCTGCTTTAAGCTGAAGGAAGGGGGGAAGGGACTCATCCCTACCAGTCTTAATTCCTCTGATCTGGCAGAAGCAGGATCGAGTTTTAAATATTCTGCATCGCCCTGATACTGAAGAAGAAGGATATCACATCCCGCGATCGAGAGAACATTCATCAAAAGCAATTCATAATTGCTGATACTTCCCTCATATAAGATCTTCGGAAGCTTTTCTTCTCCCAACTGATGAACGATTCTTTCGAACTTATAATAGAGCCAGCACATGAATTTGATATAGGCATTTTTCAGCATATTTTCATTTTTGCCGTTCTTCTTTAAGTCGGCCAGGGTATCATAAATGGCCGCCGCAACATTCTGTCTTTGTGCATCCGTCATCCTGGGAAGCCATTTTTTCAGTGCAGCTCCGATAAAACCCATGCTCAATTGAAAGTCTGTGCCCATCGTTTCTGTATAATAGGCAAGATTCTGATTGTCCGGGTTCTGCAGCTTTCCCTCAATAATGACTCCCTTCAGACGGGCGCTTTCGTAATAACGCTGAATAAAGTCATGAATCTGCCGGTTGTATGCATTGATCCTGCAGAAATAAACGCCCTTTTCCCTGCGTTTTCCCAGGTCAATAAAATACTCATCCGGATTTGTTATTTCTACTCTCTTCAGCATAACACTTACCGCTTGTTCATTATCATCTTTCTGATCATATCGATCGGAATTACCAAGAAGGCCAGGATCAGACAAATGATCCAGGACTTCACACTAAGGCTTTCCACACTCAACACTTCTCCGCCGAAGGTTACAAACACAAACTGCATCACGAAGATAGCGAGCATAACCAGAAGGAAATTCTTATTACGGTTCAAATGCTCAAAAGGATTGATGTGGCTCGTTCTGGCATTAAAGCCGTTAAAGGTGATCGCCATCATAAAGGTTGCAAATAAAGCTGACTTCAGATAAGTCGTATCTACATCTCCGAAGAGATTTCTTACCGGTGCAAAGAATAAGATTGCCAGACAGATAAAGGTGATATAAAGTGCACTGATCAGTACTTCTGTCAGCATTTCTTTGGTTACAATGCTTTCTGAACGGGGTACCGGCTTATCCTTCATGTATTCCCGAAGGGCCGGCTCACTGCCGAAGGCAATTGCTGCCAGAGTATCCATTGCCAGGTTTACCAAAAGAAGCTGGATAACCGTCAGAACTACATTTTCTCCAAGCAGGGGTCCGATGAAGCAGGTCAGAACGGCTGCCACATTAACCGTCAGCTGGAAGATCAGGAATTTACGAATGCTCTTGAACATGGTTCTGCCGTAGAGGATCGCTTTTTCAATGGAGGAGAAGTTATCGTCCAGAATCGTGATATCTCCCGCTTCCTTCGCTACTTCTGTTCCGCTTCCCATCGCAAAACCGACATCCGCCTTCTTCAGAGCAGGAGAATCGTTTACACCGTCTCCTGTCATACCGACAACATAGTCCAGTTCCTGAGCGATTCGTACCAGACGGCTCTTGTCTGTCGGCAGGGCTCTGGAAACCACCCTAAGATGAGGCAGGATTTCCTTCAGCTCTTCATCTGTCTTTTCTGCCATCTCCGCAGAAGTCAGGGCAACTTCACTGTCCTCTGTCAAAAGTCCGGCTTCCTTGGCAATGGCTACTGCCGTTTCTTTTCTATCACCGGTTACCATGACAACCTGCACGCCGGCATTTTTCACCTCTTTGATGGCTTCTACCGCTTCTTTACGTACATTGTCTCTGATACTGAGTACACAGATCAGGGTCAAATCTCCGTCATCTGAGCTTCCATCACACTTCGCAACGCCCAGAAGTCTCATGGAGCGGCCTGCCTGAGTATCCATATAGCTGGTGAGATAGTTTTTCTCAGTAAGCTCCTTGATCTCACCCTTCTCATCCACATAATGGCTGCATCGTTCAATAATCTTCTCCGGTGCACCTTTTACGTAAGTAACACTCTTTCCATCCTTGATCAAAGTAACGCTGGATGATTTTTTATTGGAATCAAAAGCATTGAAGCTCTTTACGTCTTCTTTATTCAGCTGATTGGTTACCTTCTCATCCAAAAGGAAGGACATCAGGGCACGGTCAGTACTGTTTCCTCCGATGATCGTATCGTTGGAAGCAACCGCACTGTTGTTAATACCAATACCGGTAATGATATCTCCGGCAAGACTGGCCGGGATCTCATCCAGCTTCTTAAAGACGGTTACATTTCCGGTTGCAAGCTCTACAACAGAAAGGATACCTTCTGTAATGGTTCCTGTCTTATCACTGAAAAGAAGGCTTAAGCTTCCTGCTGTCTCCAGACCGTTGATCTTTCTGACCAGGACATTGTCCTTTGCCATCTTCAGACTCTGGAAAGAAAGAAGGATGGAGGTCAGCATCGGCAGTCCTTCCGGTACCGCACATACAATGATGGTTACTGCCACTGTGATGGCATTCATAACCAGACGGATCCAGCCATAGCCATCGGCGGGAAGATCTCCTGTGATAACTGTCTTCAAAAGAATACCTGCAATGATCAGGATCGCTCCGATATAACCGAACTTGGAAATCTGTTTTGCCAGAACGCCCAGCTTATGCTGCAGGGGAGTCTCTCTGGTATCTTCCTGTACTTCCAGAGCCAGCTCTCCAAAGAGGGTCTTGTCACCGACCACCTTGATCTCCATATATCCTTCCCCGCCGACAACGACAGTTCCGCGATAAGCATAATATTTATTCAGAAGATCCTTCGTGTCATATTCTGCATTCTCAGGACATACGATCTTATCTGCTTCTTCGGTCTCACCGTTAAGGGCTGCCTGATCTACTTTCAGCTCTCCCTCTACTACGATACCGTCTGCCGGGATCTTATCTCCTGCCTGAAGATAAACAATATCTCCGACAACAACTTCACTGACATGGACTTCCAGAAGCTGTCCCTCTCTTATTACCTTGGCGGTTTCCTTGGCCTCTTCCTCTTCTTTCAAAGAAGATGCCTTGTTCTCCTGCTTATTTTCACTGACAGAAGCCACGCCGTTTGCAATAATGATCGCGATCAGAATTCCGACCGGTTCAAACCATTCGGCCTGTCCTAAGAAGAACAGAACCACCTGCACTGCTAAGGCAACCAGCAGGATCATAATCATCGGATCCTTGAAGCCCTCCAGAATCTTTTTCCATAAAGGATCAGGCGGAATCTGTGTCAAAGCATTACTGCCGTGTTGCTTTCGGCTCTCCTCGACCTCTCTTGCTGATAATCCCTGAATTTTCATCATTTTACTCCTCATAATTCATTCTATTTTGAAACCGCAAAGCAAGTAGTTAAATACCGCCTTGCCTAAGAGTAAGCCAAGGGCTAAAAAGTGACTTTTTCTTCTATCGCATAAGCCCTCATGCTTATCTTCCATTTAATCACAAAGTAGGAAACTATGCAAATACAGCATACAAATTATTCCCTTTTTTCTTAACTGTCTGAAAGCATGTTTCCCCTATATAAAGATTGCACTTTTTCTGATTTCCCTTTACAATTTTAAAAAAATTCGTCAAATCACAAGAAAGGATATAGAAGCAAATGGAAAAGAAATACCTGAGTGCAGAAGAAGCACTGGAAAAATTAAAAGAAGGCAATAAAAAGTATCTGACCCAGGTACAGGGCAGCGGTGATATTTCTCCCCAGAAACGTCTGGATACTGCCCGCCATGGCCAGGTTCCTTATGCGATCGTACTGACCTGCTCCGATTCCCGTGTTATCCCGGAAAAGATCTTTGCCAGCGGCATCGGTGAACTCTTCGTCATTCGTGTAGCCGGCAATGTCATCGGCTTCCACGAGATGGGCAGTATCGAATATGCTGTTCACCACCTGAAATGCCCTCTTCTGGTCGTAATGGGACATACAAACTGCGGTGCTGTCGGCGCAGCCTTAGAGGATGTGAATGAAGGCGGCTTTATCAGCGGTATCATCGCGGAGATCCGTATGGCCATTCAGACGGAAAAGGATCCGCAAAAGGCTTGCCTGAAAAATATCGAAAACAGCATGAACAAGATCCGCAGCAGCCTGAACATGTCAGAACATGATCCCAATGCGGTCAGAATCGAAGGCGCTGTTTATGATATCGAAAGCGGAAGGGTCGATTTTCTTTAATATTGCATTTTAAAAGATATTGTGCTACATTACTTCTCGAAATATTGAAAACAGGGGAGCTGGTAGAACCGGCTGAGAGTAGACTGTTAGTCTAGACCCTTAACCTGATTTGGATAATGCCAACGTAGGGATATATGTTTGTTTATTGTATGCAGATATACCAAGGTTGGTGTATCTGCATTTTTGTTTACAGGGTTTCAAGGTCATAAGACCTCTTGTGCTTGCACAAGAGAGGTCTTATGACCTTGAAACCCGCCCCTCAATGAGCATAAAAGTGAAGCGCCAGCTTCACGATATGCGAATTGAGTTCCGGATTGCGGGAGTGCATGGCACGAAGCAATCCGGAGGGGTAAACAAAAATGAGCAGCCTTCAGCCTTCCTGCCAATATTTCTCATACAAAGCGGTAAATTGGGGGCACCACCTTTTATCGCTATAGAAAACTTGAGAAGCATTTCATTTACTTCTTAAGATCGCTGTATTTATGCGTAACTTAATGCTAAGAGAATTTTTATTTCAAGGAGATGAATATGTACACAGCATTAACTATCGCAGGTTCCGATACTTGCGGAGGCGCCGGTATTCAGGCAGATATCAAAACTATGACGGCACTGAAGGTCTACGGCCAATGTGCCATTACAGCTTTGACTGCTCAAAACACGACCGGCGTAAAGGAAATCATGGAAGTTAGCAAGGCGTTTTTGGGCAGTCAGCTGGATGCGGTCTTTACCGATATCTATCCTGATGCGGTTAAATGTGGCATGATCCCTAACGCTGACCTCATTGCAATGACAGCAGACAAGCTCTCTTACTATGAGGCAAAAAATATTGTTGTGGATCCTGTCATGGTCTCTACAAGCGGTCATTCCCTGATGGAGACGGATGCACTGACAACCTTAAAAACAAAATTGCTTCCCCTTGCATGTGTGGTGACACCCAATATTCCGGAGGCAGAAGTACTCAGCGGTATATCCATTGAATCAAAGGCGGATGTGGAAAAAGCCGCCCAAAGGATTTTTGCTGATACCGGTGCAGCCGTTCTGCTCAAAGGCGGTCACGGAATACTGGATGCCTCTGATTTCCTTTTGACCAAAAATGGCAGCAGGTGGTTTAATGGCAAGAAAATCGACAATCCCAATACCCATGGAACAGGCTGCACGCTTTCCAGTGCCATTGCCTCCTATCTGGCAAAGGGTCTGGATCTGGAGTCGGCTGTCTTACATGCCAAAAACTATCTGACCGGTGCAATCGCAGACGGACTTAACCTTGGAAAAGGTGCCGGTCCCCTGAATCATATGTATGCACTATAAGGCATAGCTTTATCACCACTTCTTGCAGGCGAAGCCGCAAGGAGCAAACATGAAAAACACAAACTTGAAAAAACTGACACTGACAGCACTTTTTGCAGCAATCGCAGTCCTGGGATCTTTCTTTTCCTTCCCGGTATTCGGCAGTAAATGCGCGCCCGTTCAACACCTGATCAATATCCTTTGCGCCATTTTTCTGGGGCCGGGCTATGGACTGGCCTGCGCTTTTATCAGCTCTTTCATCCGAAATATATTGGGACTGGGAACCCTTCTGGCCTTCCCCGGAAGCATGTGCGGTGCACTTCTTTCCGGACTGCTCTATCGATACAGCAAAAAAAGATGGCTTGCTTACATCGGTGAAGTCTTTGGCACCTCTGTGATCGGAGGTATGCTTGCCGCACCGATTGCTTATTTCATTTTAGGCAACAAGGCTGCTGCCCTCTTTACCTTTGTCATTCCCTTCCTGATCAGCACCTGCGGCGGCGCATGTATTGCCGTCCTCCTGTGCGAAACGATGGCAAAAAGCGGATTGCTCACCAGGCTGAACGGTCAGTTGGAGGAGGACAATCATGGAAACACGCAATTACACAACGCAGATGGATGCCGCTAGAAAAGGAATCCTGACAAAAGAAATTCAAAAAGTCGCAGAAAAAGAGCATCGTCCTGCCGAGGAGATCATGGCTCTTGTTGCGGAAGGCAAGGTTGCGATTCCTGCCAACAAACATCACACCTGCCTAAACCCGGAGGGTGTCGGCAGCATGCTTCGCACCAAGATCAATGTAAACCTTGGCATTTCCCGCGACTGCAAGGACTATGATATCGAAATGGAAAAGGTTATGAGCGCTGTCAATCTGGGGGCAGAAGCCATTATGGATCTTTCCAGTCACGGCAACACCCAGCCTTTCCGACGCAAACTTACCTCCGAATGTCCTGCCATGATCGGAACCGTTCCGATCTATGACAGTGTCATTCACTATCAGAGAGACCTGGCTTCTCTTACAGCTCAGGACTTTGTTGATGTCGTTCGTCTTCATGCTGAGGATGGCGTAGACTTTGTTACCCTCCACTGCGGCATCACAAGAAAAACCATCGAACAGATCAAAAAGCACAAAAGAAAAATGAATATCGTCAGCCGTGGCGGCTCCCTGGTTTTTGCCTGGATGTCGATGACCGGTCAGGAAAATCCCTTCTATGAATATTTTGATGAAATCCTGGATATTTGCGAAAAGCATGATGTAACTGTCTCACTCGGAGATGCCTGCAGACCGGGCTGTCTGGCAGATGCAACCGATGTTTGTCAGATAGAAGAGCTTGTCCGCCTGGGTGAGCTGACCAAGAGAGCCTGGGATCATAATGTACAGGTTATGGTAGAAGGTCCGGGTCATGTGCCCCTTGATCAGATTGCCGCAAATATGAAAGTACAGCAGACCATCTGCCAGGGTGCCCCCTTCTATGTCTTGGGACCTTTGGTTACGGATATTGCCCCCGGTTATGATCATATTACCTCGGCGATCGGAGGTGCTGTTGCTGCCATGAACGGAGCAGCCTTCTTATGCTATGTTACTCCGGCAGAGCACCTGGCTCTTCCAAATGTAGAGGATGTAAAACAGGGTATCATCGCCAGCAAGATTGCCGCACACGCAGCCGATATTGCAAAAGGAATCCCCCATGCCCGTGACATCGATGATAAAATGGCAGATGCAAGACGCGTACTGGATTGGGATGCCCAGTTTGACTGTGCCCTGGATCCGGAAACGGCACGTGCGATCCGAGATTCCCGCCTTCCGGAGGATGACCATTCCGAGGCCTGCTCCATGTGCGGCAAATTCTGTGCCGTTCGCAGCATGAATAAGGCGCTTGCCGGAGAATATATCGATATCCTTTGATGCTGTGACGATAAAGCAGAAGCTTGTGAATGCTGGTTTTGTTTTATCTGTCACTTCTTTAAACGCTGTACTTTATAAAAGGAAAGCAAATGAAGAAAAAAGATTTAGCACTTTATGCAATTACCGACAGAAGCTGGTTGAAAGAAAATGAAAACTTAGAGGCTGCCGTCAGATCCGCCATTTTAGGTGGGGCAACCATGATCCAGCTTCGGGAAAAAGAAGAAAAAGGCAAGGCCTTAAAAAACCTCGCCCTAAAGGTGCAGGCTGTCTGCAAGGAGCTTTCTGTACCCTTTCTTATCAATGATAATGTTTTATTGGCTGCCGAAATCGATGCGGACGGTGTGCACGTTGGTGCTTCCGATATGTCTGTTACTGAAGCAAGACAGCTCTTAGGCCCGGATAAGATCATCGGCGCTACCGCAAAGACTGTAGAAGGAGCCAAAGCCGCCGAGGCGGCCGGCGCGGACTACCTCGGCAGCGGTGCTATTTTTGGTACAAATACAAAAAAAGATGCCAAGCCTCTGACAATGGAGGCCTTACAGGAGATCTGCTCTTCTGTATCCATTCCGGTTGTTGCCATCGGCGGCATTGATGAAAGCAATATTCAAAAACTAAAAGCTCTTCCGATCGCAGGTGCTGCCATCGTCAGCGGCATCTTTGCCCGGGAAGATCCTTATCGGGCTGCCCGCCTTTTAAGGATTGCACTCCATGGCAAGCCGGTTGTTCACTGCATCACCAATACGATCACGATCAATGATGTAGCCAATCTCCTGCATGCCGTGGCTGCTTCTCCCATCATGTCAATCGATCCGCATGAGGTTGAAGAAGTTCAGGCAAATGCCGATGCCCTTCTGATCAACCTTGGTGCGATCAAGGACTTCGAATCCATGAAACTTGCTTACCAGACTGCACTTGATAAGGGACATCCGATTGTGATCGACCCTGTCGGATGCAGCTGTAATTCTTATCGAAGAGCCTGCCTAAAAGAGTTGCTCCTCCTGGGCAGTCCGGACTGTATCCGCGGAAATTATTCCGAGATTGCCTCCATTGCTGCCTCCGTCAGCCTGACAAGGGGGCTCGACGGATCTGCCGCCCTTACAGAAGATGCTCTCCTCTCCTTATCTCAGGAACTAGGCTGTATTATCGTAGCCAGCGGCGAAAGCGACCTGATCGCAAAGGATCATACCCTTCTGACCATAAAAAGCGGCTCTCCCCTCCAGACTGCAATCACCGGCTCCGGCTGCATGCTCTCCGGTCTGCTTGCCGCAGAATGTGCCTTTGCCGGGAAAGAGCATATCAGCCCCAAACGGCTTGCCGAAGCCTGTAGCTTCTATGGCGATGCTGCCCTTTCGGCGGAGCATTTTATCCGGGAAAAAGGACTGGGAACGATGAGCTTTAAGCTGAAACTGATGGATGAGCTGTCAAAGAGACTGCTGTAGCGGGCAGCCATATATACGAATATTTAAGTCATTAATCGAGTAGGAGGCGGTGATTAGCCGCCGTCCTCTCACAGCACCGTACGTACCG
>CAVHNP010000013.1:0-38308 GCA_963637505.1 Prevotella sp. CAG:279
TTTTGATTGGCAATGGTGATTACTTTCATCTTCGTCTCCTTTTCCTTCGGTAATTATCTATTTTGGTAATTTTCTATTTTTTGGTTATAAGATATAAAGCATAGGATACAAGTTTATTAAATTAAAACTTTATATCATTGTTTGTATTTACTTACATCTACAAGAATATACATATAACTATACATATAAACACACAGAAAATTATACACAAAGCGCATATTTACAAAAGATAAATCAAAATTGATCCTTCACATAACTACATATAGAAATACATATAGAAAAACATATATTTATACAGATAAACATACATATGTGCTCAAAATAACGGTATTATCGTGTTGTTTGATGAATTTATCGCCGCTATGTATAACATTGCTTATAAGAAACTGTATAAGATACACATATATGATATACATGTATGTATACATATACTTTGTTTGTATATGGCAAAAGTATAAACATGCGGTTGTGCATAAATATAAGTGAATTAAAATGTATAAGCAATTTTATAATAACATGTATTACATATGCATATCAAGACACAGATTTATATGCGTGTAAGCCATACATATATTAATACATATAAAAATACATAGATGTAAAACGTATACATACGTAAATATGGTATAAATATATGTATACTAAAAAACAGGGAGATACACATAATGTACGCAGACACCATATACAGATATAGTATACAACTACAATATACAGAAAAGCATACATATAAGTATATGTAAAGCAAGTTTTTATTAATAGCAGGATTCTAATGCTGTACTGCAAAGGTGTGATGATATGCACTCAAAAGAAGGAAGCGTGTCTTTGCGACATATCTCACACCTGCAGTAGGAGAGTTGATCTGAGTGAAACATTGGCTAAGGGTTGCTTGACAGTATCACCGATAAGTAGCGATACCGGATGTAAGGAAAGAAAAATTTTATAATAGCGAATAACATGTCATAGAATAATATCCCTTCTTTGAATCCAAGAATAAGAGAATATGCCGCAAACATATAAACATACAGATATGCTATACAGATATATGCGCGTATTATTTCGGCGATTTCGATAGTAACCGAATGAAGCAAGAATCTTGAGAAAAGAGAAAGAGAATATTATAATTTTGATATATTTGCAATGGAGGAGCGTTATGCAAAGCTCCTGTTTGCAGAAAAGATACAATTGGAGGAAAAACGATGTTAAACGATCAAGAAATAGAAAATTTACTGATAGAAGAGGATATAAAAGCGATACAGGAGCTATCCCTAGAGGATATGGAAGATCTGGTGAGCATTCTGGTCTATGATAATTATTATAAAAAAGACTATAAGACCTTGAATGAAGAGCAAAGAAGTCTTCTTTTGGCAATGGCCTTAGATGATTGCTTTCAGACGAATGGTCTGGAAACCCTCTTGGAGGATGAGGACCTGAATCCTCATATTTCGGATCTGGCAGAGGCTTTGCTTTATTTAGGAGCAGGAAAAAGTGCTTTGGAGATCAGAAAGCTGGGAGAGCTCTTAAAAAAGAAAAAGGGAAAAGCGGCCATGTCCTTGTCTTATCCGGAATGGCTGGAGGAGAATCCAAATGCAAGGATGGAGATCGAAAAGATAAATGCCAAACTGGAAGAAAAGCCGGATGGAAATATGATGGATCTGATCTATAAATTTGTCCGAAATGATAAGGATATTACGAAAAAGCTTCTCCAAAAATAAGAGCATGGAAAGGAAGTAAGAAAATTGATCAGAAAAATACAGACAGAAAACGAGACAGAGAAGTACAAAAAGTTAAATGAAATCATAAAAGAAGCAGAACATATCGTCTTTTTCGGAGGAGCAGGCGTCTCTACCGAGAGCGGAATTCCGGATTTTAGAAGCAAGGACGGGCTATATAATCAGCATGATGTGAAATTCGATGCTTATTCTCCGGAATATCTGCTCAGCAATGACTGTTTGAATCATGAGCCGGATGTTTTTTATGAATTCTACAGGCAAAAGCTTTGTGTAGAAGGAATTGAGCCGAACAGGGCTCATTACAAATTGGCAGAGATGGAGCAAAAGGGAAAGCTGGATTGTGTAATCACCCAGAATATTGATGGTCTTCATCAAAAAGCCGGAAGCAGAAGGGTATATGAGATTCATGGAAGTACCCTTAGAAATTATTGTGACCGCTGCGGAAAAAAATATCCTGCAGATTATATTTTTAAAGCAGAAGAGGCGATTCCAAAATGCTCGGATTGCGGAGGAAAAGTTCGTCCGGATGTCACTCTTTACGGAGAATCTCTGCCGCAGGAAGCTTGGATCAGATCAGAGGAAGCCTGCAGAAGGGCAGATGTCTTGATTGTCGGCGGGACTTCACTTTCTGTTTACCCGGCAGCAAACCTCTTGGATTATTTTGAAGGAGAATATTTGATACTGATCAATCGGGATGCGACATCCAGAGACAGGGGCGCAAGCCTGGTCTTCCATGAGAGCATCGGAGAGGTATTGTCTGCAATAGAACTTTAATAAGCCGGCGGCTTTGTCTTTCGTCGGTGGAGGAAGAATAAATATGATATTTGGAATGAGTTATTACCAGATTGCCTGGTATTTTATGATCTATTCCTTCGCCGGCTGGCTTCTGGAGGAGATTTATCATGCCGTAAATAAGGGAATTATTGTAAACAGGGGCTTTTTAAACGGTCCCCTTTGCCCGGTATATGGCTTTGGTGCCTTGAGTATCTTTGTGATGTCGGATTTGATCGGACAAGAAGGCTCGGGAGAGCAGATTGAGAAGATCCCCCTATGGCTTCTTTTTATCGGCGGAGTGATTCTGGCCACCTTGATTGAGCTGATTGCCGGCTTTCTTCTGGATAAGCTTTTTCACGCAAGATGGTGGGATTATTCGGATAAACCCTTTAATCTGCATGGCTATATCTGTCTGGAATTTTCCCTGATCTGGGGACTGATCATTGCCTTTGCAATGAGGGTGATTCAGCCATATATTCGAAGTCATTCTTTCCAAAATAAGATCCCTTCAAGATATGGATGGTTTCTTCTACTTCTCCTTTACGGAAGCTTTCTGGTAGATATTATTGCAACTGTCATAACGGTAAATCACTTTAATAAGCAGCTGGAGGAAGTCGATAAGCTGACAAAAGGCCTTCGTAAAGTCAGTGATGGTGTAACAGAAGTGATCGGTAAGACGACGATACAAACGGCACTTGCTATGCAGGAAGGAAGAGAAAGGCTGCAGGAGCATGCAGAGGACAGGGCAGACAGAGCCTTGGAAGCAAGAGACCGGATGGAAAAGAGAAGAGAGGAACTGATCAAAAATCTGGGCAAAGGAAGTCTGTTTGGTAGCGGACGTTTGCTGAAGGCCTTCCCCAGAATGCAGCATAGGGAATTTGATGAGGTCATCGCAGAAATTCGAAGAAAGAAGCGAGAAGAGAAGAATGTTTCTCTTCGTTAGGTCAAGATCCTGGATAGATTGAAAAAAGAGAAAATAAGAAGAAAGAAAAGGAATACATGACAGAGAAAAAGTTGGAAATTGAGGAAAAAAAGAGCTGCAAACAGCAGCTCTTAGAGAAAAAGGAGGCAAAAGAGAGAGTCCTGAAAAGAATGCAGGAAAAAGTCTCCTATGCCAATAGTTATGAAGTAGCACCGAATGAGAAGCAGGAACGAGCCAAAATGCTTTGCTGGGAATACAACAGAACAGCCCCGAATGAGCAGGAAAAAAGACAGCAAATCCTGCATGAACTCTTTGGTACCTGCTCAGAGATGGTAGGAATTGAACCGGATTTTCATTGCGATTACGGTTTTAATATCCATATACTGGGATTGGCTGTCATTAATTATGATTGTGTGATTCTGGACACTTCTCCGGTGACGATCGGACCGGGAGCCTTTATTGCACCCGGTGTTTGTCTGGCCTGTGCAGGCCATTCCATTGATCCCAAACAGCGCACGGAGGGAATCAGCACATCGGCACCGATAACGCTGGAAGAGGATGTTTGGATCGGGGCAAATGCAACCGTCTGTGGCGGGGTAACGATTGGAAAAGGCTCTGTGATCGGAGCGGGAAGTGTTGTTGTAAAGGATATCCCGGCAGGGGTTGTAGCAGCCGGGGTGCCCTGTAAAGTCATTCGTCCGATTACGGAAAAGGATAAAATAAGGCCGGAGGAGATTCTTTTTTGATCCGGCAGAATCATTCTTGGCCTTTTTATATAGCACTAAGCATATATTTATTTGTTATCCGCATGATGCATCGCAGAAATCGTATGCAGAATCTGTTCAACAACATATTCCTTACCATAAGACACATCAAGACAGAGGTTATAATTACCGGAGAAGCCCCAAACATGATGGGTATAGTAGTGGTAGTTATAGGCACGCTGTTTATCGCCCTTTTTCAGCTTCTCTTCCGCCTCTTTAAGAGAGAGGTGATTCTTGCTGGCATAACGCTCGGCACGGTAGGAGAGAGGCGCCTGAAGGTAGATATTCAGGACGTTCTTCTGATCCCTTAAGATATAATCTGAACAACGGCCGATAATGATGGCATTTCCTTCTGCTGCGATCGTACGAATGACCTTGGACTGAGCCAGGAAAAGGGTATCCTTCGGGGCAATATCCTCGGAAGAATAGCCGTAAGCTTCATTGACCAGGTCAAAAAGAACATTGTTGCTCATCTTTTCTTCCTTGGCGCTGACGAATTCCTCGCTGAGCTTACTCTCATCTGATGTCATATGGATCAGATCCTTGTCGTAAAGCTTCAGGCCGAGTGCGTCTGCGAGCTGATCTGCAATCTCATGGGCACCACAGCCGTTTTGACGACCGATGGTAATGCAAAGACCCGCATTTGCAGAAGAGGAAGCAGAATCTGCAGCGGTATCCTTTTCTGCTGGCTGATTGGATGCTCCAAAAAGCTTTTCCGGAAGGAAGGAAAGCATGCGGGTGAAGACACGGGAAATGTAACCGACAAGAAGAGCGGCAACAATGGTACCTTCTCGGACGCCATCCAGCTTGTGGGCAAAAAGGAAAGACAGAATGACAGCACAGACGGTCATGGTCACATCAAAGGCGACCTTAGTTGTACCGAATTCTGTTTTCGCAGTAAGTACGATTGCGCGGACCAGAGATTCACCCGGAAGCATAACAACATTTGCCAGTACCTCGATATAGACACCAAAGCCTAAGATCAGGCATCCTAACAGGAGGTAAAAAACCTTCATGACATAGACCTGGGGAGCAATGAAGGACAGCATCGCCATGCTCAGATCGATGAAATAGCCGAAGGCAATAGCAACCGGAAGCTGCAGAAGATGTTCCGGCTTAAAATTCTTCCTTAAAATGATAATCTGTAAAAGAATTAAAAGAATATTGAAAAGAATCGTATAATTTCCCAGGGTGAGCTTGAAATTCAGGCTGAGTACATAGGGGATCGAAGAGATCGGCGAAGTACCGAGTCCGGCTTTGGTTATAAAAGCAACACCGAAGGAATTAATATAGAGTCCAATAATAAATATAAGATATCGTTTGAATTTTTCCATATATATCCTCCCTTGTTTGAAATGAATTAGTGATTTACTTGAAAAAGTAAGAAATGTAAAAAAGAAAAATGGAGATGAAATTCATCTCGCATTCTGCTATAATTATAGAGAACTGCTCATGATTGTCAAATATTCTAAGAGACAGATCCTTAGTCTCCTTTGACAGACAGAAGCAGATAGACCTTTTCATAAAGGTAGTCATCAGGGGGATTCTCCCCAATTTTTATACTTCCGTTATTTCCATATACAAAATAATAAGCTCTTTCAAAACAAGGCTATTACTATGCCCTAATCTGCTTTCAGAAAAATGATAGAAAGCAAGGCAGGGTTTAAAAGTGATACCTATGCCTTGTATAGAAAGCTTTGTTTTTTATGAAAAGAAAGGAAGAAAAGCATGAAAAAAGCTTTTTGGAAGCGGCTGGGCGCAGCCATGCTTTCTGTAGCAACTATTGTTACGATGCTGCCTTCCATGGCCTTTGCCACCGATGAATCCGGTGATGCAGCAGCCACTCTTCCGGCCAGTTCGGAAGAAAGGGAAGGACAGATCGACTTTGGAGCACCGACGGAAGGGGGAATCCTGGAAGTAAAGGATGCATCCGGAGCAGTTTACAGGGCCTATACGGACGAAAAGGGAAAGTCCTATGTCCAGGGGCCGAATGAAGAGGCCTATGCAGAAAAGGAGGAAAAAGAAGGCATTCTCTTTACCCTGACAGAGGAAAGCGGCAGTCTTCTCGAAGTGACCATGCGGGCAGATGATGGTTACAAGGTAGAAGCTTACAGCATCAGCATCGACGGAGGTGCCGAGGAAAAGGTAGAAGCATCTGCAGAGCAGGAAAAGGAGTTTTCCTTTGAACTGAACGTAAGTGCAGAGCAGAAGCAGAAGGTAACTGCAGTATTTGCAGCAGATGAAACAAAGGAGAAAGGTAGCGCTGCTGCAAAAGAAGGGTCAAAAGAGACCGGAAAGAAAGCCTCTAAGGAAGAGGCAAAGAAAGATGCGTCTTCCGATCAGGCAGGAGATACTTCAGCGAAGGATTCCGAGGATAAGGGAACTGCTTCTGAGGACATCATCCTTCCGATCACTCCGGCAGAGACACAGACAACAACAGAGTATATCGAGGAGAAGACGGATACGGCAGAAGAGGAGCTTAGCCCTGTTGATTATATCGCAGTGGCGGCAACATCCGTAAGCTGTGATCTTTTCCCGGCAACGATCGACAATCTCTGGGCAGACCGGGACAAGGATGGAAACTGGGATAAGCTGGACTATTTCCTTGGCCAGACCAATTCAAAGGTCTATCTCTATGACAGCGATCCCGACTCTGATTATTATGTCGGTAAGGTAGATAACTTCGGAGTAGAAGGAGCCAAGCTGACAGACTGGTGTGCCGTAAAGAACGATACCAGCGGAACCGTATACGAAGATGTGATCTTTGATAAGGAGAACGGTCTGGTCTATGTACCAAAGAAGTATACAAAGACAGATGAGAGTGGAAATCCTGTCTATGCCTCTGTCCGTATCCAGCTTCTCTATCAGATCCCGTCATCAAAGGGAAACGATGTAAGTACAAAGATCCAGGTTACGATCCATAAAGGAGAAGCAAAGGGAGAGATCGCCGAAAGCGGTCTGATCGAAGCAGGCTTTTATGACGGAAAAACAAGCTTTCAGCTTGCAAAGGATAAAGAAGCCCTTGCCTCTATCAAAGAGATGGAGATCGCAGGCGTAAAGATCAACGGTGTGATCGCAGATGAGGAGGACGGATCCTGGTCCTATGATGAAAAGACAGGTGTCTTTAGCCTAAATATGATCGCTTCCTCTATCAGCAGCGTGGAGATCGTGATCGGCTGGGATAATCCGGAACTGTTCAGTTTTCAGGTGACGGATGAAAGCTCCATCATGGTAGCAAGCCAGCAGGATAATGGTTTTGAGCCAAAGGGCTATCCGCTCAAGTGGACTGAGGCAGAGCTTGCCTACATTGATGGCTGGACCTTCAGCCAGAAGCCGAGCGTGGGAGACTGTTTTGAACTGAATGCGGAGACAGAAACAAATAGGGGCGGCTTTGCTTATGCGATCTACAGTGCACTGCCCGGCTGGTATCAGGACTGGCATAAGTATTTTGCAAATCAGATGCCAGACGACTGGAGACCGGATGAAATTACCGGAAATACGGATGTGCCGGCCACCCTGGCTTATTCCCTTTTTACGAATAGCGGGATCGACCTTTCCGAGGGCTATTACACTTATAATGCCACGGATGGAAATAATTACCAGAGAGCCATCACGGTGCAGGGAAAGCAGAAGGTGACCGTTCTCAACGGAACAAAGACCCTGACTACATCAGGGGATAATGAATCCATCAATCTTTTCTGTTCCCATGCCAATGTTCCGGATGGAAGCTATGGAGCAAACTCGGTTTGGATGAGAGTACTTACGACTTCAAATGTCAAAACAAATGCAAACGGAAGCGTTTCAGGCTTTTCTGTAGTCGGATTTGTATCAACCGTGACCCAAGCCCAGGCAGGATCGGGTCTGATCGGACTTTACTGGACGGTGCCGGCACCGGAGACCGGAAAACTGAACATTACAAAGACAAGTGCAGCTCCCTCCGTTACAAACGGAAATGATTGCTATTCTTTGGAAGGGGCTCTTTATAGTGTCTATTACGATGAAAAGTGCACGAATAAGATCGGTACGCTGAAGCTGAAGAAGGATGGAAATGCAGAGGCTCCCATGGAGCTGAAAGTCGGTACTTACTACGTGAAGGAAACCAAGGCGCCGAAAGGCTACAAGCTGAGCAGTGAGGTAAAAAAGGTTACGATCGCAAGCGGTAAGACAACGACGGTATCCTTTCAGGATGAGCCATCATTGGATCCAATAGGAATCAAACTTTACAAGATTGATTCCAAGACAGGCGAACACCCCGGAAAGTGACAAGGAAAGCCTTATATGTGACGGCGGGTAACTGCCGCAGCTGAGAACTCCCATGCGCTGCTTCTTAATGAAGAATCAGAAAAAGAAGACGCAGAGCGGGTAAAGTCCATGCAGACACCTAAATCTTTTTAAATAGATCCATCCCAAAAGGAAATTCAGTCCTGAGTAAAGAAGGATGGAAGATAAGAAAGACAGGGTGAGGGGTGTATGGGGCTGTCAGTATCGCAGGGTGAGAATCGTAGGCAACAAAGTCCAAATCGTGCGGACGCTGAAGAGACGAACTTCCGAAGGTACGGGTACTGTCATAGGGGAAACCTTATATGTGAGAGGGATGAGTAATAATGTTCGTAGTGAAAATCCCGCTGAAAAATGAATCAATAATCAATAAAACGCAGCATAAACTCACAGCCCATAGGAAGCACTTAAACGATACCAAGGATAGCATATAAGGAACTTGGGAAGCGAAATGGCGAAAAAGTCTGCAGACGAAGAAAAATAAGCTGCTTAACATTTCGTGAAAGCAGAGCCACGAGGGAGGAAGCTTCTGTAATGGAAGCAGACCAATAGGCTCAAGTCAGATGTAAAAAAATAGCGGTTACAGAAAGTTTTCTGTGGCCGAAAATAAATAAAATTATCGGAAATGAAAACAAGAAGAAAAAACAAATGAAAACCGAAAGAGATTACCTTAACCTGGCCATTGCGATCGCAGACCTAAAGAGAGAAGACCTTTCCAGAGTAAAAAGGCTTGGGATAGATGGCAGAAGACTGCTGGGAATGGCAAGAAGCAGTGAGAAGGAAGCCTGGAAGCTTCCCCTACCCCTCTTTTTAGAATACTGTGAGGAAAACAGAAAGAAAAAGCTGTCAGTAAATGCCTTTTTGAAAAGCCGAAATCTGACGAAAAAAGAGATCGTAAGACAGAAAAGGACGAATAAGATCAAAAAGAAAAAAGCAAAAAAAGATGGATAAGGCCAAAGGTAAAAATAAAGCTGAAAAAGAGAAGAATACCTACAGACCAATGGTGACGATAGCCGATGTGTGGTATCATAAAAACAAAGGATTAGGGAAAGTAACAGGGAGAAAACAAAGAGGAGGAGAAAGTATGAAAGCAAAATCAAAAAAATTCCTTTGCAGTGCTGCACTTATACTGGCAATGACGGCAACAATGCCTTCCCTTGCATCTGCAGCAGAACTTTTTACCGCATCCGGAGATGCCACTTACATCATGCAGACAGCATCTGCTAAGGAAGGGGATCGTGTTCCGGGGGATACCGGTAAAGATGCATCAGGAGATGCGGGTGAATCAGGGGATGCAGGAAAGAAAGATCCCTGGCCGGGATCTGACTATGCAGATTATATAGGGCTTCTGGAGAATCCGGAGGATGGCCTTACCTATTACGTGAAAGAGGGTAAGATCGATTTGTCTTATACCGGCCTTGCGCAGAGAAAGGGGAAAGATGCTTACTACTATGTGGTAGCCGGGCAGGTTCAGTGGAATGCAACAGGTCTTACCAATGTGAATGGCAGCTGGTATTATCTGAAAAACGGTCAGCTTGCAGACTCCTATACGAATCTTGTTTCTTACAATGGTGGTTGGTTCTATGTAAAGAATGGTCAGATCGACTGGTCCTATACCGGTCTTGCCCAGAATGAGAATGGCTGGTTCTACGTGAAAAATGGAGCCATTAACTGGTCTTATACAGGACTTGCTCAGGTAGATGGCAAAGGATCCTGGTACCGTGTAGAAAATGGCAGGCTGAACCGGAACTACAATGGTCTGCTGAACTTTAACGGTGGCTGGTATTATCTGCAGAACGGTGTCCTGAATCAGAATTACACGAACCTGGTTAGCTACAAGGGCGGCTGGTATTACGTAAAAAACGGTAAGATCGACTGGTCCTATACCGGTCTTGCCCAGGTAAACGGAAAAGGAAGCTGGTATTATGTGAAAAACGGAGCCATCAGCTGGTCTTATACGGGACTTGCTCAGGTAAACGGCAAAGGATCCTGGTACCGTGTAGAAAATGGCAGACTGAACCGCAGCTACAATGGTTTGGTAAACTTCAACGGCAATTGGTTTTACCTGCAGAATGGTGTTTTAAACTGGAATTATACGAACCTGGTAGAGTATAAAGGCAACTGGTATTACGTAAAGAATGGTAAGATTGACTGGCATTATACGACCCTTGCCCAGGTAAACGGAAAAGGAGCCTGGTACTATGTGAAGAATGGAAAGATCGACTGGTCTTATACCGGCCTTGCCCGGGTAGACGGAAAAGGCAACTGGTACCGTGTAGAAAATGGCAGACTGAACTGGAACTACAATGGCCTCGTGAACTTTAACGGTGGCTGGTACTATCTGCAGAAGGGTGTCCTGAACTGGAATTATACGAACCTGGTAGAGTATAAGGGCAACTGGTATTACGTAAAGAATGGTCAGATCGACTGGTCTTATACGACCCTTGCCCAGGTAAATGGAAAAGGAGCCTGGTATTATGTGAAAAACGGCAGGATCGACTGGTCCTATACAGGTCTTGCCCAGGTAGACGGAAAAGGTAACTACTACTATGTACAGAAGGGTAAGCTGAACTGGAATGCCAATGGAATCGTTTTTTACAAGGGAGAAAGCTATATTGTGAAAAACGGTGTAGCCCATATTCATAACTGGCAGCCGGTGTATACTTATACCAAACAGGTAAAAGTAGGGGAGAGGCCGATTGAGGAAGTTCATGAAATATGTGATTGTGGTCTGGATTTAAGTACAATGACATATGAGGAAGGAGATGCACATCAAAAACAAAATGGTTGTTTTGGAAGTGCTGATAAATGGGTACAGGTAGGGACAGAACCTGTCTATGAGACACAGACTGTAACTGATAAAGATGCTTATGATGAAAAAGTCTTAAGCGGATATAAATGCTCCTGCGGAGCAACAAAAAATTTCCGATAAAAACATCTGATGGAACGCCGTATATGATGAAAGTCGTACGTACGGTGTGAGTTGATGATAAGCTGCGATAGGCAGTGAACAGATACATAGACAGCACGATATGGCGGAAGCTTTGCAAACGCCGAATTTACAATTCAATACTATGATGCCTACTATACAAGTCTCAGTGCAGTGGGAAAGGATAAGCCAACAAGAAGCTGGGTTTATAAGACGGATAAAGAGGGAGAAATTCGTTTGAGAAACTCCGCACAGAAGATATCGGGGGATGAACTGTATCTTGAGGACGGGGTACCTAAAGTCCCTCTCGGCACCCTGGTGATCCGGGAGACAAAGGCTCCGGAAGGCTATGAAGCATCCAATGCGACATGGATC
Organism: Prevotella sp. CAG:279; assembly: GCA_963637505.1. GTDB lineage: Bacteria > Bacillota > Clostridia > Lachnospirales > Lachnospiraceae > RUG14243. The sequence continues at coordinate 11,773 of CAVHNP010000013.1, forward strand.
GTCACCTTTACGGCCGATGCGAAGGGAGATGTGGTTCGTAACTTCTATAACGGAGCTAGCGGAGCCAATATCAATAACATGACCTATCTTGGAAAGGCTGCGATCGGCGTAGGAAATGCGGCAACTGAGGGAAGTGCGGCAATCGCTGAAGAAGTCTCCAATCCGACGATCTCTACCACAGCCCTGGACGCTGCGACAAAGCTGCATGAAGGCTTTTGGAAAAAGGATCATCTTTCTATCATTGACACGGTGAAGCTGGATAAGATTGTGAAGGGACAGACGTATAAGATCAAGGGTGTCCTGATGGACAAGGCCAGCGGTCAGAGCCTTAAAGATGCAAAGGGTAGGGAGATTACCCAGGAGCTGACGTTTAAGGCAAATGCAAATACAGTCAGCCAGAGTCTGTCCTTTTCCGTAGATAAGGAGATCGCGAAAGACAAGGAGATCGTAGTTTTCGAGAAGCTCTACTGGCTGAGTGGCACAGGAGAGGAACTGAGGGCAAGTCATGAAGATCTTGCAGATGCAAACCAGACGGTAAGCTATCCGGAGATTCAGACGAGCGCAAAAGATAAGGTCAGCGGAAGCCATGAGGGCTGCGTAAGCGAAAAGGTTACGATCGTTGATAAGGTAAGCTACAGTAAATTGATCAAGGGTCATTCCTATACCATGAGGGGAAGTCTCTATGATAAAGAAACAGGAGAAGCTCTCCTGGATGAGAACGGAAAGGAGATAAGTGCCGAAAAGTCCTTTACGGCAGTTTCGTCCGAGGGTTCGCTGGAACTTGAATTTATTGTCAGTGGCTCTGTCCTGGAAGGAAAGAGTGTGGTAGTTTTTGAAGATGCCTACACAGAAGGAAAACAGGTTGCAAGCCATGCGGATCTTACAGATGAAGAACAGACGGTAAGCTACCCAAAGATTCGTACCAGTGCTTGTGATGATATTACGGAAGGCAAGGATGGATATGCAGGGGAAAAGGTAACTATTACCGATACCGTTTCCTATCAGGGACTGAAAAGCGGCAAGGAATATGAAATAACAGGTATCCTGATGGATAAGGCTACAGGCAAGGCCATCACGGATGAGAATGGAAAAGCCGTAAGAGGCAGTACTAAATTTACAGCCGAAGAGAGCAGGGGCGAGGCAGAGGTGCACTTTACCTGCGAAGGCTCACTGGTAGAAGGCAAGGATGTTGTTGTCTTTGAAGAAATGAAGAATGTCAAAGACGATAGTAAGGTTGCCGAACATAAGGATATCAATGATGAAGACCAGCTGGTTACTTATCCGAAGATAAGAACGACAGCCACGGATGCCGGTACGGAGAATCATGAAGGTCTGGCAGAAGGTCAGGTAGTGATCAAGGATGTCGTTAAATACGAGAAACTGACTGTCGGTCAGAGCTACACGATGACAGGAAGGCTCATGGATAAAGCAAGCGGAGAAGCGATTCTTGATGCAGATGGCAAGGCCATTACCGTAAGCCGGGAATTTGTTCCAACAGAGAGGGATGGAGAAGTAACCATTCGCTTTGAAGTTCCGTCAGAGCTTGTGGAGGGAAAACATGTAGTTGCTTATGAGACCTGCAGCAGGGACGGAAAAGAAGTAGCGGTTCATGCAGACCTTGAGGATGAGAATCAGACAGTGACTTATCCGAAGGTAAGAACAACAGCGACAGATGTAAAAACACAGACGCATTATGCGGCAATGGAAGACAGCATCACGCTGAAGGATCTTGTGTCATATGAGGGTCTGGAGCCCGGTAAGACATATGTCCTTGAAACAGTTCTTATGAACAGAACTACAGAAGAAGTGATTCAGGTTACTTCGGTAAGGAATAATGCAGCGGAAGGAAGCAAAGCAGGAAGTACGGCCGAGACGGTAGAAGTCTTAACAACATCATTTGTTCCGGAAGAAGAAAGCGGAAGGGTCGAAGTAAGCTTTTCTGTCAATAAGGCAGAGCTGATGGGAAGTGCTGCGGTTGTATTCGAGAAGGTCTATAACGTGAATGAAGATGGAGAAAAGAAAGATCTCATCGGAAAGCATGAAGACTTAAGCGATGAAGAGCAGACTATTTACATTCCCGAAATCCATACGACAGCTTTGGATGACCTTACAAAGGAACACGAAGGACTGGCAAGCGGAGTGGTGAAAATCAATGACCGCGTATCCTATAAGGGTCTTAAGGTTGGCGAAAAATATACCGTAAGCGGAAGTCTGATGGATAAGGCAAGCGGAAAAGCGATGCTTGACCAGAAGGGTAATGCCATAACTGCGTCAGCTAGCTTTACGGCCGAAGCGACAGACGGTGATGTTCCGGTAATCTTTGAAGTTCCGGCTGAGCTTGTAGCCGGTAAGAAGGTGGTTGCCTTTGAGTCTGTAAAATATCAGGGACTCGAAATTGCGGTTCATGCCGACATTGAAGATGAAGACCAGACTGTTTCTTATCCTAAGATCCAAACATCAGCAAAGATCAAGGGAGCAAAGAGTGCGGAGAAGTCATCGGATATGACCGTGGTTGATACCGTAAGCTATGAAAATCTTATCATCGGCAAAGAGTACGAAGTAGAAGGTCTTCTGATGGATAAATCCACAGGGGAAGCCTATACCGTAGACGGAAAAGAGATAAGTGTAAAGGCAAAGTTTACACCCACTCAGGCAAGCGGAACGGTAGAGTTAAGCTTCCACTTTGACGGATCATCCATCTCAGAGGAAAAGCAGCTGGTTGCATTTGAGACCCTGAAACAGAATGGGCTAACCGTAGCAGAGCATAAGGACTTAAATGATGACGAGCAGACGGTAAGGGTTACCCTGCCGGAGAAATCCGAAAATGTGAAGGGAAGCGTGAAAACAGGAGATGATGGCCGGATTTTGACCTGGCTTTCTCTCTTCGCTCTTAGCATGGTCGGAATAGGCCTTCTTTTTTACAAAAGGAGAAAAGCAAGGTAGAAAGAACCTTAAAAGTGAGTAACTACGAGAAGCAATCCTGAAAACAGGGATGGCTATGTAACAAGTGGCTGAGAATGATTCTGCCGGATCATTCTCAGCTTTTTTTATCGTATAGGAAACTTCGTTCCTCCTTCTCCACGAAAGATGTCTATCGGCAAGGAGAAACTATGCATGCCATATTTGGGTATAGCCTGAAACTATGGCAAGCAAAAGGAAGCGGGTATTATGCAGGAAGGTTAGATGGTGCTACTATTTCCTCAGCAAAAAGATTGGAGGAAAAAGATATGAGTAACTATCAGACACCATGCAGATATGATTTTGTAGGAAGCTTTTTAAGACCCCAGGAAGTAAAAGATGCCAAAGCTGATTACCAGGCAGGTAAGATCAGCGAGGCAGAGAAGGATGCCATTATCGATAAGGCAATCACAGAAGTTGTTGCGAAGCAGAAAGAGCTTGGCTTCCATGTAATCACAGATGGAGAGTTCCGAAGAACTTACTGGCATCTGGACTTTATGTGGGGATTCGAAGGTGTCGCTCATGAGCAGGGCGGAAATGGCGTGCAGTTTAATGCAGAGCTGGCCGCTGTGGAAGATACCTATCTGACAGGAAAGGTAAAAGCAAAAGCACATCCCTTCGTAGAGTATTTTAAATTTTTAAAACAGTTTGAAGACGAGAATACAGTTGCAAAATATACCATTCCGGCACCGGCACAGATGTTCCAGCAGATGATCGTTCCGCAGAATTATGAGACTACCAGAAAGTATTATCCGACAAATGCAGAACTCATCGAGGATATCGGAAAAGCATACCAGGAGGTAATCAAACAGTTCTACGAGGCAGGCTGTCGCAATCTGCAGCTGGATGATTGTACCTGGGGCGCAATCGTAGGCGATGCTGCAAAGCAGAGATATAAATCCTTAGGACAGGATCTGGATGAAGTAAAGGAAGAACTGCTGAAGGTAAATAACCTGGCGGTCGAAGGGAAGCCGGCTGATATGGTGATCACTTCTCATATTTGCAGAGGAAACTATCATTCCACCTTCTTCACAAGCGGTCCTTATGATTCTGTGGCAGACTATGTATTCGCAAAAGAGAATGTAGATGCCCTGTTCCTGGAGTATGATGATGCAAGATCCGGCGGTTTTGCACCTCTGGCAAAGGTATCTGCTGACAAGAAAGTAGTACTCGGTCTGATCACAACCAAGACACCGGAATTAGAGGATAAGGAGAGCGTGATCAAGCGAATCCATGAAGCAGCAAAATATGTACCTCTGGATCGTTTGTATTTAAGCCCCCAGTGCGGTTTTGCATCCTGCGAGATCGGCAATAAGCTGACAGAAGAAGAGCAGTGGGCAAAGCTGAAGCTGGTAAAGGAGATCGCAGAAGAGGTTTGGGGACAGGACTAAAACAAGTCCGCTTTGCAGGATAGATTCTTTTATTAAAAAGAAATTTCTAAGGAATTCTTATTCTGCGTGCAAAATGCTTTACCTGAGTTATAATAAGCCTTGTAAAAATACGAAAACATAAAAGCATCGTATAAGATAGAGCTTATCGAGAAAGAAGCATATCACACAAAGGAAGAAGAATATCATGCAGGAAATCATTTATGACGAGGAAAAACTGAATCAATTGTATCTAGCCATGATCACCTATGATTATGGGGATGCGAAAAGGATTCAGCATTTTGCAAAAGTCCACAGCTTTGCGAAGCTGATCGCAAAAGAAGAGAAGCTGGACGAAAAGACGCTCTTTATCACGGAAGCGGCAGCCTATGTTCATGACATTGGGATTCGTCCGGCAGAAGAAAAATACGGCTATCAGAATGGAAAGCTGCAGGAGCTGGAAGGACCGCCGGAGGCAGAGAGGCTGCTGAAGGAGCTGGATTTTCCGGCAGAGGTGATTGACAGGGTTTCTTATCTGGTCGGACATCATCACAGCTATAATAAGATCGATGGACTTGATTATCAGATTCTGGTGGAGGCTGATTTCCTTGTAAATATGTACGAGGACGGAGAAAAAGAGGAGCAGGTAAGAAGAGTGTTGGAAAAGATTTTCAAAACCCCTACCGGCTGCAAGATTCTTCGGGAAATGTTTTTATCAGATAGAGCCTCTTAAAAGAAGTGGGAGACGGGAATGTTCGAGAGAGCATTCCCGTTTTCAATAGGAAACTTTGACAAAAAAATATCAAAAATAACTTTTATTTATTGCTATTTTCCTTTGTTCTTATTATTATAAGAGTATCAGTTAAGAACCATATGTGTTCCGAGTCATGGAACCGTGGTGATCAAAAGGAGGTACAAAAGTATCATGTGGAATGAACTGGAAATTGAAAAGGTAGTTGGAAGACAGATCATCGATTCAAGAGGAAACCCTACCGTAGAGGCTGAAGTAACACTGACAAGCGGATGCACAGGAAGAGCAGCTTCTCCCTCAGGCGCTTCTACAGGGGAATTTGAAGCACTTGAGCTTCGAGACGGAGATAAATCCAAATACGGCGGAAAGGGTGTTCTGAAGGCAGTTCAGAATATTAATGAGATTATTGCACCGGCTCTGATCGGTATGGATGCATCTGATACTTATGCAGTAGATGCAAAGATGCTTGAGCTGGATGGAACAAAGGATAAGAGCAAGCTTGGAGCAAATGCAATCCTTGCCGTATCTATTGCAGCAGCAAAAGCAGCAGCTGATACACTGGAGATTCCGCTTTACAAATTCTTCGGCGGTGTTCAGGGCAGAAAGCTTCCGGTTCCGATGATGAACATTCTGAACGGTGGCGCACATGCAACAAATTCCGTAGATACACAGGAATTCATGATCATGCCGGCAGGTGCTCCTTCCTTTAGTGAAGGTCTTCGCTGGTGTGCAGAAGTTTATCATGCACTGCAGAAGCTTCTCAAAGAAGAAGGCAATACAACAGCAGTTGGTGATGAAGGTGGTTTTGCTCCGGATCTGAAGGATGATGAGGATACCATCGAGCACATCCTGAAGGCAATCGAGAATGCAGGCTATGAGCCGGGCAAGGATTTTGTTCTCGCTATGGATGCAGCTTCTTCTGAGTGGAAGAGCGAAAAAGGAACAGGCTTCTATCATCAGCCGAAATCAGGCAAGGACTTTACATCTGATGAGCTGATCGCACACTGGAAGAGCCTGGTAGAGAAATATCCGATCTATTCTATCGAGGATGGTCTGGATGAAGAGGACTGGGAAGGCTGGAAGAAGATGACAGCTGAGCTTGGCGATAAGGTACAGCTGGTTGGTGATGACCTTTTCGTTACAAATACAGAGCGTCTTGAGAAAGGTATCAAGGAAGGTTGTGCAAACTCCATCCTGATCAAGCTGAACCAGATCGGTTCCGTATCCGAGACACTGAATGCCATTCAGATGGCACAGAAGGCTGGTATGACAGCAGTCGTATCTCACAGAAGTGGTGAGACAGAGGATACTACTATTGCAGATCTTGCAGTTGCACTGAATACCTGCCAGATCAAGACAGGTGCTCCTTCCAGATCAGAGCGTGTTGCAAAATACAACCAGCTGATCCGTATCGAAGAGCAGCTTGGTGATGCAGCTGTTTATCCGGGATTTGAGGCATTCAACAGAAAATAATGCCGGCTTTTCATAAGGAAAGCAGAGGACAGATGAGCTTTTGATAGGCATGTATGTCCTAAATCCTATAGCAAAAGTTCAAAAGAAAAGGAACTCCCGAAGAGTGAATTCTCTTCGGGAGTTTTTTCCATGAGAGGATATACAGGAGAAGTTTCTGATAAGATAATGGCGAAAGGTAAGTAAGCATACAGTTTCTATCATGTTAATTGCAGGAGGAAGAAAATGAAGATTGAGGAAGGATATGCCTATTGGCTTGAAAAACTGGAAAAAACAGATTTGATGTATCAGGAACTGGATGGAATTCGCAATGATCCGGAAGGAATCACAGATCGTTTTTATCAGAATATTGTGTTCGGAACGGCAGGCCTTAGGGGGATTTGCGGAGCGGGCCCGAATAGGATGAATGTCCTTACCGTTGGCAGGGCGACCCAGGGAATTGCAAACTATATCCTTTCCTCGGGAGAAGATCCTTTGAAGGGAGTGGTAATTGCTTACGACTGCAGATATTATTCAAAGGAATTCTCTGAGCTTGCAGCAGAAATCCTGACCGGAAACGGGATCCGGGTCTATCTTTTTCCCTCTCTTCGTCCCACACCGGAACTTTCTTATGCGATTCGTGAGCTGGGAGCGGTTTCCGGCATCAATATGACAGCCAGCCATAATCCCAAGGAATATAACGGCTATAAGGTTTACTGGAAGGACGGAGCACAGATTTCGGGAGAAATTTCGGAGGGTATGCTGGAAAAGATAGAAGAGCTGGACTTCTTTGATCCCTTTTCAAAGCTTTCTCTGGAAGAGGCAAAGGAAAAGGGGCTTTTGTTCATGCTGGGGGAAGAAATGGACAGGAGCTACCTGGACTATATCAAGACATTAGGACAGTATGACGGGGACAGCCTGGATAAGAGTGTAGAGATCATCTATACCCCCTTGAATGGAGCAGGAAGTCTGCCGATGGAGAGGCTGGCCAAGGAAAGGGGCTTCGTGAATGTTACCATTTTGCCGGAACAGAAGGATCCGGATCCGGAATTCACTACGGTACCCTACCCGAATCCAGAGGATCCAAGAGCCTTTGCCCTTTCGGAAAAGCTGGGAAAGGAAAGAGGAGCAGAAGTTCTGATCGCTACGGATCCGGATGCAGACCGTATGGCCATTGAAGTAGCTGATGGGAAGGGCGACTATCTTCCTTTGAATGGAAATAAAACAGGTGCCCTTTTGATCGCCTACCTGGCAAAGGCAAAAAAGGAAAAGGAAAGCCTGTCTGACCGGGAAGCCATGATCAAGTCCATCGTAACAGGAAATTTTGGCAGAGCCATCTGTGAGAAAAACGGAATTGAGGTTTTCGAGGCCTTAACCGGTTTTAAAAATATCTGCGGCAGAATACCCGAGCTGGAAGAGAAGGGCTATCAGTATTTCTTCGGTTATGAGGAAAGCATCGGCTGTGCGCCCGGGGAGAAGGTAAGAGATAAGGACGGAATCAGCGCGGCAATGCTGGTAATGGAGATGGCGGCCTGGCTGAAGAAGCAGAATAAAAGCATCCTTGCTTTTCTGGAGGAACTCTATCAGGAGTATGGCTACTACGAGGAGGGACAGCTTTCTCTGGTTTTAAAAGGAAAAGAAGGTCAGGAAAAGATCGGCCGCATCATGGAAAGTTTCCGGTCTATGGAGAAGAGGCTTGGCAGTCTGAAAATCGAAAAGCGGATTGATTATAAGGATGGATATGAAGATATCCCGCCTCAGAATGCCTTAAAATTTATTCTGACAGACGGAAGCTGGTTTGCGGCAAGACCTTCCGGAACAGAGCCGAAGATCAAGTTTTATTTTTATTCCAGAGATGAAAAAAGTCAGGAAATTGCCAAAGAGAGCTGCAGAAAAATGCAGGAGGCGGTTGAAAGCTTTGCGGAGTCCGTGTAAAGGGTTTCGTGGAAAAGACAGCTTCTTCTTTTTTAAGAGCAATCCCTATGGTATGATGGTGAAAAAGAAGCTTCCGCAGGAAGAAAAACGATAAGAAGAGATAAAACGGGGTAGAGGAGGAGCAGAAAATGAATTTTTATCAGGGTCCGGCTCATATCGGCATTATGACAAAGGATTTAGAAGAGAGCATAGCCTTCTATGAGAAAATCGGTGGAAAAAAGAGCAATTACGGGGAGCTGCCGGATGGAGATGGCGTCAAGAAAATCGCTTTGGTAGAATTTGCAGGCTATGTACTGGAACTCATTCAGCCGGCTGATCAAAAAGAGACAGTAGATGGAACAGTCGATCATTTTGCAGTGTATGTTGAGGATTTGGATGCTGCAATCGAAGCGCTGAAAGCAGTGGGAGTTTCCAGCTTTTTGACAGGGGAGAAGACGACCTTAAAGAGCCTCTTCGGCGGCTTGGAGAATATCTTCTTTACCGGTCCGTCCGGAGAGCGGATCGAATTGATGAAGATGCTGTAAAAGACAGAAAGTAGGTTTTATGAAAATTAAAACACCGATCAAAAGCGGCAAACTGAGCTGGCTTCTAAAACATCGACTGGCACTATTAAATATTTGTCTGGTGCTGGGCTTCACCTTGGGGGTAGGTGGCCTGATGTTTGCAGGGGAGTCTTTTCATGATGCCCTTTATCATGTCATGCTGATGTGCGCCCTGAATTATAGTTTTGATCCGCCCAATGAGGCTGCCGATCTGGCGAGATATTTTGCAGCCATGTTTACGATCGGAACGATTGGTTCCATGATCTCAGGCAGCCTGATTCTGATCAAGAAAAGGATGCTGGCCCGAAGAGAGGAAAATTTTGTCGTTTACGGAAATAAAGAAGATATCGAATCCATCATATCCAAAAATGAAAAAGGAATTGATGGCGGAGAGAAGTTTATTACAGCCAGTAACTATATTCTCTACGGTCCGGAAATAGAAAACCTGAAATTCATCAATGATTTTTCCCAAGAACTGGAAAGGGAGGAGGTGAAGAAGGTTTACCTTCGAACCTTTTCCTTGCCGGGTATGCTTTTAGAGGGAAAGATCGAGAGCTTTTGTATGGAGGAGCTGGCGGCAAGAAAATTCTGGCTGAAGTATAATCCCTATAAGCTTGCCTTTGATGAAGAAGGACGGCAGAAAAAGCTTCATGTGGTGCTTCTTGGTTGCAGCAGACTCAGTGACGAGATCCTTTTTTACGGTCTTCAGTGTAATGCCTATGCAGATGTGACCTATCATATCTTTGGTGATCCAAAAGAAATCGTCCGCTTCCGCATTCTTCATGATAATCTGAAGGAGCATCAGATCATTACCTATGAGGAAGGCTGGTTGGAGCATCTGGATGTCATGAAAAAATCAGATATGATCATTCTGGCAGATCAGGAAAATCAGCTGAAAACGATCGCGGATCTTTTTTATCTTTCTGCGGATTTTATGCTCTACATTTTTTCCTGTATCCAGAATTTTGATACGGGAATGCGGCTTTTTTCCCATCAGCGTTACGGAGAAATCCCGGAGGATCGCTATGTGATCTTTGACTGGAAGGCGGAAGGAACAAATCCGCAGCGGATCACAGAGGAACAGAGGGTGCAGCTCGCGCAGAAGGCACATTCCGGTCATACCATAGATAGCCTGGACAAGGAGATTATAGTGACCGAAGAAGAAAAGAAGGCCTGGTATGAACTGGATCTTTTCAGCCGATATGCATTTTTGTATCATTTGGATTTTTATATTAATCTGAAGCAGCTGAAGAGAACCTATGGGGATAGCTATACAGAAGAGATGGCGAGTGAATATTTCCACAGGAGAAGACTCTTTTATTACTGGTTTAATAACTGGTCTTATGATCCCCTTCCCAATCCGGATGATCCGGAAGCTTCTAATAATAATGTCAGCAGAAAATCCAGGATTCTGCTGGAAAGAGATCAGATGAGTCAGGAAGAGAGAGAAAAGGAAGATGGCTTGAGGAAAAAGCTTTTATTCGGAGATACAGAGCTCTTAAGCGGAGGCTATTAAGAAAGGGGGCAGGCAGAAAACAATTCTACAGGTAAGAATCTGCATGTGAGAAAAGTCTCCCTTTTAAATTAGCTATTGTATAAAGTTTACTTTTTCCTTACACTTATAAGGTGGTCGAGGGAGGAATCTTTCGATAATCTTATCTATTATACAGAAACAAAGAATCGTTGGTATTAGTTTTATGATCCGTTACCTTATTACAGAAGAACATAAAATAAATGAATTAGATGCGCCAAAGCCGGGCTGCTGGATTAAAATGACAAAGCCGGCAGAGGAAGAGGCACTCTATATTGCAGAACAGTTGTCCATGGATGAGAAAGATATCCTAGCCGCTGTCGATCCGGAGGAGAAAAACCGTATTGAGCTTCAGGATGATTATACCCTGATCCTTATGGATATTCCTTCTGTAGAGATGAGGCATAATCAACAGACCTACACAACCATTCCGCTTGGTATTCTTTTAACCCAGGATGAGATCGTAACCGTTTGCTCTGAGGATACGCCTGTTTTGGATTTCTTTGAACGCTATAGTGTCAGGGATTTTTCCACCAAGAAAAAGCTTCGTTTTGTTTATCAGATCATGCTGAGAACCTCTACCATGTTTCAGAGGGCACTGACAGATTTGGACAGCAAGAGAACAGAGATTGAGGAGAGAATCGATGAGGTGGAGAGCGAGGAGGATCTCCTTCGCCTGCATGAATTAGAGTCTACCCTGGTATACTTTGACACCTCTCTTCGCGGTAACGGAATCGTCTTAAACCGTCTGACAAGATACAACCGTCTGCAGCAGTACGCAGAAGATAAGGAACTTCTGGACGATGTGATCGTCGAGAACCAGCAGGCAATCGAGATGACTTCTATTTATAAGGATATCATTGACAGTACCCGAGAGCTTTTATCGAATATCCTGGATGCCAGACTGAATAATGTCATGAAAAGGCTGACATCCGTAACGTTGATTCTGGCTATTCCGACCATGATTTCCGGTATGTATGGCATGAATGTGGCCACAAAGTGGATGCCCTTGGCGAGTGCAGCCCATGGATTTGGCATTATCCTGATTATTACTTTGGTGATCTGTGTGATACTTATGTTTATTCTGCATAAGAAGAAGATGTTATAGCCGATAAGTAGTCCTAGTAGCAAAGGCAGAACATCTCGGCCTTTATGGCTATGATAAGCCAAAAACACATTATGTCCTATAACTCTTTAGTTTTCCTAAAAATAAAGCGTATATAGAAACTCCGGCTGAGTAAAGCAATGGCGATTTGCGAGGCTCTCGTCGTGACGAAACGGATGCTAGCGGGTGACTCCGGCGCATGATGAAGCGTTCTACAAACGCTTGGCGCCTCCGTTTCATCGCACCGCAGAGCGGCACGATATCTTGCAGGCGACTGTGCCCAAGGGGCCGAAGGGCGAAGCCCTGAGTGAGCGCGAAGCGCGAGTTTCGCAGGAGCTGTCGCGAATAGGCGAGTTATGCCGTGTCTGAAAGACGCGGCGGTTCCGCGAGCCTGCACCGAAGGTGCATGGGAATGGCGAGCGATCCAGCATCCGTGAGGAACAGAGAACGAAGCATGCCAGAGCTTTACTCAGCTCGGAGTCTATTCATTAAGATTACAAATCGGCAATTACAGCGTGCAGCCATTATCCACAACCAGATACTGACCGGTAACGGATTTCGACATATCAGAAGCAAAGAAGTAAATGGCCTCTGCCTGATCCTCTACACTGGCTTCGCCGCAGCTGATATCCATGTGACGATTGCATTTATCCGCAAATTCTGTATCAAAGGTTGCAATGGCCTCCGGTGTATTCAGTTCGGTCGGAGTCGGTCCCGGGCAAACGGCATTGCAGCGGATGCCTTCTCCTGCAAATTGAATGGCGATATTTTTTGTCATACCGATCACGCCGGCTTTGGCACTGCTGTAGGAAACACCGCTGGAGCCAAAAACACCGCCGATGGAAGAGACATTAATGATAGATCCGCTTTTTGCAGCTTCCATATATTTCAGGACTTCTCTGGACATATAGTAAACAGAATCCAGATCCACGGCAATGATATGATGCCACCAGTCGCTGTCACAGCGGGTGATGGGGCGATGCTTATCAACGATGCCTGCATTATTGACAAGAATGTCAATCTTTCCATAGGTGTCGATGGCAGTCTGTACGAGTTGGATACAGTCTTCCTCGATGCTGACATCAGCTTTGACAGAAATGGCTTCTCCGCCGGCAGCACGGATGGCTTTCTCTACAGCCTCCAGTTTTTCCAGACGGCGGGCACACATAACGACTTTTGCCCCTTCTTCCGCAAAAAGCTCGGCAGTTCTTTTGCCGATTCCGGAATTTGCACCGGTTACAATGGCAACCTTGTCTTTTAAAGAAGCGGATGCTCTCATGATTGAAACCTCCTTTTTCATAACACAATTTATTCAAAGCTTAATATAAAGGATTCTGTTATCCTTCACAATATGCAAAATGCCTATTTTCCGATCGGCCTTTCATCTATGAATGCAACCAGGATAATACCGATCAGGCAGAGTCCTGCGATAATAGCATAGGATAAATGATAGCTGCCTGTTTTTGCCAGACCGATGCCAAGAATGACAAAGGCAAAGGAACGGACAATATTGGTGATTGGATTTAAAACACCCATGGCGCGGACAAAATCATAACGTCCGAAGATGCTGGCTGTCATAGAAGGGAAAAGATTTCCAATGCCGCCGATGGCAAAGCCGATCATTAAAACGGTAAAATACTGAAGATAGAGATTATTGCTGGGAATGGCACAACTGATGAGTGTGATAAGCCACCAGATACCGAAGGCAATGGAAGCCTTTTTTGTACCAATCTTTTGATCCAGCCAGCCTGTAACATAGCTGCCGAATAAGCCAAGAATAGCAGCAACTGTCATGGAAGCGATTGCCTTTGGCGGCTCCCATCCTGCCATGATCAGTCTGGGAATCAGACGGCTGATGCAGGAAACGGTGCAGATAATAAAGCAGCCATAGCCCAGTCCGATCAGCCAGATCTGCTTGTTCATTAAAAGCGTTTTTGCATTCCAGGGAGACTGGTATTCTTCCATGGCCTTTTTTTCTGCTGCGAGAAGAGCCGGATCTACGGTTCCGTTATCCGGTGCACAGCCGAGCTCCTCCGGAGTATCTCTCATTACAAGAAAAGAAAAAATTCCGGCCAGAATTAAAAGACCACCCATAATATAGAAGGAACCGCTGACACCCGCAACATTTGCAAAGGCAGTGAGCAGGATGACAAAGGTGGCGGAACAGAGATTCTGTCCCATGGTTGCCCAACCAAGAGCCAGACCCTTTTTTGTAGGAAACCAGCTTGCCATAAGGGCATTTGCACAGGTCCAGCAATAGCTCATACCAAAAAATCCGGCAAAGGCGGTACAGATAACAAAGCCGATCAGGCTGTGTACAAATCCGTAGCCCATGTAGCAAAGACCGCCCAAAATGGCAGAAATAAACATGATCCAGCGGTTGCTTTTTAATTTAGCGATCAGATAAGAGCTGAGTGCGGCTCCAAGCAGAGCAAACCAGCTGGCCGGTGTGGTCATGCTTAAGAGAATGGACTCTTCAATCCCATTTAATTCAGCAAAGTTCGATACCAGGGTATTCAGTCCATCTGTGCACATACCGGCATAAAAATAAAACATGAGTCCTGCAACCAGGATCATCAGCCAGCCTTTTGCGCCAAAGTTACTTTTTGTGTTTTCAGTCATAGTTTAACCCCCTTTTAAATCATATGACGTGTCTACTTCCTATCTTTCATTATAGGCAGAGGGGCTTTTTTTCAAAATTCAAATCCCGGCATATCGTTATAACCATAACAGCTTGAGACTAAAAAGATTGGCGGATCTGTGATATAATGAACAAACTAAAGCAGAAAGACGCGTGACGGAGAACAAAGCGTATTTCGCATGGTTTAGAGGAGAGGAGAAGGATGGAAGAGAAGAAAAAAGGAATACTTGATAAGAAACATATTCTGGGAGGCGTGATCTCAACCTGTCTCATAGCATATATTCTGCTTGAGATGGTGGGAGGTGTGGCCGCTACGGTGATAACGAAGCCGATTGTGCATGCGTTATATTATGACCTGCTGGCGCCTCTTTTAGGAGAGGCCGGATCGAAAGCAGGAAAGATGTACATGGAATTTCTCTTTCTTTGGATTGGCTTTTTCGTGATCTGCCTTCTGGTAAAGCCCTGGAGGCAATACTTAAAGGTAATGTGGACAGGAGAGAAGGGCAATAGGGGAAGGTTTTTCCTACTGGGGATTTTGCTTGGCTTTGTGATGAATTTTGCCTGCATTCTGCTGGCGCTTCTGACCGGAAGCATCCATCTAAGTTTTATCTGTTTTGAGCCGGTTCGACTTTTGATCCTCTTTCTCCTGGTTTTTATCCAAAGCTCTTATGAGGAAGCCTTGTATAGAGGATTCACGTATCAGCGTATTCTAAAGTGCTATGATGCAAAAGTCGCAATCGTCGCAAGTGCGGTATTCTTTGCTGCAGGACATCTGGGAAATGACGGAGTGACCTATCTTGGCTTGATCGGAATTGGTATAACGGGCCTATTGTATGCTTTGATCGTATATTATTATGACAGTATCTGGATGACGATGACGGCACATACTGCCTGGAATTTTACCCAGAATATTCTTTTTGGCTTGCCAAATAGTGGATTTGTGTCAGAATATTCCATGGTTGGATTAACAGGAAAAAGTGCCAATGGATTTGCCTATGATACCGGCTTTGGTGTAGAAAGCAGCTGGGCTGCAGTGATCATCGAGATCCTTGTTTGTCTCCTGGTTATTTATTTCGGACGCAGACGGGTCGGATCTGTAAAGACAGAGCCCCAGCCGAAAAGGATAGAAGAAGCCTAAGGCCGGATAGGGAAAGTCCCGAAAGGTTTGTTCTGAAAAGCGTGAAAAGGTATGGAGCCGCTAAGGCTCGATGGAGGAAATGAAAATGAAGAAATGGATCATAGCAGGAATTTTGGCAAGTATGCTTTTAGCCGGCTGCGGAAGCACAGAGGCGGCTTCTTCTGATGCAGCAGAAAGTGCAGAGGCAAAGACGGTCGAGACAAGCGATGCGAGCGAAGAGAGAGGGGAAGCGATTGAAAAGGGAACCGGTTTGATAGAGATCGAGGAGTCCTCGGATGCCCTTCTTCCTCCTTACGAGTATACGGGAGGCGATACGGAGCTTGCGGAGGAAGGTCAGATAAAGGCCTGCATTGCAGAACTGATGAAGCTGGATAGCGAGAATTTTGATGCAGCGGATATAGCCATTCCCGCTCCGGTTATCTATCAGGTGAATAGCGATGATACATCTGATATTAAGGTATGGGGAGAATTTTATATTTTCAACTATTCCCTGAATGGAGATGTTTTGGAAACGCAGAGCGGCGGAAATTTCCGGGGCTGTATGCATCTGAAAAAAGAGGAGGAAGCTTATACGGTAACTTCCTTTGATCAGGTGGCAGAAGGCAGTGATGAAGCAGACTCCTTACGTCAGATCTGTGACGGAGATGAGACCCTTCTGGCGAAGTTTGGTAATGATGAAACAGTAAATCAGACCAGAAAAGAATATATCGCCGCTTATGTAAAGGCAAACCAGCTGAATATTCAGGCATATCAGGATACAGGCTGGGATCCTGTAGAACTTTTCTAATTTGATAGGAGGAGAAAAAAGATGAAAAAATTCGGAAAGAGACTGTCAGTACTGATGATGGTGCTGCTCTTGCTTGTTACCGTATCCGCATGTGGATCCAAACTGAAAAATAGTCAGTACATAGGCACCTGGAAGGGAACGACAGCGCAGTATTCCGATGTGGAGATGACGGTAGATGATACGATCGGAGAGACAACGATCAGCTTTGATGCAAAGGGTAATTGCACGCTGACTTCCGGCGGAAGCGAGCAGAGCGGCAGCTGGGAGGAAACAGATACCGGGGTCTCCATTGACGGAGGTGATCTGCAGATGACCTTAACGGACGGAAAGCTTGTCATGACGATAGACGGAGTTACCGTTTATTTTGAGAAGCAGACGACAGAGGATGCATAAGGAAAAGTGAAGGCTCCGGGCCGGAGCTTTGCAAGATGTAGAATAAAAGGCCGAGAATGATTCTGCCGGATCTAAAACACGCTCTCGCTCTATATCGCATCGCGCTAGCGATGTGATGCACGCGAGGCGCCATCGTGCAAAGCACGATCTGTAATGGCGCCGGAGTCCAAAAAGCAAAACCCAGCAGATGCTAAGCTTGAGGCACATGTTCCATGCACCTCTTGCATGATGACTTACGGCGCATTCCAAATCCTGCTATCGCAGGATGCGCCTTCGTTTCATCGCACCGCTTACGCGGCACGATATACACTGAGGGCTTCCAACGGTTTTTGATCCTGGGCAGAACATCTCGGCCTTTCTTTTTGGCATGCCATCAATTTACTCAGTTCGGAGTTTTGCTTTCATGATTTTGAATAATCCAGCTCTTATTTATTGGAAATTCTAAAAGAATTCCCAATAAATAAAAAAGCAGCTACCTAGTAACTGCTTTAAGAGGAATATGAAAAATTTGAAAAAATGAAAAAGTTCGAATGAGTTTTATCTCTTTCGATGGTCTTATTCTACAAAAGGGATGTGTCCAGAATATTGAAAATAAATGAACAATTTGTTAACACATTTATAAGGCTTGCATCTGGGGAAGGGCTTTCTTAAAATATAAAAAAAGAAAGAAGGTGATGCAGATGAAAAAATCTGATTTTCAGGAATATATTCCGGGGAAACCCCTGAAAAGAGCTTTTGATCAGGAGCATATTCCCCTGCTTTTGATGAGCCAGCTTCGGGATCTGGATTTCCCGATCAGCAGAAGGATTTCCTATGAGAGAACCGTAGATGAGTTCCTTCTTCAGCTGGCAGTGAATGATTCTCTGCGGGTACTGAGACAGCATCAGGAGATGGTAATCCTTCTAAATGAGGAAGGAGCCCTGATCAGGCAGAAGGGAAAATGGTTTCTTCTCTTTACACCGAACAAGGGAGAGTACCAAACAGTTGAGCCGGATGCAGAACTTTTCCCCTATTATAAAAAGCTTTTGGAGAAGGAAAAGGAAGGAAAGGTTTGCCGGGTAGAAGTGCCGGAAAGATCTCTGAAGGCACTGACAGGTAATACGGCTCCTTTCTGTATCCTGGATGAATATTGCAAGAAGTATTCAGGCGGCTATCTGTCTGTAGCAGAAATGATCGTTTATGTCGGAGCAGACTGGCTCTATGAACATGTTCCGGTTTGCCAGTTTAACAAGATGGCAACTGTCGACCGGGATGAGATCGAAAATTACCATACGATCAAGGCTTTATTGGATGACTATATCTTAAGATACGATGGGGCAGCATCGGGAGAAGTCCTTCAGCCTCTTTCGGTTGCGGTATTCGGCCCTCCGGGATCCGGAAAATCCTTTGGTGTTAAGCAGATCGCAGCTTCCTGCGGAAGATATCAGGTTTCTTCCCTGAATGTTTCCCAGTATAAAGGGCCGGGCGAGCTTTTTGAGGCTTTGGATGAAGCTTTAAAGTGTGCAAAGGATCAGATTCCGCTGATCTTTTTCGATGAATTCGATTCTGAGCTGGATGGCATATCCAGAGGCTGGCTGAAATATTTCCTGGCTCCCATGCAGGATGGAGAATATACCATCAAGGGTAAGATCCATGAGGTAGAAGCAGCGGTATTTGTTTTTGCCGGCGGAACAGCTTCGTCCTTTCATTCTTTCCTGCCCGGGACGGAGGAAGAGCTCGAGGTTTTCCGCAAGATTAAGGGAATGGATTTCGTCAGCCGCCTGAAGGGTGTTCTGAATATTAAGGGAATTAATCCGGTCAATGAAGAGGATCAGGCGCATATTATCCGAAGAGCCATGATTTTAAGAGGCCAGCTGGAGAGAAATATTCCCGGCGTATTTGCCCATGGGGATTCTAAGGCAAATGTTTCCAGAGCACTTTTATCAGCCCTTCTCCGAGTTTCCATTTACAGACATGGGGCAAGATCTCTGGAATTTATTCTTGCCATGTGCCGTCTGTCCGATGTAGATCGTTTTACCCCCTCCTGCCTGCCTTTGGATGAGCAGCTGGATATTCACCTAGATGTGAAGGATTTCCAGCAGAAGCTTACCTTTGAACAGGTTATGGGAGATATGGTTGAGATCTATGCCAAAAATGCACATGCAAGCTATAGACAGAAGCGTCTGGAGGAGGCTGAAAGGCTTGGCATAGGGGAAGAAGATCTGGCAAAAGTTCAGGAAGAGGCAGAGATGGCCGAATGGGAAGATCTGGAGGAATATTTCAGGGAAAGCTATCGTTCCCAGATCCGTTATCTAGGAGAAAAGCTGGAAGATTACGAAACCGATATCGGAATCCGGCCTGCGATCGAGGGGGCTGCTGATACCATTACGGAACTTTATGGTCCCGTTCTGGAAGAAATGGCGCAGATGGATCATAACCGCTGGATCATTGAAAAGAAAAAGGAAGGCTGGAAATACGGAAATTATGATCCGGAGTTGAAACACTCTCCGGAAATTGTGGCCTATGAGGATCTGGATCCGAAGACAAAGGAATTTATCCGTAAAAATGTCAGAGAAGTGCCGGGTCTTTTGAAGGCAATCGGCTATGAGCTTTATTATAAGTCCCTTTGAGAAGCTAGCGGAAGATAAAATAAAAGCGTAGAACACAGAATGTTCACAGAATTCCTAAAAATAAGACACAAATAAGAAGTAGGATAAGACAGTCGAATGAAGAACACCACACAGCTTTGTTCGATAAGAAGAAATTTTTTCATACTTCTCATCCCCGAAACGATCGTGTTCACGCCACGGTCGTTTCTTTTTATGTCATATCATATTATGCGGGTAACTTAAATATAGAAGGTGAGATGTTCTGCCCAGGATCAAAAACCGTTGGAAGCCCTCAGTGTATATCGTGCCGCGTAAGCGGTGCGATGAAACGAAGGCGCATCCTGCGATAGCAGGATTTGGAATGCGCCGTAAGTCATCATGCAAGAGGCACATGGTTACATGCGCCTCGAGCTTAGCACTGGGGCTTTTTCTTTTTGGACTCCGGCGCCATTTGAGATCGTGCTCTGCACGATGGCGCCTCGCGTGCATCGCATCGCTGAAGCGATACGATATAGAGCGAGAGCGTGTTTTATGATCCGGCAGAATCATTCTCACCTTGTTTTACAAGTATTTTATATGACAAAAAAGCAGTTTTGCATTTGGGCAAAGCTGCTTTTTTGCGTTATAATGTAAAATTATACGTAGGGGAGACTGGGAATGGATTTTGAAGAAAAGCAAACAGTAGAAAATAAGGCAAAAGTAAAAAACGGCATGCTGCGGCTGATCTTTGTCTCGGTGGCTTTGATCCTGCAGGTCACTTTATTTGTTGTCCTTTTTACTAAATTGAATGACTATGCAACCTGGATCAATCTGCTGATCCGGATCGCGGCAATCGTTTTGGTTCTGATCATTTACAGCAGGCATATAACCGCTACCATGAAAATGCCATGGGTTGTTTTGATCGCATCCTTTCCGGTTTTTGGTGTAGCTTTTTATCTTCTGGTAGGTATTAACGGCGGAACGAAGAGGATGAGAAAAAGATATGAAGAGGTTGACGGCTTTCTTCTGCCGAATCTTCCGGAAAATCGGAACGTCTATGAAGCAGAAAAACTGCTTCATCCTGCAGCGGCGGGTATTTCCTCTTATATTTATTCAAAATCCGGTTATCCCCTATATCAGAATACAGATGTTCTCTATTATGATGATGCAGCCAAGGCTCTGGACGCACAGCTGGAGGATTTATCAAAGGCAGAGCATTTTATTTTTATGGAATACTATGCAATTGAGGACAAAGAATCCTGGCAAAGGATCGAAGAGCTTCTGGTACGGAAGGTGCAGGAGGGGGTAGAGGTCAGAGTCTTTTATGATGATCTCGGCTCAATCGGTTTTATTACGACAGATTTCGTGGAAAAGCTAAAGGCAAAGGGCATTGACTGCCGTGTCTTTAACCCTTTTATGCCCGGTTTGAATATTTTCCTGAATAACAGGGATCACAGAAAACTGACCGTCGTTGACGGAAAGGTTGCTTATACCGGCGGCTATAATTTGGCAAATGAGTATTTTAATGTCACCCATCCTTATGGAAAATGGAAGGATACCGGCATTCGTCTGGAGGGCGATGCGGTAAGATCCTTTACCATTGCTTTTTTGGAAATGTGGAATGCCGTAAAAGAGAGGGCAAAGACCGGTATTCGGAAGGAACTGTCGGATTATCTGGTCGATTACGACTATCATGCAAAGCAGGAAGGTTTTATTCAGCCCTATGCAGACCAGCCTATGGACAATGAGCAGCTTGGCGAAGAGGTCTATATCAGCATCATCAACAAGGCAAATGATTATTGTTATTTTATGACTCCTTATCTGATCATTACGGATGAAATGGCTCATGCCCTGTCCCTGGCGGCAAAAAGAGGGGTGGATGTTCGTATCATCACACCCGGAATTCCGGATAAAAAAATTGTTTATTCGGTTACTCGCTCCTTTTACAACTGCCTGGTCAGAAACGGGGTTCGGATCTATGAATGGACACCCGGCTTTTGCCATGCAAAGATGAGTGTAACGGACGATCTGATGGCGACTTGCGGGACCATCAACCTGGATTACAGAAGCCTTTATCATCATTTTGAGTTTGGATGTTTTATGGTCGATGAGATCATTGCGACTAGGATAAAAGAGGACTTTGATAAAACCTTTTTGGAATGCAGGGAAGTAACGGACTATTACCGGGATGGCAGAAAAGCACATCTGAGACTGGGACAGCTCTTCCTTCGTCTTTTTGCTGAGCTCCTGTAAAGTGGGAGAGAGGATAGCAGAGGGTGAAGAGTTCAAGGGAGAAGAGGTTCGCTTACGGATCACTGATAGGAGGAAAAGAATTTATTTATGAAAAATACGGAGAGAGTATATTTGGATCACGGCTTTGGATCTTTTTTTGATAAAGAATCCCGCTATCTGATCTTAGGAAGTTTCCCTTCTGTGAAATCCAGAGAAGTAAACTTTTATTACGGACATCCGCAAAACCGTTTCTGGAAGATTCTGGCTGCTGTTTTTCAGGATGAACTCCCAAAGGATCGGAAAGAGAAGGAGGCATTTCTGAGCCGGAATCATATTGCCCTTTATGACGTGATCGAAAGCTGTTCTATCATAGGATCCGCGGACAGCACGATAGAGGATGTGCAGGTGACGGATTTGGGAGAAATATTGGAGAAGAGTCAGGTAGGGGAGAGGATCTTTACAAACGGAGCGAAAGCAAACAAGCTTTATATGAAATACACCTATCCCAAACTGGGGATCCAAGCCAAAAAGCTACCTTCCAGTTCCCCGGCCAATGCGGCCTATTCTCTGGAAAAGCTGATTTCAATCTGGAAGGAAGAAATAGGAAACTA
Source organism: Prevotella sp. CAG:279 (assembly GCA_963637505.1). Taxonomy (GTDB): domain Bacteria; phylum Bacillota; class Clostridia; order Lachnospirales; family Lachnospiraceae; genus RUG14243. Next base: position 33,780 of record CAVHNP010000013.1, read on the forward strand.
GGATGAAGAAAAAATACTTGATCGGATTAGATCTGGATGATACCGTCTTTACCAAAGACAAAAGGATCACGGAGAAAAGCAGGCAAAGTATTCTGCATGCACTCCAAGAAGGAGCGGAGATTGTTTTCTTATCGGGAAGACCCTATTTGGGGATTCCGAGGGAAATGCTGGCCTTTTCAAAGATGCATTATCTTGTCAGCTCAAATGGAGCCCTGACCATGGATCCTCAAAAGGAGAAGGTGATCCATGGCAATTTTCTGGAGGAAGAACTGGTTTTTCGGATCAGTGAAAAGCTGAAAAAAGAAGGACTGATTTATACTGTTTTTATGGGCGGGATCGGTTATCTGGAGGAAAGGGAATATGAAGGGCTCTTAAAGCGGTATGAAAAGTCTTATCTGAAGAGCTATATGCAGCAATCCAGAAGACCCTGCGGAAATTTGTCAGAAAAGATCCGAGAGATGAGCCAAAGAGGCTATGGTGTGGAAAACATCTGGCTGATCACAGAGGAAAAAGAGGAAAGAGACCGGCTCTATGAGGAATTTCTGATAGAGGATGTTAATCTTCTGAGAACAACAGATCATGATCTTGAAATGGTCAGCCCAAGGGCAGATAAGGGAAGGGAGCTGCTCTATATTGCACAGGAGCTTGGAATCGATCGTGCAAAGATCCTTGCGATCGGAGACAGCGAAAATGACCAGGGGATGATCCGGGCGGCAGGCTGCGGCGTGGCAATGGGAAATGCAAGTGAAGCAACAAAGAGAATCGCGGATTATGTCACAGAAGATAATGAACATGACGGAGCAGCAAAAGCAATAGACAGATTCCTGTCAGAACAGGTATGATAGGGAAAAGAAATTTTTAGGAGGATACGATGAAAAGAAAAACAGTAATGCTTATCATGACGGGACTGATGGTGCTTTCCCTGGCAGGATGCGGAAGTACAAGCACGCATTCGACGGAAGAATCCGGACAGGCTCAGGAGGTCAGTGCAGATGCGGGAACTGCTTCCAGTGCGGATGCGGCAGAAGCGGATCAGCCGGCAGAGGAAACAGAAGAAAATACTACAGAGTTTCCGGCAGATGTGCCGACAGATTTTTATTTTGCTAGTGGAGTAGGTGCCTGGTCAACAGATATGACCCTTCATAAGGATGGCAGTTTCTTTGGTGAATATCATGATTCGGATATGGGAGATACCGGTGACGGATATCCAAACGGAACCGTTTATATCAGCAGCTTCACAGGCGAGTTTACCGACATTCAGCAGCTGGATGAGTATACCTATGAGATGACCTTAAGCAATGTACAGACAGAGCAGGAGGAAGGTGTCGAAAGTATTGCAGATGAGATCCGTTATGTAAGTTCTTCAGCCTATGGAGTAGAAAGCGGTTCAAAATGCTATCTCTATCTGCCGGGTACACCGAAGGCAAATCTGAGTGAAGATTGCCTGATGTGGGTTCACGATGACTTCTTTGACGAGAATGAGGATCTGACCTGCTATCTGATCTACAATGAAGAACCGGGATATACCTTTATCGGAGATAATGTAGAAGAATAAGGGGCTTCTCAGAATAGAAGTCCTGTAAGAGAAAGGCCGAGATGTTCTGCTTAGGATCATTCTCGGCCTTTATGGCTGGCATCAGCTATCAATGCAAGGTAAAAGGACGATTTAGCAATTTGCCTAAAAATTGATTTTTTTGAGTGAGGAAAACAGGGGATTGCTGAAAAAGAAGCAAAGCAGATTTCACAAAAATTTAATTAATTGATGCATTTACAAAAAACTTAGTTATAATTAAGGCTGATTCTAACTTTGGTTAGCAATCTAATTATTAGTAATTTAATTATTAATGATCTAATTATTAATGGACTAATTGAGTGTGAGGTGGATATGAAAAGACTGACAAGAGGGCTGTCAATGCTGGTAGCGATGATGCTGCTGCTTGGCTGTGTCGGATGCGGAAACAGTACAACAGCATATGACAGAAATTCAAAAAAGGCGGACGCATCTGCGAATGCAGAGATTAAGGAAAGTGCAGATAGCACGACAGCAGAAAAGGCATCTTCTGATGCAAGCGAAAAGGATACATCCGGTCTGAAGATCGCTTATTCCTGTATCGCATCGGAAGAATCCGCACCCTGGGTAGGTGCTCTTTGGAATGAATTGGAGAGCGTATGCGAGGAAAATAACTGGGAATTTATTGCTTTATCTGCAGAAGGTTCTTCTTCGAAGCAGGAAGATCAGGTTGGCGATCTTATCTCTCAGGAGCCGGATTATTTCGTTCTGATGGCAGGTGATGCGACCATGGCAGATGAGTGGGTAAAGAGAATTCATAATGCCGGAATTCCAGTGATCATGGTTTCAACAGATGCAACTGTTTCTGCCTATAATGAGGTATCAGCCTATGTAGGAGAGGATCAGGAAGCACTTTCTTCTCAGCTTGTTATGGATATGATCGAGAAGAACGGAGCATCTGCCGGACTTAATGTAGTTGCGATTACGGGTTACAGTGTTCAGCAGGATTACATTCTGAGAGAACAGGGTGTAGAAAAGACCCTGCCTTATTTCTCCAACTACAGACTGCTTGCAACAGAGCAGGCTGGTAACAGCCGTGAGAAGGCAAAGAGAGTCATGGAAGATTATCTGGATTTCTATGATGACATTGATGCCGTTCTTGCCTATGACTGCGAATTTGCACTCGGTGCCTTAGACGCGATCAAAGAAGCAGGACTGGAAGGCCAGATCCAGATCTATACCATCACAGCCTCTGCAGAAACATTAGAAGCAATGGAAGAGGGCTATATCACAGAATGTGCATTAAACAGCCCGGTTGAAATGGCAAAAGGTGTGGGAGAGACAATTATCGGATTGGAAAAAGGACAGATCCCCGACCATTATAAGTATACCGAACGTGAATATATCACAAAGGACAATCTGTCAGACTATAGCGACAGAGCAGTATATTAAAGGGGGACTTTTTGGAAAATGAGTAAGAAAAATAAGCAGAATACTGATATCAAGCATAGTGCAAGTTCCAATTTCGGCAAATGGGGCTGGTGGATCATTATCTATACAGCTATCCTGATGTTTATCGCAAACGGAGCCCAGTCAGACGGACTGAATCTTCTGGTAGCGAAGTTTGCCTTTGTTAATAACTGGGATTCAAACCAGGTTCTTGCCTTAGCAACTCCGGCAGGTTATATCTCTCTTGCGGTTGGTGTACCGGTTGGCTGGCTGATCATGAAAAAGGGTGCAAAGAAGATCCTGATCGGTCTTTTGGTTATCGGTGGTTTGTCCTATGCGGCAATGGGTAACAGTAAGACCCTGATCACCTACTTTATCTTCCAGAGTATTCTTTATACCTGTGCAAACTGCTTCTCTATGCAGGCAGCAAATACCCTGATCGCAAACTGGTTCCCTCGCAAAAAGGGACTGGCACTTGGTTGGGCAACCATGGGTATGAATGCTTCTTCTGCATTGACTTCTATTATGTTTGCCGGACTGTTCGGCAGATTCACCCTTGCGATTTCTCTGGATATCATGGGTGCTGCAACAATTATTGTAGGTATCATTACCATCTTCTTTATCAAGGATACTCCGGAAGAGGCCGGATGTACGCCGGATAATGAAGAAATGACAGCAGAGCAGATTGCTGCAAATAATGCGGAACATGAAAGTTATGTTTCTGAATGGACCTTTGGGAAGCTCCTGAAAGACAAGGACACCTGGATGGTAGGTCTTTGCTTTGGCTGTTTTATGCTGGTAACAGTTGGTATCATGTCTCAGCTGGTTAGAAGAATCATGGAAATGGGCTTCACACAGACCTATGCGATTTCCTGTGTATCCTGTACCGCGATCATCGGTCTGGTTGGTTCTTATGCCTGGGGCGTACTTGACCAGAAGAAGGGAACCAGATGGTCCACCATCTTCTTTGGTATCTTCTATGCATCAGGTATCCTCTTCAACGTACTGGCCTCTGTTTTCCTGGATGCAAACAGAGGACTTGCCCTGGCATGCATGTATATTTCCGTCTTCATCATCGGTGTTTCCATCGGTGGTACAGCAAACTTTGCTCCGTCTATGACAACAAACATTTTCGGAAGACGTGATTTCCCTCTTGCATTTACTGTAATCTCAACTATTTATAATATTATGAGATGTACATCCTATGCAGTACTGGCAGCTGTACTGGCAGCAACCGGATCCTATACAGCAGCCTATGTGGTATTCATTCTGATCTCTCTGATCGGTTCCTTCATTGCATGGAGAATCGATGATTCCGAGAAAGCATCAAGACCGCAAAAGAGTAAATAACGACGCTTTATGTTATAATCAAAAGCAGGCAGGTAACTGCCTGCTTTTTTAGTTGATAGAAATTTCTTTGAGAGTTATAGGACAAAAGGTGTTAAAGAAGACTTCTAGCTACAAAAGCCGAGATTTGTAATGCTGTACTGCAAAGTGTGATGATATGCACGCAAAAGACGGTAGCGAGGCTTCCGTAGGGAGCTGCAGGCTGGCAGCGCAGACGAGAGCA
>CAVHNP010000014.1:0-37664 GCA_963637505.1 Prevotella sp. CAG:279
GCCTTCCACTTCACACTGGATGTCATGTCTGATTGGTGCGGTACGGATCTCCTCGATCGCATTCGGTACCTTTACCTTTGCCAGAGCAGAAAGTTCATCTACCAGAGCAAAATCTTCCATCTCATTGTATTTTGCATCAATGGCTGTCATCACTGCTCTTGTGAATTTGAAAGGACTTGCCGTAGAAGCAATGACCGTTTTGGTCTGATCTCCGGTCTCCTTGCGGTATTTGTCATAGACACCTGCCGCAACTGCGGTATGGGTATCGATCACATAACCATCCTGCTCATAGATTCTCTTGATCGTTGCTGCTGTCTCTTCTTCTGTACAGTAATTGCCATAGAAGCCGTTAAGCTCTTCCTTCATAGAAGAAGTGATCTCGTATTTGCCGTCTTCCTTCAGTTCCTGCATCAGTTTTACATTCTTCTTTGCATCATTTCCGCAGATACGATAGATCAGACGCTCTAAGTTGCTGGAAATCAGGATATCCATAGACGGAGATGTTGTCAGGATGAATTCCCTGTTCTTATCGTAAATACCCGTCTCAAAGAAATCATAGAGAACCTTGTTATCATTGGAAGCACAGATCAGCTTTCCAACCGGAAGTCCCATATTCTTTGCATAGAAGGCAGCCAGAATATTACCGAAGTTTCCTGTCGGAACATCGATATTGATCTTTTCTCCCTTTTCGATCACGCCCTTTTTCAGGAGCTTTGCATAAGCATAAACATAATATACGATCTGGGGAACCAGACGTCCGATGTTAATGGAATTTGCAGAGGAGAACTGATAGCCAGCTGCGTTCATCTCCTTTGCCAGTGCCTCATCAGAGAACATGGTCTTTACGCCGGTCTGCGCCTGGTCGAAATTGCCATGAATACCGATAACGCAGGTATTCTCACCCTTCTGGGTGATCATCTGCTTCTCCTGGATCGGTGAAACACCGTTCTTCGGATAGAATACAACGATCTTAGTGCCCTTTACATCAGCAAAGCCTGCCAGAGCAGCCTTTCCGGTATCTCCGGATGTTGCTGTCAGGATCACGATCTCGTTTTTGATCTCATTTTTTCTGGCACTTGTGATCATAAGATGGGGCAGAATAGAAAGAGCCATATCTTTGAAAGCGATGGTGGAACCATGGAAAAGCTCCAGGAAATAGGCTCCGTCTGCCTCATGAAGGGGAGCGATCTCTTCTGTATCGAACTTGCTGTCATAGGCATTTTTGATGCAGTTTTTCAGCTCTTCTTCTGTAAAATCTGTCAGGAAAAGCTTCATTACTTCATATGCTGTCTCCTGATAGCTCATATCCTTCAGCTGATCCCAGTCAACTTCAAGAGCAGGAATCTGTGTCGGAACAAAAAGTCCTCCCTGATCCGCAAGTCCTTTCAGGATTGCCTGTGAAGCTGTTACTTTTTCGTTTGCATTTCTTGTACTAACGTACATCAGATCCATATCCATACCTCTGTATTCTCTTTTTGTGAGATCCTGCTCAGGATCATTTATCTTCGCCAACTCAATATAATAAACTTTTTCTTCTGCGTCAATCCTGAGGCAGGGTGATTTCTGCATGAATTGCAGATGCCGCTGCCGTTGCCGGAGAAGAAAGATAGATTTCTACCTTTGAGGTTCCCATACGTCCGAGGAAGTTACGGTTATTGGTCGCCAGTACCTTCTCTCCGTCTGTCAGGATTCCGCCTGCCCTGCCGCAGCAAAGACCGCAGCCCGGATGGGTGATAATAGCGCCTGCCTCTGCAAGGGTCTGCAGATAGCCCTTTTCAATCGCCTCTTCATAGATGCTTCTGCTCGCCGGTGTAATGATCAGCTTGCAGGCAACCTTCTTGCCCTTGAGAATCTTTGCCGCAATGGCAAGGTCTTCCAGTCTGCCGTTTGTACAGGATCCGATAAAGACCTGATCCAGCTTTGTACCGATAAGCTCACTGACCGGATGAATATTGTCAACCTGAGAAGGACAGGCACAAACCGGTACCAGGTCCTCTGCCTGATAATGAAGAACCTGAGCATACTCTGCATCCTCATCTCCATAAAGCCAGTCAACTTCTTCCATCTTTACCTTGGAATATTCGCAGGTCTTTTCATCCGGACGGAAGAGACAACATTTTGCACCGGCCTCTACTGCCATATTAGAAATCGTCATACGGCTGGCAACGCTCATCTCATCAACCGCAGAGCCCGTGATCTCCAGAGCCTTATAGGTTGCTCCGTCAGAGCGAAGATCTCCGAGCAGTCTTAAGATCACATCCTTTGCCATTACACCCTGGGGCAGATGTCCGTCAATGACAACCTTGATGGTCTCCGGTACTCTCACCCAAAGCTCTCCTGTTCCCAGGATAGAAGCCATCTCTGTGTAGCCGATTCCGCTGGAGAAGCAGCCAACGCAGCCATAAGTCGTTGTATGGGAATCCGTACCGAAGACAATATTGCCCGGCTTTGCATAGCCCAGTTCTGTCATCAGCTGGTGGCAGATTCCGTCACTTCTATGTACATGGGTCATACCATATTTTTCCGCAAAGGCATCGCCAATCTTAAAATGGCGGATATCCTCTACCGCACTGGACGGAACCAGGTGATCATAGATCAATACAACCTTGTCCTGATCCCAAAGCTTCGTAAAGCCCATTTCTTCGAATTTGTCAGCCACAAAGGGGATGAAAATATCATGGATCATGACACGATCCACATTTACGGTAACAATCTGTCCCGGACTTACTTTATCGATCCCTGTATTATGCTGAATGATTTTCTCAATCAGAGTACTTCCCATTTCAGTTTCCTCCTTTATTACGGCGCTGCATAGCCTTTACCAGACCGCCTGCTTCCAGAATGTCCGTCAGATTTTTCGGAAGGGGCTGGATCGGATAGCTTTTTCCGGCAGCCTCAATCTCTTTGCCGACTCTTACCGTGATCTGATCTCCTTCTGCTACTGCCTCCTGAATCTGATCGTTCTCGATCAGGAGCAGACCGTTATTAATGGAATTGCGGAAAAAGATGCGGGCATAAGACTTGGCGATCACACAACGGATACCGAGTGCCTTGATGATCTCCGGCGCCTGCTCTCTGGAGGAGCCGCAGCCGAAATTTTTTCCTGCAACAATGATGTCTCCCTCCCGGATCAGACCGGCAAGCTCCGGTCTTAAAGGAGAAAAGCCATACTGCTTCATATCTTCTACGCTTGGCAATGCCAGATATTCTGTCGGAATGATGATATCGGTATCAATATCATCTCCCAAAAGCCAAACCTTTCCTGTAAATTCTTCCATATCCTTACTCCAATTCTTCCGGTGATGTGATATATCCTGCAACAGCCGATGCCGCACATACGGCAGCATTTGCCATATAAACCTTCGAAGAAGCCGCTCCGCATCTTCCCTTAAAGTTTCTGGTTCCCGTTGAGATCAGAACTTCGTTTTCTCCGATCACGCCCTGACAGCTGCCCCAGCATACAGAGCAGTTTGTATTCATGATCATGGCACCTGCCTCCATCAGAGTTGTGATGGTGCCATCCTTTAAGGCCTCAATATAAACCGCCTGGGAAGCCGGAGTAATGATAAATCTAACCTCCGGGCTTACCTTTCTGCCCTTCAAAACAGCTGCTGCCTGATGCAGTTCATCGATTCTGCCGTTATTACAGGAGCCGACAAAGGCTTCATTGATTGCGATCTTTTCCTTGGAAACCTCTGCGATCGTTGCATAATTATCTACAAAATCCGGTCTGACACAGCAGGGCTCAATCTCATCAAGATTATACTCATAAACAGCGGCAAAGTTTGCATCCTCATCACTCTTGAAAAGATGCACTGCCTCTCTGCCATGTTCCCTGCAGTATTCTACAACCTTCTCATCCGGCTCAACAATGCCGGCCTTTGCACCTGCCTCGACTGTCAGATTGCAAAGAACGATTCTATCATTTACGGAAAGAGCATGGGCTCCGTCTCCGGCAAATTCCATGATCTTATAATTGGCTCCGTTTGCTCCGATATCACCAATGATCTTCAGGATCAGGTCTCTGGCATAAACACCCTCGCGGAGCTTACCGTGAAGATTAAAACGGATGGTCTCCGGCACCATAACCCAGGAAGAACCTGTTACCATGGCATATAAGAAATCGGTACAGCCAACGCCTGTTCCGAAGGCACCCAAAGCGCCATAGGTTGTTGTATGGGAATCCGCACCAAAGATCAGCTCTCCCGGACATACATAGTCCTCCATCATGATCTGATGGCAGACACCCTGTCCCTCATAAAGCTTAATCCCATTCTCACGGGCAAAATTTCTCATCTTTCTATGTGCCTCTGCCGTTTTCGGATTCTCAGCAGGCACGTTATGATCCATAATAAAAACGACCTTCTCCGGATCTGCAATCCTCGGATGCTTCAGCTTATTATGGTACATATCAACCGTAAGGTGGGTCGTACCGTCATTACTCATCATACGATCCAGTTTTACGGTATGGATATCGTTCGGTTTTACCTCATCAAGACCAGCTGCTCTGGCAATGATCTTTTCACCAATTGTCATTCCCATTTGATCAGTCCTCCTTGTTCAATGATGCAATCAGTCCGCCCTGGTTCAGAATATTCTGCATATATTCCGGCAGCTTGGTGCATTCGAAAACCTGTCCGTCTACCGTAACGGTACCGGCACTCAGATCCAGATCTGCCATGCTTCCGTTTTCAACATGCTCATGCAGTTCCTTACAGACAATAACGGGAAGTCCGATATTGATCGCATTACGGTAAAAAATTCTTGCAAAGGACTTGGCCAGTACGGCCTTTACGCCAAGTGCCTTTAAAACAGAAGGTGCCTGCTCTCTGGAAGAACCACAGCCAAAATTCTCGGCGGCAACAATGATATCGCCGGCCTTTACCTTTGCTGCGAATTCCGGATCCAGAGATTCAAAGGTATATACTTTCATCTCGTCGATATTCGGTAAAAGCAGATACTGGGATGCAATGATCTGATCCGTATCTACATCATTATCGAATTTCCAGACTTTACTTTCGCTCATCTTGCTTCTCCTCTAACTATAAAAAGGGCATTTTATTGGATAATCCAAGCATCATCATACCACACCTTATGCTATAATAGAAATACATATCGCAAATGCGGTTTATAACTTCTTGTTATAGCAAAAAGTAGAAAAGGATTACATCTATGACACAGAATCTCTCTTCCTATCGAATTTTCTATACCGTTGCCAAATGCGGCAATATTTCCAAGGCAGCCAAGGAGCTTTATATCAGCCAGCCCGCCATCAGCAAATCCATCCGCAAGCTGGAGGAAAGCCTGGAGGTTACCCTATTTATCCGCAGTTCCAAGGGGGTCCGGCTCACAGACGAAGGCAGCATTCTCTTTCAGCATGTGCAGGAGGCCTTTTCCATCCTCGAGGACGGAGAAAAGGAGCTGCAGCAGAACATCCGGCTCGGTATCGGTCACCTACGGATCGGTGTCAGCACCACCCTTTGCAAATATATGCTGATGCCCTACCTCAGTCAGTTCATCAAGGAAAATCCCAATGTTAAGATTTCCATCATCTGCCAGGATTCCAACGAATCCCTGAAGATGATCGCTGAGGATAAACTGGATCTGGGCTTTGTCGGCATGTTCCATAATATGAAGACCATTGATTTTCGTCCGGTGGTAGAAACCCAGGATATCTTTGTTGCTTCTCCGGATTATCTGGCCAATTTAAAAGCCAGAGGAGTCAGGGAAGAGAACTATTTCCGTGAGGGCATGCTGATGCTTCTGGACAAGGACAACCAGGCCAGAAACTATATTGACAGTGTTCTCAAGGATTTTCTGGACTCCTCCGATCATATCGAGATCACAACCATGGATCTTCTGATTGATTTTGCCAAGATCGGCCTTGGCATTGCCAGTGTGATCCGTTCCTTTGTGGAGGAGGATCTGAAAAACGGCTCTTTGGTTGAGATTGCCTCTCCCATTCCCCTGCCGCCGAGGGATGTCGGCTTTGCCTATAAGAAGAATGCGATTTTTACGAAGGCGGTGAGTGATTTTATTAATATCAGTAAGAAGAAGGGGTGAGGTATATAAGTATTATGAGATTCTCCCATTTTCCATCTCATAAACCACATCTGCTACATTCATCGTCGATACCCTGTGGGATACCAGAACTACCGTTTTCTTCTCTGCTGACTCTTTTAAGGATTTTAGGATTATGCCCTCATTTAAGGAATCAAGATTTGAAGTTGGCTCATCCAGTAGAATCAGAGGAGCATCATGAAGAAAAGCTCTGGCAATACCGATTCTCTGTTTTTCGCCACCGGAAAGGGTGTCTCCTAACTCTCCAACTTCTGTATCATAGCCTTTGGGAAGGGTCATAATAAAATCATGGATCGATGCCTTCTTTGCCGCTTCCCTGATCTCTTCTCTGGATGCGCCCGGCTTTGCAATGGCAATATTATTTGCGATTGAATCATGGAAAAGTTGTGTTTCCTGGGTCACATAGCTTTCCAGCTCTCTCAGATGTCTGGTCGGAATCTTTCTGACATCCTCACCGTCTACCAGGATTCTTCCTTCCTGTACATCCCAGAAACGCATCAAAAGCTTCAACAGAGTAGATTTACCGGAACCGCTCGTGCCGTGAATGCCGGTGATTTTCCCCGGCTCGAGTTTTAAGGAATAGTGATCCAGGATAAGCTCCTGATCTCTGCCATCCTCATTTTTTTCATCACTTTCGCCTCTTTTGGCTTTTCCAAGGCTATCCAAGGGAGTCATTTCTTTATAAGTAAAGGTCACATTCTCAACCTCGGCTCCCATAAACGCATCTTTCTTCTGCCCCTTTTTCATGGATCCGAATTTCCCATTTTTAGAATCTTCAAAACTCTCTGCTCTATCCGGAATCTCTTCCACCAGAGGGCTTTCTTCCAGAAGCGAAAGGACACGTTCTCCACTGGCCAGGGTCTGGTTCAGGTTATTGGAAAGACTGGACAGGGCAACCACCGGTCCAAAGGAACCCATCATGGCAATGGTAGCAGTCAGGATTCCATCGAATCCTATTTCTCCTTTTCCATAGAGCCGGATGGTCAATGCCAGCATTCCAAAAGAAGCCAGCAGAATGACCAGATTTGTGAAGGATCTCTGAGTTCCTTCCATTTTACTCAATTCCTCCTGCATTCCCGCAAGCTTTTTGGAGCGCTCTGTCATCTGCTCTTTTCTCTTCTCGCCCTGTCCGTACTGGATAGTCTCATCCAGTCCACGCAGAGAATCCAGCACAAAACTATTCAGTTCTCCAAAATTTGTACGGAATTCCATTCCCTTCTGACTGCCGCGTTTTCCGTTCCACATCGGGATGACAATACCGACAATCAAATATGCGATCAGAGCCAGGAGTCCAGCCAGATAATGATAGCTTCCGATAAAGATCACCATAATAAGAGAAGTCAGTGTAGCGATTGCAATCGGCGAAATGGTATGTGCATAGAAAACTTCCAGCAATTCGATATCTGTTGTAATGATCGAGATCAGATTTCCCTTGTCCCTTCCTTCCAGCTTTGCCGGGCAGAGCTTTCTCAGGGCTGCAAATACCTTGTGGCGGATGATTGCCAGTAATTTGAAGGCAATAAAATGATTGCAATACTGCTCTGCATAATGAAGAAGGCCTCGAAGCACAGCAATGCCGATCATCACGGCAATAATGCTTTTTACCGGAGTCTGCAGGAGCCAGCTATGTTCTACCGGAAGGCTGATTCCTGCCACTCCCGTCATCAATCCCCTGATCAGAACCTGTCCTGCCAGGATCGTCAGGAAGATCGCGCATAAATAGCCTAAGGTTCCCAAAAGGATTGCCGCCAGCATGATATGAAAAAGAGGCTTTACCAGGCCGATCAGACTTCCCATAATTTGGAGGGCACTTCTGCGTTTTGGAGAAGCTACTGTATTCTCTAGCTCAAATTTCTGATTTGTATTCTGATTTGCATTCTGATTTATGTTCTTATTTGTATTCTGATTTATACTTTGCCTTGTGTACTTGTTTTCCTCCATCATCAGCCTCTTCCCTCCTTTCCATAGTTTTCCAAAGCCATCTGGCTTTCATAGAGATGGCTGTAGGCTCCGTTCAGTTGCATCAATTCTTCATGCTTTCCACTTTCCCTGATTTCTCCGTCTTTCAGAAAATAGATTCTGTCAGACTTCACCACATTGGCCAGTCTGTGAGAGATTAGAAGAACGGTCTTCGTCTTTGCCAGTTCGTGAATCACCTCCATGATCAGCTCTTCACTCTCTATATCAATATTGGAAGCCGCTTCATCAAAAATATAAACATCCGCCTCAGACTTCAATAAGGCTCTTGCGATCACCAGTCTCTGGCACTGGCCTCCGGACAGATTGCTTGCCTTTTCCAGCAGCTTTGTCTGCAAGCCATCCTGTGTCTGCAAAAAGCCCCAAAGGTTTACCTTCCGAAGAACTTCCTCCATTTCTTCCTCGCTTGCATCTGCTTTTGCCATTCTTAGGTTTTCTTCTACTGTACCTTTGAAGAGGTAGCTGTTATGGCGAACCAGAACAAGCCTCTGCATCAGATTTTTTTCATTTACTTCATCAAGGGGGATCCCGCCAATGGTAACTTCCCCCCGGTATCCCCGGTTTTTCCCCGCAAGAATGCCGGCAATCGTACTCTTTCCGCAGCCAGATTCCCCAACCAGCGAAACAAAGCTTCCTGCCGGGAGATCCAGATTGATCCCTTTTAAGATCTCTCTGTCCTCTTCATAGGAAAAATGAAGGTCTTTCAAGCTGATATCCAAACTGCCCTCCGGCAGTATTTTTTCTCCGCCCTCTGCTTCCGGCAAATCCAAAATCCTGAAGATCTTATCACTCGCTGCCATTCCATTCATTGCAATATGAAAGAAAGATCCCAGCAGTCTGAGCGGCAGGAAAAATTCACTGGCAAGCAAAATGATTACAATAGTACCGGATATACCGATATTGCCCCTTAAAAATTCACTCACTGCCACAGCCATGCCGATTGCAGCACCACCATAAGCCACGATATCCATCACGCTGGTTGAATTAAGCTGCATAGTCAGGACCTTCATCGTGATCCTGCGGAAGTTCTGTGACTCTGCATCCATCTCATCCGCTTTCTGCTGATCTGCCTGATATATCTTCAGGGTCGTCAGCCCCTGCAGGTTCTCCAGAAAAGAATCTCCCAATCCGGTATAAATACTCCAATACTTATTTAATAATTTCTTTGCAATCTTCTGAACCACTACAATAGAAATCGGAATCAGAGGTACACAGATCAGGAGGATCAGACTCGCCTTTAAACTGACCCTGCAAAGAATGAGAAACAAAGTCACCGGAGCGATCAGGCTATAGAATAACTGTGGAAGGTATTTGCCAAAATAGGTTTCCAGCTGCTCCACACCTTCTGTCGCCACCTGCACTACCTCGGAAGAAGATACCTGCTCACTATAGGAAGCACCCAGTTTCAGCATTTTCTCATATATCTTTTCCCGCAGAATCCGTTTGACGTCAACGCAGGCCAGATAGGAAGACCTTGCTTCCATCCTCTCGCATAGAAAACGGATCACCAGAACCAGAACTAAAATCAATATCATTCTTTCTATGATCGGCAGGCTTACCGCCCGGCGGGCAACCCTTTCCAGCAAATCCGCAATCGTAAAGACTGCCAGTATCTGTGACAGCAGGGCTAGCCACTGCCATAGAATCGTATAGACAATATATTTTTTTGCATGGGACAGAAGCCCTACAAGTCTGCTTTTAATCATAAAAACTCCCCTTTCCCTTCTCTTACTTCTTACTGCAAATCAGATGCCAGATTGCCAGGATCGGATGATAGAGCAGCATCCTCGGTCCGGAGAAACGCATCACCTGTCTGATTTTTTCCTTCATCTCCGGTTTATAGCAATGTATCTTGCAATTCGCACAGAAAGTTTTCTCCTCCATAAAGGGACATTTCCGGCTTCTTTCCTTTGCATAAGCCGAAAGTTCCTGACAGGCAGGGCACATTTGCCCAGCCTCTCCTTTTCCTACGGCATGATTCTTCCTGCAATAGAGGCGAATCATTTCTTCCACTACGTACTGCTCTTTTTGTCTCTTCTTCTCGACTTTGCTTGTCCCGGTTTTATTCGACATGTGCTCCTGCTTTCCTTCATTATCTTTCTAAAAGTTTAAGCAAACCAAAGTTATATGCAGCTACTCGCATTTTCAAAAAAAAACCCTGCATTACCGCAATGGATAATGCAAGGCCTTTATACTTACCTGTAAAAGCGCTCGGATTAGTTACCAGCCATCTGCTTAGCAACTTCCTCTGCAAAGTTCTCTTCCTTCTTCTCGATACCTTCGCCTGTCTCGAAACGAACGAATCTCTTAACAGAAAGCTTTGTACCGATCTCCTTGGAAACCTGCTCAAGGTACTTAGCAACGGACTGCTTTCCGTCCTCTGCCTTAACGTATACCTGATCAAGAAGGCAGATCTCTTTGAGTTCCTTCTTAACACGTCCGGTAACGATACCCTGGATAACCTTCTCCGGCTTCTGGGATTCCTTCGGATCATTCATGATCTGAGCAAGAAGGATTTCCTTCTCGTGAGCGATGTACTCTTCTGAGATCTCAGACTCATCGACATACTTCGGGCTCATAGCTGCGATCTGCATAGCGATGTTTGTTACAGCCTCTTTTGCTGCAGCATCCTTGCTCTCAGACTCAGCTTCTACGATAACGCCAATCTTTCCGCCTGCGTGTGTATAGCTTACAACGAAACCGTTTGCTGCTTCTACCTTTGCAAAACGACGGATGGAAAGCTTCTCTCCGATAACAGCAATCTGAGAAACGAGTTCCTCATTTACTGTCTTGGACGGATCTGCTGCCCATGTCTCTGCAAGGAAAGCATCAATATCAGCTGCATCAGAAGCAAGTGCCTGATCTGCAACCTGAGCTACGAAAGCCTGGAACTTTTCATTCTTAGCAACGAAGTCTGTCTCGGAGTTAACCTCAACAACAGCTGCCTTCTGATCTCCGTCAAGAACAACCTTGCAAAGACCTTCTGCTGCTGTACGGCTAGCCTTCTTCTCAGCCTTAGCCTGTCCGTTCTTTCTCAGGAACTCAACAGCTTCGTCCATATTTCCTTCTGTCTGTGAAAGAGCCTTCTTGCAGTCCATCATACCTGCGCCGGTCATCTCTCTTAATTCTTTTACCATTGCTGCTGTGATTGCCATGATAAATCCTCCAAAAAAATCTATAAATTACTCAGCGTCTTCTGCTTCTACTTCTTCAACTTCTGTTACTTCTTCGCCCTGGTTTGCTTCGATAACAGCATCAGCCATTGTAGATGTAAGAAGTTTTACTGCACGGATCGCATCATCGTTACCCGGGATGATGTAATCAAGCTCTTCCGGATCACAGTTTGTATCAGCGATACCGATCAGCGGAATTCCCAGTGTGTGAGCTTCCTGTACGCAGATTCTTTCCTTCTTCGGATCAACGATGAAGATTGCATCCGGAAGTTTCTTCATTTCCTTGATACCGCCAAGGTTCTTCTGCAGCTTCTCAAGTTCCTTGCGAAGTGCGATAACTTCCTTCTTCGGCAGAAGATCGAATGTTCCGTCTTCTTCCATCTTCTCGATCTTCTTCAGACGCTCGATACGGCTTCTGATTGTCTTGAAGTTTGTAAGCATACCGCCAAGCCATCTCTCGTTTACATAGAACATTCCGCAACGCTCAGCCTCAGCCTTGATGGTATCCTGTGCCTGCTTCTTTGTTCCTACGAAAAGGATTGTGCCGCCTTCTGCTGCAATATCAAATACAGCCTTGTAAGCATCGTCTACCATTCCAACAGTCTTCTGCAGGTCGATGATGTAGATTCCGTTTCTCTCTGTGTAGATGTACGGAGCCATTTTCGGGTTCCATCTTCTTGTCTGATGTCCGAAGTGAACACCTGCCTCGAGTAACTGCTTCATTGAAATAACGCCCATTTTATACCTCCAAATGGTTAATCGTTCATGTGCTTCCATTCTTATAACAACCTTTTTGGCACCGGTCATAAGATCCACACATGTGTTTTTTGTGACCGAAATCCCCCTGGATTTCGACTAATAAAAAAGGCATTCAGATGAATGCCTTTTAATAGCTTAATTAATATATCACAGCAAGTCCTGCTTTTCAACAGGATTTTCGTGATTTTTGTGGAATTTTCAGGAAATATCCTTCATTTTTGAAAGTTCATCAAATACCACATCGTTCAGGACCTTGATATAGGTTCCCTTCATACCTGAAGAACGAGACTCGATAATGCCTGCGCTCTCGAATTTACGAAGTGCATTGACGATCACGGATCTGGTAATGCCTACCCTGTCTGCAATCTTGCTGGCAACCAGAATCCCCTCTTTTCCGTCCAGTTCATCAAAAATATGAATAATTGCAGAAAGTTCCGAAAATGATAAGGTGTTGATCGCCGACTTCACAACCTGAAGCTTTCTGCTCTCTTCTACATTCTCTTCATTTACCGAACGCATCATCTCGAGACCGACTACTGTAGTTCCGTATTCGCAAAGGATAATATCATCAATCGAATAATCTTCTCCTGACTTGTATACAAAAAGAGTTCCCAGTCTCTCTCCCGCAATCACAATCGGAATGATCACGGCTCTGATCCTGGAAATGATCTCTGATTCAAATCCAAGTGTCAGAAGATTGACATTTT
This sequence comes from Prevotella sp. CAG:279, assembly GCA_963637505.1. Classification (GTDB taxonomy): domain Bacteria; phylum Bacillota; class Clostridia; order Lachnospirales; family Lachnospiraceae; genus RUG14243. The sequence goes on from CAVHNP010000014.1 coordinate 12,698, forward strand.
CCTTTGTGGAAAGAACACCCAGAAGACGCTCATCCAAGGTGTCATCGATGAATTCCCCTACGTCCACGGAAATCATCTCCTGAATCACCTCTACTCCTTCTGCATTGCTGCGACCGAGCACCTTGCCTTTTTTTGAAATCACAAGAATATTAGAAGCAAGGATTCCGGAAAGCACATCGCAGATATCATTAAAGACGACTTTGGATGAATTATTGTTATGCAAAAGTTTGTTGATCTTTCGCGTTTTATCTAACAGCTCTACGCTCATTGTAATTCCTCCCTCTTCAAACTGCCTCTCATTATGAAGATTAGCACATTTATCAGAGAGTTGCAACGATTTGTCAGATATTTTATTTACTTTTCGAACTATTCAAACTTTATCCTTCATTCTTTTCCACGTATCCGCAGTTCTCATCTGCGCATACCCGCTTATTGCCCTTTTCAAGCATATAGCCGCCGCAGTTTGGACACTTCTTTGCGGAAGGCTTCTGCCAGGAAATAAAGTCGCAGTCCGGATAGCCCTCACAGCCGTAGTATCTTCTGCCCTTCTTGGTCTTGCGGATCAGGATCTCCTTGCCGCATTTCGGGCAGGCAACCCCTGCCTTTTCCAGATAAGGCTTGGTATTACGGCATTCCGGGAAGCCCGGGCAAGCCAAAAATCTGCCGTGAGGACCGTACTTGATCACCATATTCCGGCCGCAGTTCTCACAGATGGTATCTGTTACTTCATCATGAAGCTCGACCTTTTCCAGTTCCTTCTCGGCCTGTTTTACTTCTTTATCGAAATCCGGATAGAACTTACGCAGAATGCTCTTCCATTCCCTCTCTCCGCTCTCGACCTCATCCAGGTTGCTCTCGACCTTGGCCGTAAAGTTCAGGTCCACGATATCCGGGAAGGATTCCTTCATGATATTGTTTACCACCTCACCAATCTCGGTTACAAAGAGATTCTTCTTCTCCTTGGCAATGTAACGGCGGGCGATGATGGTTGTAATGGTCGGTGCATAGGTACTCGGTCTGCCGATACCCAGTTCCTCTAAGGTCTTTACCAAAGAAGCCTCCGTATAATGATCCGGCGGCTGGGTAAAATGCTGGGAAGGATCAAGACCGGCCAGAGTCAGGTTCGTATCCTCATCGATATTGGTCAGAAGGAGATTTTTCTTTTCTTTATCCTCTTCCGTGCTGTATACAGAGGTAAAGCCATCGAATACTGTTTTGGAGGCAGTTACGGTAAATTCATAGCTTCCAAGACCGATTCTTACCTGCTTGGTCTCATATCTTGCCGCACTCATTCTGCTGGCGGTAAAGCGCTTCCAGATCAGCTGATACAGGCGGAAAAGATCTCTCGGAAGCAGATCTCTTACATCAGACGGGAGAAGGGTAATGTCTGTCGGTCGAATCGCCTCATGGGCATCCTGTACGTTGTTACTACCCTTTTTCGCTGTATTGCCTGCACCGATATAGTCTTCTCCGAAGGCCTCTTTGATATAGCTCTCCGCCATTGCCTGTGCCTCATCCGAAACACGAACAGAATCGGTACGGAGATAGGTGATCATGGCAATCGTGCCTTTTCCCTTGATCGCTACGCCTTCGTAAAGCTGCTGAGCCAGACGCATGGTCTTCTGGGTGGAAAAATTCAGCTGCTTGGACGCTTCCTGCTGCAGGGTACTTGTCGTAAAGGGAAGAGGCGGATTCTTAGAACGCTGGCTCTTCTTTACATTGAGAATCTTTGCGTCTTCTCCCTCTATCTCGGAAAGGATTCGATCCATTTCTTCCTTGTTATGGATCTCGATCTTATTGCCTTCCTTCCCATACAGACTGGCAATGAGAGGCTTTTTCTGTCCCTCTACCTGAAACTGTGCATCCAGCTTCCAGTATTCCTCCGGAATAAAGGCATTGATCTCATCTTCTCTGTCACAGATAATGCGAAGGGCCACAGACTGCACACGGCCTGCCGAAAGTCCTCTTTTTACCTTCTGCCAGAGGATGGGTGAAATCTCATATCCTACGATACGGTCCAGCACTCTTCTCGCCTGCTGGGCATCCACCAGATTCATATCAATCTCACGGGCATTTTTCAGAGAATCCCTGACTGCTGTCTTGGTAATCTCATTGAAGCTGATTCGGGAGGTATCCTTATCCTCCAACTTCAGGGCAGAAATCAGATGCCAGGAAATTGCTTCTCCTTCCCGATCCGGGTCAGTTGCAAGATAAACCTTATCTGCCTTCTTTACTTCCTTGCGGAGTGCGGCAAGCAGTTCTCCCTTTCCACGGATGGTGATATATTTTGGCTCGAAATCATTCTCTACATCGATTCCAAGCTGACTTTTCGGAAGATCTCTTACATGTCCGTTACTTGCAACGACCTCATAATTTTTTCCGAGAAACTTTTTGATTGTTTTGACCTTTGCCGGTGATTCCACGATTACCAGATTTTTGGCCATCTCCATAAACCTCTTTTCTAGTGTCTTATCCGGATATAGCGTCCTTTTGTAAATTCCAGGATCTTCTTTTTCAGCTGCAGCTGCAGCAGAATTTCCAACAGCTCCCGCCGCTCCATTCCGGTTTCCTCTTGAATTTCCATGCTGCTTTTTGGCAACAAAGTGATACTACTATACACTAACTTTTCTTCCTTTTCAAGATTCGCCTCTTCGCTATAACTTTCTGCCTGCTCAAAATCAAGGGACATATCCTCCAAAAACTCCCTTGTCGAAAAATAAATTCCCGCCCCCTGATGGATCAGATAATGGCAGCCTAGGCTCAGCTTACTGTCGATCTGCCCCGGAACGGCATAAACCTCCCGTCCCTGTTCAAGGGCATACTCTGCCGTGATCAAAGAACCGCTCTTTTTCCTGGCCTCCACAACAATAATACAATCCGCAAGTCCGCTGATAATCCTGTTTCTCAAGGGAAAATGACTGGGAAAGGGTTCCACATCCGGCGGATATTCACTGAGAATACCTCCTGTTTTCTCAATCTCCGTAAAAAGGGTAAAATTTTCTTTGGGATAACAGATATTCACCCCGCATCCCAGAACAGCATAGGACTTTCCGCCTGCCTTTACCGCTCCCCTCTGCGCTGCCCCATCTACCCCTCTTGCCAGGCCAGAAACAACCTGTACACCATTTTCTCCCAGTTCCTCGCCGAGTTTCTCTGCTATGATTCTTCCGTAGCTGCTGCAATTCCTTGCTCCGACGATTCCCACCGTAAACCTTTTTTCATCCGGTAATTCGCCCTTGCAGAAAAGCCCATAGGGAGCATCTCTTAGATTTCTGAGCTTTTTTGGGTAGGGTCCCTTTTCCAGACTGTAAAAGGTGATTCTTTTTTCTTTTAGATTTTCCATCAGCAGATCCGGATCCTGCCGGCTCTGCGCCTCCAGGATCTTCCTTTTCATTTTTTTCTGCAGAAAAGGAAGCTCCATCAGCCTTTCCTCTTTCATCCGATAAAGATCTTCTGCACAAAGCCCCTGTTCCAGCATAGCTGCTGCGCTTATCGGACCGAAGCCCTCGATACTATGCAGCCATAAACAGTATTTCATCGAATCACCTCCCCGAAGTAGCGGTCATCCAGACTCTTATAAGAAATTGCTTCTGCCAGATCCGTCATGGAGATTTTTTCATTTCCCTGCAGATCCGCAATCGTCCTTGCAACCTTCAGAATCTTATAATAGCCCCTTGCCGTCAGAGAGAAATGCTCAAAGGCTTTCTCCATAACTTCTCTCTGTTTTTCATTCAGCCGGCAGTACTTTTCCACATCCGGTCCCTTCAGCTGGGCGTTAAAGGAAAAAGAGCAGCCCCGGTATCTTTCTGCCTGGATCTTCTGGGCTTCGGTCACCCTTTTTCTGATCTGCGCCGAGCTTTCCCTCTTTTCTCTTTCTCCATCCGTTAACTGGGCAAAGGAAACCCTGGGTGCTTCCACACAGATATCGATTCGATCCAGCAGAGGTCTGCTGATCTTTCCAAGATAAGCACTGATCTGAGATGGACTGCAGCTGCAGCGATTCCTGTCCGGATAATAGCCGCAGCGGCAGGGATTGCAGGCACAGACCAGCATAAAATCTGCCGGATATTCAAAGGTTCCTCCCTGTCTGACCAGGCTGATCCTTCGATCCTCCAGTGGCTGCCTCAAAGTCTCCAGAACATTCTTCTGAAATTCCGGAAGTTCATCTAAAAACAGGACACCCCTATGCGCCAAGGTAACCTCGCCCGGCGTCGGAACCCTGCCTCCTCCCGTCATTCCGGCTAAGGTACAGCTGTGATGGGGCGCCCGGAAGGGTCTTTGCCTTAAAAGTCCTCCCTTTTCCGGCAGCAGGCCCGCAATACTGTAGATTTTGGATATCTCCATCTGTTCCTCCGGGGACATCTGAGGCAGAATACCCGGGATTCTGCTTGCCAGCATGGTTTTACCCGAACCGGGCGGACCGATCATCAGAAAATTATGCATGCCGGCAACTGCGATCTCACAGGCTCTCTTCAAGCCTTCCTGCCCACTGATATCAGCAAAATCCGGCAGCTGCTCTTTTTCTTTTCTTTCTTCTCCCGCCTCCTTTTCGCTGTAGCTTCTTTCTTCTTCCTTTGTATTAAAAAAACGCACTGCTTCTGCCAGGCTTTCCACACCGATTACCTTGATCTTCTCTACGATCAAGGCCTCCCTGACATTTTCCTTCGGAACCATACAGGCCTGAAAGCCATTCTTTTTGGCAGCGTAAACCATAGGCAGAATTCCCCCGGTCGAATGGATTTTTCCGTCCAATCCCACTTCTCCCAACACCAGAAAAGAGTTCAGATCACCCCCTCCTATGATGCCGAGTGCAGCCATGACAGCAATCGCTACCGGCAGGTCATAACTGTTTCCTTCCTTTCTTAGATGAATCGGTGACAGATTGACCGTCACCCTCTTAGGCGGCAGGAGAAAACCGCTGTTTTTCATGGCGGTTCTGACTCTCTCCTTGGCCTCTCTGACCTCAGAAGAGAGATAGCCTACCATCTCAAACAGAGGAAGTCCGTCACTGACATCTGCCTCCACGCAAACAAAACGACACTCCAAACCATAGATCGCCGCTGTTGATATCACACTATACATTTGTTCCTTCCTGCCGGAAATAAACGACAAAGAATTCTGCCGTGATGAAAAGATAATTCTATCCTAGCATAAGGACAGAAAAAAAGAAAGATGACACTTCACCCATGTTTCAGCAAACAGGAAAGAATGTCATCTTTCTCTTATCATTTTTAGAAATAATAAAGCGGATCACATGCAAAAAGCAGGCCCTGCCTTATTAACCCAATATTTATCTGATCTTCTCTGTCAGACCAATCTTCTTCTGTACCTTACGGAGGGTTTTATTTGCAAAATAAGAAGCCTTTTCTCCATTTTCTTTGATGATACCGTCGATATAGCTCTTATCCTTCATCAGCTCCGCATAACGTTCCTGAAGAGGCTGCAGAATGGAAACAACGCTCTCGCCAACAGCCTCTTTCAGAGTGCCATAGCCCTGACCCTCGAATTCTTTGACTGCTTCCTCCGGTGTTTTATTGGTGCAAGCGCAATAGATATCCAGAAGGTTTCTGACGCCCGGCTGCTCTTCCCTGTAAGCGATCTGTCCTTCCGAATCTGTTACGGCACGTTTGAATTTACGTCTGATCGTATCCGGATCATCCAGAAGATAAATGCTGGCATTTACATTCTCGTCGGACTTGGACATTTTCTTATCCGGACTCTGCAGGCTCATGATCCTTGCTCCCTGCTTGCCGAAATAGGGCTCCGGAATCGTAAATACATCTCCGTAAATACTATTAAATCTCTGTGCAATGTCTCTGGTGATTTCCAGATGCTGCTTCTGATCCTTACCAACCGGAACCACATCTGCCTGATAAAGAAGGATATCTGCTGCCATCAGCACCGGATAGGTGAACAGTCCGGCATTGATATTATCTGCATGCTTAGCGGACTTATCCTTAAACTGGGTCATACGGCTGAGCTCGCCCATATAGGTAAAGCAGCTCAGGATCCAGGACAGCTCCGCATGAGCCGGAACATGGGACTGGAAATAAAGGCAGTTCTTCTCCGGATCAAGACCGGCTGCAATATAAAGTGTCATCAGGCTTCTGGCTCTTTTTCTGAACTCTGCCGGATTCTGACGAACCGTAAGAGAATGCAGATCTGCAATAGCATAAAAGCATTCATATTCCTCGCTCAGGCTGACCCAGTTGCCCAGGGCTCCCAGATAATTGCCCAGGGTAAGGTTACCTGTTGCCTGCATTGCACTGTAAAGTACCTTCTTATCCTTTATCATAGCTCTTCCTCTTTTCTTTTTGTAAAATCTCTTTTTTGATATAGTGAAATGCCTTTTCTTCTCCCTGCTCTGCAAGGATCGTCAACATTTCCTCTAAAAGCGCACCGCTTTCCTCATGGATCAGCAGATGGCTTTTTCCTCTTAAGTAATAGTCCAGGGCGGATCGATCTGTATAGGCTTCCTTCTGGTAAATCTTACTCGCCGCTACCCTGTCACAGAACATCTCCGCTACATACCTGGTCGGCATTTTCATTCCCGCCATTGGGAAAGCTGCCCCGGTATCAAAATTGTAGTCAATCCAATATTCGAAATGATGCTTATTCCTTCCCTTATGATGCAGCCAGGAGGCAGAATAACCTTCCTCCATCCTCTGCAGATCATTCGGGCTTCTGGTACCGGTATAGTATTTGCAGCCGGCCAGAAACTCTGTCGGAGAATATTTGGACAGATCATGCATCAGCCCCTGACGATAAAGTCCCAGCTTAAAGCAGCCCTGCATAACAAGCCATTTATGATATGTGATTGTACAGAAATGCTTCCATGCCTTCATACAGTTTCCTGTCCGCTCTTCAACAATATATCCAAATGATTATATCATTTTTCCCTTTCTTCTGCATGGACTTTTTATATTCCTTAAATAAAAAGGCAACTATTCCGCATTCTCAAATTCTGTGAAGAAGCTCGACGCTGCCTGCTTTCTGCTTCTGACAGAAGCTGCAAAGGATAGATATAATTCTTTTTTTGCCCTGGTCATTCCCACATAGAGAAGCCTTCTCTCTTCTTCCTTTAGCCCTTCCTCAACCGCCCTCTTATAGGGAATATTCCCTTCCTGCATGCCAATGATAAAAACGCTTTCGAATTCCAGTCCTTTTGCTCCGTGCAGGGAGCGAAGGGAGATCTTACCGTGGGGATTTTTCTCTTCTCTCTCCTGTCTTTTTTTCTGAAGACGGACAGCCTCTTTCCAGCTATCCAGGCTTTGATATTTTTTCGCCTCCCCCAGGAGAATCTCCAAAGTTTGCAGCAGCTTTTCCTCCTCTATCCCTTTTTCTGCCGCATAGTCCTTCAGATAAGCCTGATAGGCCATTCCGTGACTAATATAAGACAGCCTGGCGAAGCAGGACATCTTCTTCATTCTGTCAAGATCCCGGATCAGCCTGCTGGCTGCTCTTTTTTCTTCTGCCGGCAGCATGCTTTGCCATTCCAAAAGATCCACCTCTTCCTTTTCCAGATATTCCCTTCCCAGACCTCTCTTTGGGTGATTTAGGATACGCAGAAGGTCACTCCTTCTTCTTCCACCCTCTGCCAGAGCAAGATAGGAAAAGAAATCCTTTGCGATCCAGTGGCTGTAGATATCCTCCTCTTTTCCTTCTATATAAAAGGGGATATTCTTTTCTTCCAGCCTGACCAGAAGATAGGACACATTCATTCTGGTTCGGAAAAGAACCGTAATCTCCTCCGGCTCCTGTCCTCTTTGGAGCCTCCTTGCAATCTCCCCTGCAATGCCCTCTGCTTCTGCCTCCTGTGAAGGAAACTCCAGCCTTTGTATCCTGCCTTCTCCATCCAGGCCACTTTTCAGATCCTTAGCAAAGCGTTTTTCATTACAGGCGATCAACCTTGCTGCCGCCTCTACAATTTCTTTTTTGCAGCGGTAGTTGATCCCCAGCATAAATTTTTCAGCAGAGGGATACTGCTGAGGAAAAGAAAGCATGATCCCTGGATCCGATCCCCGAAAGCTATAGATGGACTGGTCATCATCCCCGACAACAAAAAGATTATTTTCCGGCAGGGCCAGCTTTCTTACCAACTCATACTGGATCGGGTTGATATCCTGAAACTCATCCACCAGGATATAGCGATATCTGCTCTGCCATTTACTCAGCACCCTTTTATCCTTCGCAAAAAGCTGAGCGGTCAAAAGCTGCATATCATCAAAATCCAGCCTTCTCTGCCTTCGCATCCGCTCCGTCATTTCCCCTGCAATCTCCTCCAGGTGAGGTAAGGCGGGCAGGCTTTCCCTTGTCATGCCGAGATTTTTCCATTTGCTGATCGCTGTTTCCAGCTCCTCTAACTTTTCGCTGTCCTCCTGCCCTCCCCATCCTTTTTCTCTCAGAATAAAGGATAAGATCCTTCTCTTTTCCCCCGCTGACAGAAGATCCCTTAGGCCATATCCTTCTTCCTTCCGCAAAATATGGAAAAAGACAGCATGAAAGGTTCCGAAGGTCACCTGCGTTTCTTCTCTCCCGGATAGCTTCAAATACCTTCTCTTCATCTCCTCGGCTGCTGCCCTGGTAAAAGTGATCACCAGAATATCCGCCGGATTAATACCTTCTTCTACCAGATAGAGCACTCTTCTGGTCAAAACTGCTGTTTTTCCGGATCCGGGTCCGGCTAATACAAAAGCAGGGCCATCCTTATGTCGGATGGCCCTTCTCTGTTCTTCATTATACTTCAAGTGGCTTCTCCTAAGATATAAATACTCTAAGATATAAGTACCCTTTTGGGCGAAGAAAGCCCTGCGACTTTCTTTCCCTTTCTATCTCTCTCACCACTTTTGTATTTAGTTTACATAATTTACATGAGCAATAAAGCCAGCATCCATACTTGTATGAATCGTTGGCAAATACCGCTCCTTCTTATCAGCTTAGTTTGCTGATAATTTCTCGATCGCTGCTGAAATTCTCTTCAGACTTTCTTCCTTACCGATCAGCTCCATGATCTCTGTTGCACCACCCGGTGTAGACTGCTTACCGGATACTGCCACACGAACCGGCCACATAGCATAGCCGTTCTTGCAGCCCTTCTGCTCTACATAGCCCTTCAGTGCTGCAAATAAAGCATCATTGGAATAATCCTCCTGGGCCTCAAAGATCGGCAGTACTTCCTTTAATACCTCAATAGAAGACTCCGGACTGGTCTTCATCTTCTTATGACGGTACATCTCGATATCATATTCCGGCACTTCCTCCAGGAAGTCGATCATCTCGGGAATATCCGGGAAAACTTCAATCCTGCTCTTTACGATCTCAGCGATCTTTTTCAGATCCAGATCCTTCTTGATCACCTGCTTGATATAAGGCTCTGCCATCTCATAGAAGGCATCGAAATCCATGGCCTTGATATACTCGCCGTTCATCCATTTCAGCTTGGTAAAATCAAATACGGACGGGGACTTATTGATCCTGTGATAATCAAAGATCTTCACCAGCTCTTCTAAGGAATAAATCTCTCTTTCTTCCTCCGGGCTCCAGCCGCAAAGAGCAATAAAGTTCACTACTGCCTCCGGAAGGAATCCCTGGTCAAGCAGATCCTCAAAGGAAGAATGTCCGCTTCTTTTACTGAGCTTGTTGTGATTCTCATCTGTGATCAGAGGACAATGAATATAGGTCGGCACTTCCCAACCAAAAGCCTCGTAGATCCGGTTATACTTCGGCGCAGAAGAAAGGTACTCATTGCCTCGAACCACATGAGTAATGTTCATGGTATGATCATCTACTACATTGGCGAAATTATAGGTCGGATATCCGTCAGACTTGATCAGGATCAGATCCTCCAGCTCACTGTTCTCAACCGTAATATCTCCGTAAATGACATCCTTGAAGGTTGTTGTACCCTCTGTCGGCATATTCATACGGATAACATATGGTTTTCCTGCCGCAAGATTTGCCTCTACCTCTTCCTTAGACAGATGCAGGCAGTGCTTGTCATAGACTACCATCTCCTTACCGTCGATCACCTGCTTTAAGGACTCTAATCTATGCTTATCGCAGAAGCAATAGTAGGCATGTCCCGTTTCGATCAGCTTTTTGGCGTATTTTGTATAAATGCCCTGAGCCTGACGCTCTGACTGTACATAAGGACCATAACCGCCATCCTTATCCGGACCCTCATCCGCAACGAGGCCTGTTTTCTCTAAGGTACGGTAGATAATATCCAATGCTCCCGGTACAAATCTTTCCTGATCTGTATCCTCGATACGGAGCATAAAACTGCCATTCTCATGCTTTGCAATGAGATAAGCATATAATGCTGTTCGCAGATTGCCGACATGCATTCTTCCTGTCGGGCTCGGTGCAAATCTTGTTCTAACTGTTGCCATAATGCTTCCTCCGATTTTGTCTTTCTATTCTTTCTGTTTGCTTCTACTCTGAAAGCCACTGCAAAAGAATATCTAAATACGTATTTTACCTCATTTGACTATTCAAAACAATTCAGTATAATAAAAAAGATTGCAAAAAAACAGAAAATTTAAGAAGGAAGCGCTCTGCTGAGGCATCTGCTTTCTTCACGATCCGCTTCCTACTTTACACATATAAGGAATCTTATTTATGAAGGAAAAAAAATCCATAAAAAACGCTTTTCTGCTTCTTCTTGCCGCCTTTGTCTGGGGCACTACCTTTGTTGCCCAGGATACGGCAGCCGATACCATCGAACCCTTCACCTTTCTTTTTCTCCGTTCGATCATTGCCTGCTTCTTTCTTTCCGCGGTGATCCACATTTTTGATAAGAAAGGCATCGTAACGGAAAAGCCGGAAAGTCCGGAAAAGAAAAAGACCCTCCTGATCGGAGGGCTTTGCTGTGGCTGCATTCTCTGCTTTGCCAGCTATATGCAGCAGTCCGGTATGGCTTATACCACGGCCGGCAAGGCAGGCTTTATCACAGCCCTTTATATTATTTTTGTTCCGATCGCCGGGATCTTTTTCGGAAAATTTCCTTCTCCTCTTCTGATCCTGAGCGTAATTCTTGCGGTAATCGGCTTCTACTATCTCTGCCTGACGGATTCCTTTTCCTTAAGTCCGGGAGATGCCAGGGTTCTGATCTGTTCCGTTGCCTTTACCGCTCATATTATGGTCATCGATCATTTTTCACCCAAGGTAGACGGTATCCGGCTCTCTCTCCTTCAGTTTATGGTGGTGAGCCTGCTTTCCTGCATCCTGATGCTGGTCTTCGAGCATCCGGACCTGTCGCTGATCCGTCGCTGCCTGATCCCGATCTTCTATGCCGGAATCATGTCCAGCGGTATCGGCTTCACCTGCCAGATCTTAGGGCAGGAAGACGTGAATCCCACCGTTGCCAGCCTTCTGATGAGCTTAGAGTCTGTTTTCTCCGTACTCAGCAGCTGGCTGATTCTGGGAGAGCGAATGACCTCCCGGGAGATCCTGGGATCCATTCTGGTTTTCTCCGGTGTGATTCTCGCCCAGCTGCCCTCTCCCTTCGGCCGTACTTCCTCACAGAAGTCTTAAGCCGTTTTGATTGACGATCTCAACTCCCGGTATGCTCTTTAAGAAGCTGCTGAACTTATTATAGCCGTAGTTTTTCACGTTAAAGCCCGGGATTTTTTTCTTCAGATTCATATTGATCAGGCTGATATTGTCAATCTCTCCGCCATTTTCGCGCAGCATATTGATAATGCTCTTTTCCACATCAGAGGTGCGCTCATTTAAAGTCAGAACAATATGCTTTCTGGAGGCATTTAAAGAAACACTCTTGCACTCTGTCTTCAGGAAGGTTGTCAGCTTGGAATAACCATAATTTCTCACATCGAAATCCGGATAGAGGAGGTTCAGCTTACTGCCGATCTCCCCGATCTGGGTATCTTTTCCCTGATTGGAATTCTCCATAATGATCTTGCAGACGCTGTCTTCAATCTCTGCAACCGCAGTAACCGTTTCCTTATCCTTCCCGTTTCCGGCAGTCTCACGATCATCCTGTTCTCCGGAAATTACCTCCAGAATACGGAAGATATTGCAGGCCTTGCGAAAGGCGCTGGGCGTCTTATTTTCTCCCATACCGACAACATACATGCCCGCTTCCCGGAGTCTTGCAGCCAGTCTGGTAAAATCGCTGTCTGAAGAAACCAGGCAAAAGCCTTCCACATTACCGGAATAAAGAATATCCATTGCATCTATGATCATGGCAGAATCCGTTGCATTCTTGCCTGTTGTATAGCTGTACTGCTGGATCGGAATAATGGAATTATCCAGAAGGGCATCCTTCCAGCCGTTATTCCTGGTCCAGTCTCCGTAAATTCTCTTATAGGTTGCAACTCCGAAATTGGAAACCTCTTCCAGAATTGCCTTGATATATTTTTTTGAAACATTATCGGCATCGATCAATACCGCAAAACGCTTCTCTTCACTCATTCTTTTCTCCTTTATCACTTTTAAATAACTACTTTTCCCCAGCAAATAAAAGTGTGCACTCTCATACTTTCCTAAATCCTGTGATCCGCCAATTTTGCCCCTTCTCTGCTCCCCTAATTACGAAAGAAGTGAAGAAAGATCTGTCTCATAAAAGCATTCCGAAAACTTCTCTAAATAGCCCGGATCCTTTGCTCCTGCCGTTTCAAAGCAGGAATGCATTGCCAGCTGAGCCAGACCGATATCAGCCGTATTGAGGGATACCTGAGAGTTGGATATATTACCCAGGGTGGATCCTCCCGGAATATCCGCTCTGTTGGTAAAAATCTGGAAAGACAGCTTCGCTCTATTGCAGATTTCCATCACGACGGCCTGAGACACCGCATCTGTTGTGTATTTCTGATTTGCACTTCTCTTAATGACAATGCCCGCATTCATCTTCGGCCGATTCACCGGATCCGCTTTATCTGTATGATTCGGATGAAGGGCATGGGCATTATCCGCAGAGATCATAAAGCTTCCCGCCCTGCAGATCTTCGCCTCTTCTCCAAAAAGAGCAAGCGCCGCATCAATACGTTCCATCACATCGCTCAGAAAGCCCGAGTCAGCCCCCTGTTTTGTCGTGGAACCAACCTCCTCATTGTCAAAGGCCAGATGCATCTTGATATAAGCATCATTTTCCGCCTTTAAGAAGCCCTGAAAACTGGGGTAAAGACAAGAGAGGTCATCCAGCTTCGGCGCAGAGAAGAAGGCATCCTCTTCTCCCCAGAGCATTCCCCTTTCCGCATTGTAAAGAAAAAGCTCCGTTGACAAGATATTTTCCGGATTCGTCCCCAGCTTCAGGGCAAGCTTCTCCTTGAGTTTTCCCTTTATTCCGTCTTCTCCGTAAAGAGGCAGCATGTCCTTCTGCACATTGTAAGAAGCAGAACTGTTTGCCTCCCGATCCATATGAATCGCCAGAGAAGGAATGACAAACATGGGTCTTCCGAGATCCACCAGACAGGATTTGATTCCCTCTTCTGTCCGGATGCAGACTCTGCCGGCAGCAGAAAGAGGACGGTCGAACCAGGGGGCACAAAGCATGCCGCCATACTTTTCTATATTCAGCTTTGTATAAAAGCCTTCCAATGTAATCTCCGGATTTTCCTTAATCTGAAAAGAAGGACTGTCACTGTGGCAGGCCATCATAAGATACCCCTTTGGCTTGCTCTTCGGAAGAGTAAAAGAAATCAGGCTGCTCCCATTTCTGTTTACATAATACTTCTTTCCAGGCTGAAGCTCCCATTTCTCTCTTTCCTCTAATTTGATAAAGCCGGCTCTATCCAGTTCTTCCTCCATGTTTCGGACAACATGATAAACACTCGGACTTTTTTCTATAAATCTAAGCAGACTTCCTATTGTTTCAATTCCCATGGTATTTTTCCTTTTTCTTCAATATATACACCCTGACATGCCTTCGCATGCGAGTCGGACTCGTAGCTCATATGGCACAACACTTTTCAATCCTATCACTTTATCGCACAATACGATACTTGCGTCCGTAGCATCAGACAGCTTTCATAGCAAGCGAATTGGTTTTTTCGCGCGAGTGCACATCTTCCGGCTTTTTACGTAATAGGAAATCTTAAAAAGATTTCCTATTACGTAAAAAGCTGAACCGGACCTTTTCTCCGATTCAGCATAGATTCAAACTTTTATACTTCTTCTGTAAACGCGAAGCTGACCGCTCTCCTCTTCTATATTAAGCATCATATAGGTCGCTTCCGGCGGATATTGTCTCGGCTGCGTGAGAGAACCCGGATTCAGGATCAGAAAGCCATCTTCCTTTTTCTCAAAAACAGGCTTATGGATATGACCGAAAATCGCAACATCGGCTCCACAGGCTCTTGCCACTTCTTCAAGCTCGGTCAGATCATAATTCACGCCGTATCTATGTCCATGCGTTAAAAAAAAGCTGTGACCCGCCAGTTCCTCGATCCTCTCATCCGGCTGATCACTGCCAAAGTCGCAGTTTCCTCTGACCGCCTTTACTGGCTTGCCACAGGCTTCTTCTATATAGTCCAATCCTCCTTGAAAATCACCAAGGTGAAAGACCAGATTGATCTCCTTCTCCTGCTCTAAAACCCTGTTGATCCTCCTAGGATCTCTGTGTGTATCACTGATCACTAATATATTCATAATCGGGGCGACCGGATTTGAACCGACGACCTCCTGACCCCCAGTCAGGCGCGCTACCAAGCTACGCCACACCCCGTAAAGCGGAAGCTTCTTTTCAAAAGCCTCCTCCCTATTATACAATTTTCTGTTCATTCGTCAAGGGGAAATTTCTTTTCAATCCCTGCATATCCCCATCGGTCAAATAAAAGGCTGAGAATGATTCTGCCGGATTTAAAACAGCTGCCGCAAAAGCGACAGCTGTCAATAGAATCATATCAGACTTGAAAATGGATTAGTCTTCCTTCTTAACGATTGTAGCGCAACCCATTCCACCACCGATACACAGAGTAGCAAGGCCAGTCTTTACGTCCGGTCTCTTCTGCATCTCGTGAAGCAGTGTAACAAGGATACGTGCACCTGAAGCTCCTACCGGATGTCCAAGAGCGATTGCACCACCGTTAACGTTCAGTTTCTCATTCGGGAAGTTCAGATCTTTTGCTACTGCAAGAGACTGTGCTGCGAATGCTTCGTTTGCCTCGATCAGATCGATATCATCGATTGTAAGACCTGTCTTAGCAAATGCTTTCTTGCAAGCTGCAACCGGGCCAACACCCATGATAGAAGGATCAACTCCGCCAAGAGCGCCGCCAACGAATGTAGCCATCGGCTTAACGCCAAGCTCTTTTGCCTTCTCTTCGCTCATCAGAACGAGTGCTGCAGCACCATCATTGATACCGGAAGCGTTGCCGGCTGTGATAACGCCGCCTTCTTTTCCGGATGCGCATTTCAGTTTTGCAAGGCTCTCTGCTGTTACGCCTGCACGCGGGCCTTCATCTGTATCAACGATAACTGTTGTCTTTTTCTGCTTTACTTCTACCGGAACGATCTCGTCTTTGAACTTGCCTTCAGCGATAGCCTTCTCAGCCTTCTGCTGTGACCATGCAGAGAACTCATCCAGTTCTTCACGGGAGATATTCCACTGCTCAGCAACGTTCTCAGCTGTGATCATCATGTGATAATCATTGAATGCATCCCAAAGTGCATCGTTGATCATTGTATCAACGAGAACACCATTGTTCATTCTATATCCGTAACGACCCTTCATTACTGCGAACGGTCCCTGGGACATGTTTTCCATACCACCTGCAACTACGATATCAGCATCACCTGCAGCGATCATGTTAGCTGCATTGTTAACTGTCTTAAGACCGGATCCGCAAACAACGTTCAGTGTGAATGCCGGTACTTCTACAGGAAGACCTGCCTTGATGGAAGCCTGACGAGCCGGGTTCTGTCCAAGACCTGCTGTGATAACACAACCAAACTGTACTTCATCTACTTCTTCCGGTTTAACACCTGCACGCTTAACAGCCTCTTTGATAACAACTGCACCAAGATCTACAGCCTTAACATCCTTGAACTGTCCGCCCATTTTACCGATAGCTGTACGGCATGCACTAGCAATAACAACTTTTCTTGCCATTTTCTGTCTCCTTCGTTCTATAAAATAATTAGTTTCGTTAAACCGAGAAATGCCTTATCCGCATCCTCTTTCACCCTAAGATAAACCGAGTTCCCAAAAAAGGGCTCCCTTTTATCCTTCAGATATACAAACTCAACAATAAAATAATACCACCCAAAGCACTAATTCGCAATGGGTGGCTTATAAAGTCTTTTTTTTAACAAAAGAAAGTTATGCAAAACTTACTTTTTATTTTTCTCTTTGCCTATCGGCATAGTACGTTCTCTATGCTCCTTCGGCAGAAAGCATTCCGATCATTAGAAGAAGACTGCATTTCCGATCTTCTGGGCATAATTTTTCGTCCAGGAAGATGCCGCATAGAAATACCAGTATTTTACGCTAAGGCTGCCGGAAATTACTTCGTTCGCTGCTCTCACGCAGGAATCGGTATAAGTCTTATTGGCCAGTACCAGGGCCAGCCTTCCGCTTCGCACCGGTGTGAACTGTCCGTTATCATAGATAACACCACTGATCGTATTCGGGAAATAGCTGCTGTAGACACGGTTCATTACAACGCTTCCTACTGCTTTCTGGCCTTCATAGCTCTCTCCGCCTGCCTCGCAATAGATCAAGGCAGCCAGGAGTTCTCTCTCCGATGCCGAGGCCGCATAGGAACGTCCGTTATAATCCGGATAATTATAAGCTCCTGTCGACCAGGCCTCCTCGTATATGCTCTTATATTTTGTTACCGTTTGTGTCGTTGTAACCGTAATCTTTGTATCGGAAGCAGATGCGGTATTGGTATTTGACGCAGGCTCTGTTTCCTGTGATGCGGAAGATGCATCTTCCCCTGTGCTTGTCTCTTCCTCACCGGCATTACTGCTATTATTGGTCTGTTCCGACTTTGCCGCCTCCTGCAGCTTCTGATCGGCTGTTGCCTGATCGATCAGGCCCTGAGACAGTGCATCCGCAACGGTCATTTCTACCTGCGTTTCCACCTCTTCCTCATAGGGAACAATCTTCTCTACCTTTTCCGTCTGTTCCGCCGCAAGCTTTGCCTGGATCTCTTCTGCCTGCGCCGCGATCGTTGCTGCATTCTGCTGACGGATCTGTTCTTCTAAGCTCTCCGCCTCCGCCATGGCCGTTTCCAATTCATTTTTGGACAGAACAAGCTCGGTATTAGTGGAAGAAATCATGCTCTCCAGCTTGCTCTGGCTGCTTTCCGACTGACTCTGCAGCTCTGCCAAAGCACTGCTTTCATCGCTCAGAGAAGACTTTGCTCCCTCGAGGTCTGCGCAGGCCGTTGTATATTCTGCAATGATATTCTTATCGTACTTCGCCATCTGTGTGAGATACTCGGCACGATTCAAAAAATCAGAAAAGCTCTTTGCTCCCAGCAGCACTTTAAAAGGGGAATCCTCCCCGTTCTCATAGACATACTGCATGCGGGCTGCAACCGCTTCCTGTTTTTCCGTTTTCAGATTTTCGAGCTGGGCAATCTGCTCTTCCAGATCCGAGATACCTGTCTCCTTATCCGCGATCTGGGACTTCAGACTGTCGATCTCATCTAAGACATCTGTCAGATCATCCTGAAAGCCTTCCAGATCAGAGGTCATATCCTCCTGCTCACTGCGCAGCTGATTAATCTGCTGCTTCTTTTCTTCCAACTTTTCCTTTGCCTCCGAGGATGCAAAGACATTCACCGGCAGGATAGTTCCTATGCTTAAAGTCGCCGACAAAAGTGCCGCTCCGATTTTGATTCCTTTTCTGTGATAGTTCAATTTCTTCTCCCTTTGTACAATTACCCCAACATACAAATAAGTTACCATAATTCCAAAATTGTGACAACGCTAGATGTAGAAATCAGGAAACTATATGTAGAGAATTGATTCCAACCATAAAGGCCGAGATGTTCTGCCTTTTGTTTGCAAGAAAATATGTTGACAACGCAAAAACCGGAGGCAAATGCCTCCGGTTAAAAATCATTGAATGAATTTTAAGTTGGTCTTTATCAGCCCATACCCTTTGCAGCGAAGTATGTTGTACCAAACTCATCAGCAGCTTCCTGCTTTGTAGCTTCGAGTGCAGCTACGTCAACTTCGTTCAGAGCCTTAACAACTGCTTCACGATCAAGCGGTTTCAGACCAAGCATCTCACGAGCCTCAGCCGGAGTAGCCGGTTCATCACCTGATGCCTTGATGATATCAACAGCACGCTGTACAAGCTTCAGGTTTGTAGCAAGGATCTTCTTGCCGTCTTTGTCTTTGCCAAATACAACGTTATCTTCCATACCTACACGTACATGATGTCCGTTTGCAAGCATAGCCATCATTACCGGGATGTGTCCTTTACCGATACCGAATCCGGATACAGTAACTTCCTGCGGCAGGTTGCCCTGAGCCTGAAGGTGCTCGATCTCTGTCAGCATTGTCTGAACTGCAGTCGGAGTAGCCTCCATACCACCTACAACGCCAAGGCAAAGCTGGAAGTGAAGCGGAGCCTTAACGATGCCCTTCTTCCAGTATGTACCAACGGCACGGATCATGCCCATATCAAATACTTCGAATTCCGGCTTGATATCTTTTTCAAGATAAAGGTGACCAAGGTCTGTCAGGAATGTCGGTGAGTTAGAGAAGATACCACCCGGGATGCCCCAGTTGAAGGAACCTGCATCAAATGTACCCATCTCGATGCCCGGAACGTTCTTGTGATGAAGTCTTCTAACTGCATTACCATAAGGTGAATCATCAGATACACGGTTGTCTCCTGAAGATGTGCAGTTTACGATGATATCGCAATCCGGATAATCTTCACGAAGAATCTTGATTGTCTGATAGAATTTAACCGGATCCATAATTCCGTTTCCTTCGTCATCACGCATGTGAAGATGAGCTACAGAAGCTCCGGCTTTCCAACATTCATATGCTGCCTTTGCGATCTCTTCCGGTGTCTCTGGTACATCATAGCCATGCGGTGTAACAGCACCTGTAAGAGCTACAGTAACAATTTTCTTTGCCATTGGACTCACTCTCCTTAATATCTTTTAATAATCTAAATAACGTCAGGACTTAAAAAAGTCCTGTTTCCGCCAAGAATATTCTAGCACGAATAAATTTTATTGACTAGCCGTTTTTTCGCAATTGGCACAATTTCCCGATTATGTAAACAAGCTTACTGATTCATTTCCTTCTTGAAGCTACGGATATAGTCCTTTGCGACCGCAAGATCATAGTCATTTTCTTCCATCAGATTGATAAAATGACTGCCAACAATCGCACCGTCAATGATGTCTTTCATCGGTTTGATATCCTCTGCTGTCCGGATACCGAAGCCCATCATCACCGGAATATCGGAAGCATCCTTTACCGACTGCAGGTAATCATTGATGGTTCCGTAGAAGCTGCCTCCCTGTCCTGTTACGCCCATGGTTGATACGCAGTAAATAAAGCCTCGGGCTCCTTTTACGATCATAGGAATTCTCTGCTTGCTGACCGGCGAAACCAGCTGAATAGCGATCGGCGCATTCTCTACCTTTGCAAGCGCTTCGTTTAGTTCTCCCTGTTCCTCATAGGGAAGATCCGGAATGATCAGGCCATCCACACCGATTTCGGCACACTTTTCCACAAAGGCATCCAGACCGTAATGCATGACGGTATTGTAGTACATCATGAAAATAACCGGTACTTTAAGACCTTCTTTTCTTGTTTTCTCCAAGGCTGCAAAAATTTTCTTCAGATTGGTACCCTTCAGAATGGATCTGTAAGATGCATCCTGGATCACCGGTCCGTCTGCGGTCGGATCAGAGAAGGGAATTCCAAGCTCTACAATATCGATTCCGGCTTCTTCCTGGGCCTTCAGAAGCTCCATACTCTTCTCCATATCCGGAAGTCCTGCTGTCATATAGGTAATAAAGGCCTTTTCTCCCTTTTCCTGCAGCTGCTTTAATCTTTCTTCTATGCGGTTCATTCTGTATATCCTCCTGTTTTTGCTCAATTTTCTTTTTGTCGAAAGACCTTTAATTCAAATATGCTTTTCCTTCCAGATAATCCGCGATGGTATTCACATCCTTGTCTCCACGTCCGGACAGGCAGATGATCATTGACTGATCCTTTGTCATTTCCTTGGCATATTTAAAGGCATAAGCCATGGCATGTGCACTCTCGATGGCCGGAATAATGCCTTCCAGACGGCAAAGCTCCATCAGAGCATCCATAGCTTCCTGATCTGTGACGGAAACATAAGTTGCTCTACCGCTGTCTTTAAGATAAGCATGCTCCGGTCCAACGCCCGGATAATCCAGACCTGCGGAAATAGAATGAGCGATCTGGATATTGCCATCCTCATCCTGAAGGAGGTAAGAGCGCATTCCATGCAGGTAACCGGGCTGTCCGAGCGCCATCGCACTGGCATGTTTTCCTGTTTCGATTCCGAGTCCTGCTGCCTCCACACCGATCAGCTTTACGTCCGGCTCGTCGATAAAGTCAGCGAACATACCGATGGAATTAGATCCGCCTCCGACGCAGGCCATTACTACATCCGGATTCTTGCCTTCTGCTTCGAGATGCTGTTTTTTCGCTTCGACAGAGATCACCTTCTGGAATTCCTTTACCATCTTGGGATAAGGATAAGGTCCGACAGCAGATCCGATGATATAGAAGGTATCCTCGGCTGTTTTTGCCCAGGTCCGGATTGCCTCGTTTGTTGCATCCTTCAGGGTATTGCTTCCGCTGCTGACAGGAACGACCTCTGCTCCCAGCATTTCCATACGAAGCACATTCAGCTTCTGTCTTTCCATATCCTCTGTTCCCATATAGACCTTGCATTCCATATTGAAAAGGGCTGCTCCGGTTGCTGTTGCAACGCCATGCTGGCCGGCACCTGTCTCTGCGATGACCTTTGTCTTACCCATTCTCTTTGCAAGAAGGATCTGGCCGATCACATTGTTGATCTTATGAGCACCGGTATGATTCAGATCTTCCCTCTTCAGATAAATCTTGGTTCCGTATTTTTCACTCAGTCTCTCTGCAAAATAAAGAGGAGTCTCACGTCCGACATACTGTCTTAAATAGTAATGATAGTCCTCCATGAATTTCGGATCCTGAATCGCTTCCTCAAATGCCTCTTCCAGCTCACTCAAGGTATTCATCAGGGTTTCTGATACGAACTGTCCGCCAAATTCTCCATAATATCTCTTATCCATTTTTCTTTGCCTTTCTTACAAATTCCAATATTTTTTTTCTGTCTTTTCCACTATCGCCTTCCACTCCGGAGGATACATCCACAATATCCGGGAAAAAAAGGCGGATTCCTTCTTCTACATTGTCCGGATTTAGGCCGCCGGCCAGAACAAATTCTTTCTCTCCCAAAAGCTTTCTGACCTCTTCTGCCGCCGACCAGTCAAAGGTCTGCCCGCTTCCGAACTTTTCTCCATCGATCAGATAAGCTGCGATCTTATGATTGGGATCTGCTGTCTCAAAACTTTTCTGCTTTTCCTGAGACTGTTCCTTTTCTTCTTTCTCTCCAACTGCTTTCTCTCCGGCTTCTTTTCCAAGCTTCTGCAGCTCTGCCACCTTGCTCACATTCAAAGCCCGCCAGATTGGCCTGCTCGCAGCCTCATAGACCTCTTTTTTCAATTCCTTATGAATCTGAATGATATCGAAGCCCGCTTCTTCTATTTCCCTGACCTGCTCTAAATCAGGCGATACGAGCACAGCCACCTTCTTTATGGATGGAGAAAGGGCCTGCATGATTTCCTTTGCTTCCTCGATTGAAACATTTCGCTTGCTCTGCGGGTAAAAAACAAATCCTGCATAGTCCGCTCCCGCCTCATTCAGATAGGCAGCTTCCTCTTTTCTTGTCAAACCACAGATCTTTACCTTCGTTTCCATCAAAGTGCCTTCCATTTCTTTGCAAGCGCCGCCGGATCATCTGTTTCCATAAAGGCTCTTCCGATCAGGCAGGCATCCACATCGCAGGCCTTGAGATAGGAAACATTATCATCTCCCGTAATTCCACTCTCCGTTACAAAGCATTTATCCTTGGGCACATAGGGGCGAAGCTGCTTCGTCGTATCCAGACGGATCGTAAAATCTCTCAGATCCCTGTTATTCACTCCAATGATCCGACAGCCGGTATTTAAGGCCTTTTCTACTTCTGCCTCATTATGGGTCTCAACCAAGGCATCCATTCCCAGTTCCCTTGTCAGCTGGTAAAAAGCCTTCATCTGCTCCGCATCCAAAATCGCTGCGATCAGAAGAATGGCATCTGCCCCGATCATCTTTGCCTCATAGAACTGATACTCCTCGATCATGAAATCCTTTCTCAGCATGGGCAAAGTAGAGATCTCCCGGATGTACTGAAAATAATCAATATTTCCGTTGAAATGGTCCTCCTCTGTCAGACAGGAAATCGCATCCACACAGCTGTTATAGGCCTTGATCCGGTCTGAAAGCTCCATAGTCTTTTCAATCTGTCCCAGGCTAGGGGAAGCCTGTTTGAACTCCCCGATGATGGACAGACCCGGTTTTTTCAGGGCATCGAAAAAGCTTTCCTTTGCTTTCCTTCCATACTCCGGAAGCGCCGCCAGCCTTTCCGCCTCTCTTCTTACCTCCTCAAAGGAATGTCTCTCCTTATGCTGGGGAAGCCTCGCCTTCTTATCCTCGATTATCTTATCTAAAACCATTACATTACTCCATTAACAAAATTTTCTATAATTCTTTTTCCATGCTGGGTGAAGACCGATTCCGGATGGAACTGCAAGCCGACTACCGGATATTCCCTATGGCGGATCGCCATGATTTCTCCGTCCTCCGTTCTCGCAAGAACATCCAGACAAAGAGGAAGATCTGCCTGCTGAACGGCCAGGGAATGGTATCTGGCCACCTTAATCGGACTGTCAATTCCGGTAAAGACGCTTGTCCCGGTATGATCTATCAAAGACTGCTTTCCATGGAAGAGTTCCTTTGCATAAGAAACGGTTCCGCCAAAGGCTTCTCCGATGCACTGGTGCCCCAGACAGATACCCAGGATCGGCTTTTTATCATAAAAAGCCTTTACCACATCCATGCAGATGCCGGCCTCCTTCGGACTCTTTGGTCCGGGAGAAAGAATGATCTTTTCCGGATCCAGCTCTCTGATCTCTTCTATGGTAAGTTCATCATTTCGGACAACTTTGATATCCGGTGTAAAAATACCAACATACTGATAAAGATTATAGGTAAATGAATCATAATTATCGATCATCAGAATCATAACTTTTCCTCCTCTACCAGGGTTCTGGCCAGGGCCATTACCTTATTACAGCATTCCTGGTATTCTGACTCCGGAACGGAATCCGCTACAATGCCGGCTCCTGCCTGCAGATATACCTTATCTTTCTGCTTGATCATTGTACGGATCGTGATGCAGAAGTCCATATTTCCGCCAAAATCAATATAGCCTGTTGCTCCTCCATAGAGACCTCTTCTGACACTTTCCAACTCGTCTATGATCTCCATTGCCCTGATCTTGGGCGCACCGGACAGGGTTCCTGCCGGAAGGAAGGAAGCAACCAGATCTAAAGGATGATAGCTCCCCTTCTTTCTGCCTTCTACCGTAGAGCAGATATGCATAACGTGAGAATATTTCTGCACTTCCATGAACTGGGTTACCTTGACACTGCCGAATTCTGCGATCCTGCCCATATCATTTCTCGCAAGATCCACCAGCATGGCATGTTCTGCTCTCTCCTTCTCATCTGCAAGCAGTTCATTTTTCAGGAAGGTATCTTCCTCCTCATCCCTGCCTCTTTTTCTCGTTCCCGCGATCGGACAGGTATATACCCTGTTCTCCTGCAGCTTCACAACCATTTCAGGTGAGCTTCCGATCACCTCAAAATCACCATAGTTGAAATAGTACAAATAAGGGGAGGGATTTAATTCTCTCAGTCTTCGATAAAGGTTAAAACCGCTCTGTCCCGTTTCAATCGTCCACCTCTGAGAAAGAACCGTCTGGAAAACATGCCCTTCCCGGATATAGTGTTTGATCTTTTCCACCTTCCGGCTGTATTCTTCCAGAGAATCTGTCTTATGAACGATCTTTCCATCCAAGACAAGTTCTTCTTCATCCGGGAAGACTTTTTCTCTGGCCTCTTTGATCAGCTCTTCGGCCCTGGCCAAGGATTTTTTCTCTCCTTCAGCAGAATCTTCTCCAAGGACAACCGCTGTCATTGTCTCCGACACATGGTCGATCATGATAAATTCCGTTACCAGCATCATCTGGACGGTTTCAATACCGATCTCATCCGGGTTGTCATCCGGCAGCTTTTCTACATAGCGGATAAAATCATATCCCAAAGTACCGACCAGTCCTCCGTGAAAATTCAGCTCCTCGCCCGAAGTCCGGATATCAAAGCTGCTGTAATATTCCTTAAGCAGCTCCAGGGGATTTCCTTCTCTGACTTCCTCCTGCCCATCCGCTTTTTTGATCACCAGGGCATTTCCTTTCGAGGAGATCAGCTCCTCCGGTTCTTTTCCAAGGAAGGTATATCTATCATAATTTTTATCATAACTTTCCAGCAAGAAACCAACCCCATCTCCCACAAGGGATCTGTATAAGTCAGTCGGTTTTTCCTTGATCACGCTGACCGTTTTCTTGTACGGTCTCAGCACTCGTTTCATCTTCCCTCTTTCTCCTTTCCAATTAGACAAGTAAGAATTCTGCTCCGACGCAGTGCGATCCTCGCGGAGCTTTTAACGTACCGGGACGAAATTATTAATACATCGTATAGGGAACGAAGTTTCCTATACGACAAGAAAGAATCCTGCTTGCAGGATTCTCCGCCTGCGGCGGGTCGCTTTAGCGACACAATTCCATTCCGCCGCAGTGCGATCCCTGCGGAGCATTTTTATCGTATAGGGAACGAAGTTTCCTATACGA
>CAVHNP010000015.1:0-37281 GCA_963637505.1 Prevotella sp. CAG:279
CATGTTCCATGCACCTCTTGCTAAGCACTGGGGTTTTTCAACGGTTTTTGATCCTAGGCAGAACATCTCGGCCTTTTTATTTTTTGTATGGCAGGAAGAAAAATGAAAATAAGTGTTTCGAATCTTTTAATAGAAAAGGAAAATATAAAGATTGATATCGATGCTACTCTGCGCAATATCAGCTCTGCAAATGGATTATCTCAGGATGAGCTTAAGCAGAGAGTAAAGCAAATATCTGACAGGATAGCAGAGCTGATGAGACCAAAAGTCTGCTTTATTGAGAGCAGTGTTCGAATTCTGGATGAGAGATTGGTCGATCTGGAGGTGCTTAGCCTGGAAAGCCCTTCTTTAGCCAGATACTTATCCGGCTGCAGGAAGGCCTACCTTTTTGCGGCAACATTAGGAGAAGCGGTAGATGAAGAAATCGAAAAACAGGGAAGTTTGTCAGAGCTTGATGGACTTTTGTGTGATACTCTGGGATCTGCTGCGCTAGAAGGACTTTGCGAGGAGGTGGAAAGGCAGGTTTTTGAAATGGAAAATAAGATGCTTTTAAAAGTGCCATTTCGCCTCGGACAGGGAAAGTTACCATTTGAGGAGCAGGAGAAGCTGCTGCAGCTGCTGGATGCCGAGAAAAAGATGGGGCTAAGGCTGACAGAGGAAGGCAGAATGGCGCCGTCCAAATCTCTGATCGCAATTGTTGGGGTGAGCTCGCAGAAAACAGAGCATACGCCGGGCTCCCAATGCGCCCTGTGTCCACAGGTGGATTGTGAATACAGGGACAAGGAGTTCTAGGAATTTTAAATCGGTTTCGTAAGAATACAGCGGTAATCCGGGTATTTGTCCTGAAGCTTTGTAAGAGCCTCCTGGGCTTCTTCTTTATCCGCGTAGATACCAAATACGGTCGGACCGCTTCCACTCATAAGGGAGCGTATTGCGCCGGTAGAAAGCATATCCTGCTTGATTTCCCGGAT
This sequence comes from Prevotella sp. CAG:279, assembly GCA_963637505.1. GTDB lineage: Bacteria > Bacillota > Clostridia > Lachnospirales > Lachnospiraceae > RUG14243. Next base: position 972 of record CAVHNP010000015.1, read on the forward strand.
CACAGGAAGCATGGGGATCGTTACATACTCCAGGATGTTTTCCATATGCTCGCAGACAGAAGAGAGACTGCCTTCTTCTAAGGCGGCTAGCTGGCCGTCGATATTGGGATGCTGGGGATCCTTTATCTGATCCAGATCATGGTAGACCTTAGCAGTGGAAACACCGGCAGTAGGCTTAACTAGAATGATGCTGCAGTCCGGCATAGGAGAAAGAGAGGTCAGGATCTCACCGATGCCTTCCGAGAGGGCGGTTTCGCCAAGAATGCAGAAGGGAACATCGGCCCCTAATTTTACGCCGTACTCGCAAAGTTCTTCCCTGCTAAGTCCCAGTTCAAATAAGGTATTCATACCCTTTAAAACAGCGGCACAGTCCGTACTGCCGCCGGCAAGACCGGCTGCTACCGGAATATGCTTGGTCAGTTTGATAGAGACCCCTTCCTTAATGGAAAAGGCATCCTTCAGAAGTGCGGCTGCTCGATAGGCGAGATTACTCTCATCAGCGGGAAGATCACTGTTCTCTATTGTCAGACTGATCTTGCCGGAGCCTGTCTTTTCCATGCTGATATCGTCATGCAGATCGATGGCCTGCATGATCATACGTACCAGGTGATAGCCGTCTTCACGCAGACCGGTTACATCCAGACTAAGGTTGATTTTTGCATTTGCCTGTAATGAAATAGAATTCATAGGGTACTCCTTCTAAAAGCCAGGTAGATTATTAAAAAAAGCAGGCTTTGGCTTTACTTATAATGCACCTTGTATAATTGCTTTATATATTTTTTATAAAGTTCAGAAAAGCTTTCTCTCTTCTCCAAAGTTTCGACACATTTCTGCTTTATAGTATAAGCATCAAATGAAAGAGAAAGAAAAAGAAACGGAAACTTCATTCATTTGTTTATTATACATTCTTTTACTCCCTTATAACAGGTGATGCATGGCATCACCTGATTTTTTGTGCACGGAGTAGAAAACGCAGCGTGCCACAGCAGCACATTTGCCAGGGACGTGCCTTTCGATTTGCTGGCTGTTATCTTCTAAATAAGAAATAAAAGGGCGAGAATGATCCTGAATAGAACATCTCGCCCTTATAATAATTTGTGCTTATGCGAAAGCCTTATGCTTCCTTAATATGGAAGGAAATCAACAGGTCATCCTGTCTTACGGAATCGCCTTCCTTCACATAGATCTTATCAACGTTTCCGTCAACCTTGGATACAACAGTGGTTTCCATCTTCATGGCTTCTACTGTCATCAGCGGCATATTAACGGTAACCTCATCGCCTTCCTTAACAAGTACCTTACCAACAGTACCCGGAATCGTAGATCCGAGATGCTGAGGATTGCCTTTTTCAGCTTTCAGCTTGTTGTCGGACTTGGTCTCAAGACTGGTATCCTGGATCAGAACACTACGTCTGGAACCGTTCACCTCAAAGGTAACCTCACGAATACCTTCGTCATTTGCATGATGAACAGAGATGAGCTTGATGATCAGGTCTTTACCTTCTGCAATACGAAGGCTGGTTTCTTCGCCGACACGGAGGCCGTAGAAGAAGACATGGGACTCAAGCTTGGTCACGTCATCATAGTGCTCCTTGTGAGTGATATATTCCTCATATACCTTCGGATAGAGGGCATAGCTTACGCATTTCTCCTCAATTTCGGCATCTGTATAAGCGGAAAGGTCGCAGATCTCAGCCAGGTGCTTTCTGATTGCCTCAAAATCTACAGATTCAAGCAGCTTGCCGGGACGCTCTGTGATCGGCTCGACACCCTTTAAGACGATCTTTTGCAGATCCTTGGGGAAGCCGCCTTCCGGCTGTCCCATCATTCCCTGGAAGTAGGAAACGATTGAATCCGGATAGGAGAGGGCTGCGCCGTCTGTCAGGATATTTTCCTTGGTCAGGCCATTCTGGAACATGAAGATAGCCATATCACCGACTGCCTTGGAAGAAGGTGTAACCTTTACGATATTGCCGAGCAATTCATTGGCATCCTTGTAAAGGGACTTGATCTCCTCAAAGTGCTCGCCTGCACCCATGGATTTAACCTGAGCCAGAAGGTTGGAATACTGACCGCCAGGGATCTCATATTTGTAAATCTCGGCATTCGGCGCATTCATGCCACTCTCAAACTGTTTGTATACGGAACGGACTCTGCCATAGTATCTGGAAAGCTCATCCAGTTCTTCAAAGTCAAGTCCGGTATCTCGCTCGGATCCGCGAAGGGCTTCCACAACAGCGTTCATAGAGGGGTTGGAAGTCATGGAACTCATGGATTCGATCGCAAGGTCGGCGATATCCAGACCTGCTTCCGCTGCCATCAATACGGTGCTGACACCGTTTCCGGTAGAATCATGTGTATGCAGGTGAATCGGGATATGCAGCTCTTCCTTGAGTGCGCTTACCAGCTGTTTTGCAGCAAGAGGCTTGAGCAGGCCGGCCATATCCTTGATAGCAAAGATGTGAACACCGAGTGCTTCGAGTTCTTTTGCCTTCTTTACATAGTAGTCAAGTGTATATTTGGTCTCATCCGGGTTTGTAATATCGCCGGTATAGCACATGGTACCTTCGACGATCTTACCTGTTTCCAGAGCAACCTCGATCGGCATCTTCATATTTTCAACCCAGTTAAGGGAGTCGAAGATACGGAAGACATCGATACCCTGGCGGGCAGAAACGCGGATGAATTTCTCAACAACATTGTCCGGATAGTTGCTGTAACCAACTGCATTGGAGGCACGCAGCAGCATCTGGATCAGGGTGTTTGGCATACGGGTGCGCAGGTAACGCAGACGATCCCAGGGAGATTCCTTGAGGAAACGGTAAGCGGTATCATATGTAGCACCGCCCCAGGCTTCTACAGAGAAGGCGTTCTGCATAAAGGCATTTGTTGCATAAGCAGCACCGGCCAGATCCTTGGTACGCATACGGGTTGCCATCAGAGACTGGTGGGCATCACGCATGGTGGTATCTGTTACGTAGAGCTTCTTCTCATTCAGAATCTTCTGAGTAAAGTCTTTAGCGCCAAGCTTTAAGAACTCATCTCTTGCACCGTAAACCGGTTTTTTAGCATCATATACCGGAAGAACACGGTTTTCATATTCTTCCTTTTCTCCCTTGGTGGTATTTACAACACGGTCACCGAGGAATTCAAGAATCTTTGTAGCACGGTCCTGGCTCTCCTTCAGCTGGAAGAGAGAAGGTGTTTCCTCGATAAAGGTGGTATAACAGTTTCCGCTGCGGAAGGTCTCGTGGTTCAGTACGTTGATCAGGAATTCGATATTGGTCTTCACACCACGAATACGCATCTCGCGCAGGGCACGAAGGGATTTGTTGATCGCCTGTTCAAAGGTACGGCTGTGGGAAATAATCTTAACCAGGAGAGAATCATAGAAAGGAAGAATCTCAGCGCCCTGGTAAGCGGTACCACCGTCAAGACGGATACCGGAACCGGAACCGGAACGGTAAACGGAGATCACGCCGGTATCCGGAAGGAAGCCGTTGGCAGGATCTTCTGTTGTTACTCTTGTCTGGATCGCATATCCTATACATTCAATGGATTCCTGAGAAGGAATATTGATCTCAGCAGAATTCAGAGGATATCCTTCTGCAACAAGGATCTGGGACATAACCAGATCAATGCCGGTGATCTCCTCGCTGACGGTATGCTCTACCTGGATACGGGGATTCATCTCAATGAAATAAGGGTTGTAATCTTTATCTACCAGGAATTCCAGTGTTCCGGCATTTCTATAGCCTACCATCTTAGAAAGGCGGATCGCACTGTCGAAGATGATCTTTCTGGTTTCATCCGGAATGCTGAATGCCGGAGCGTACTCTACAACCTTCTGGTGACGACGCTGAACGGAACAGTCACGGTCATAGAGATGTACAATATTGCCATAGTTATCACCGAGGATCTGCACTTCGATGTGCTTTGGATTGCGAAGATATTTCTCGATGAAGATCTTGTCATCGCCAAAGGCCTTCTTGGATTCGTTCTTTGCTTCTTCAAATTCACGATCCATGTCTTCTTCGCAGTCAACGATACGCATACCGCGTCCGCCGCCACCGTTGGATGCCTTCAGCATAACGGGATAACCAACCATGGCAGCAACTTTTTTAGCTTCATCAGCATATTTTACTGCATGATCAATACCGGGGATGATAGGCACATCAGCCTTGATCGCCATCTGTTTGGATGAGATTTTGTCACCCATTGCATCCATCAGATCTGCGGACGGTCCGATAAATACGAGACCTGCAGCTTCTACGGCTCTTACAAAATCAGTGTTCTCGGAGAGAAAACCATAGCCCGGATGGATCGCATCAGCGCCTGCATATTTGGCGATACGAATAATCTTATCGATATCCAGATATGCATCAACCGGTCCTTTTTCAGAGTCCAGGGGATAAGCTTCGTCAGCTTTTGTACGGAAGAGGGCATATTTGTCTTCCTTTGAGTAAATAGCGACAGTGCCGATACCAAGCTCATTCAGAGCACGGAATACACGGATCGCAATCTCCCCACGATTGGCAACAAGAACCTTTTTAAATGGTTTGATAACAATATTGCTCATGTAAAACTCCTTTGAATCTAAAAAATATAGATTAGCTGTCTAACATAATAAGTATAGTTAGTTTGAGTTGAATGTGCAACTGGTTTGTTTGTTAACTAAATAACGACAAAAGAGCGAAAAACAGGCTATTTGCACAAAAAATGTCTCTGAAAATCATTGGGAAAAAGAAGTCCCGATTTAGAGGAGGCAAGAGACTGATAAAGCCGGCTGCAAAAGAGGTCTTTTTCAAAAACGGCAGTCTGTAATTCATTGAGAAGGGCAGAGTCCGCGGCGGGATTGATGAGTAAAGGAAGATCTGCCTCTTTCTTCAGATAAGAAAGGAGGGAAGCGGATTCCTTGCGAAGGCCGAGTACATGGGCATAGAGCCCGTCCGGGGCAGAAAGGGCCTCTTCCTGCAGATCCTTTGGAATCTTTAATAGAAGACGGAAAAGAATTCTGGACAGAGAGACGGCAGTGGTATTCTTACTTAAATAAGAAGAAAGCAAAGCAGCATAATCTCCTCTAGGATCCATTTTGTTTTGCAGACGAAGGGCCAGATCCGGACTTACTCCTTCCAGAGAAGTCAAAAGGGCAGAGTCTGCACAAAGAAGGGCATAGCGGATCATGGGCAGGTAATCATCTTCAGACTGAAGGAGATTCTTTTCCTTTGCTTCTGATAGAATCTTTAGGCTCTCCTCCGAAAGGGAAGAGGAAAGGGCAGCGTCTCTTTCTTCTTCTTTAAAATTGCCGGAAAGGAGGACTTTTCGAATGGCGCTTGCAGAGGCAAGAGGAGAAAGCTCCTGATCATGATAGCCCTTTCCTGCTCTTGGAATGATCAGCTCCTTCATAGAAGAGGAGGTCTGCTTTAAGGCGGACAGGTAGGAAACGGCAAGGATATTGTTAGGGGCATGGAGAAAGTCTTCCAGCTTCGAAGCATCTGTGAAAAGATCCGGATAGGAGGAAGGCAGTAGGTGGGCAGCGGCCTTAGCCCTGGCCGCGGGAAAGGAAAGCCCCTTGCGGAGATTCTCACGCAGAAGATTCTGATAGTCCGAACTTTCTTTGGCGAAAAAATCTCCGGCAGCTTTTAACTTAGCCGGATCTCTTTCCTCTGAACCAAAGGCAAGATAATCCAAAGGCAGGCGGTTCAGGATCGAGAGGGCTCCGAGGGAAAAGTACTTTGCGCTGCCGAGAGAAAAGACGGCAGGCAGTTCGAGTACCAGATCGGCACCGCTGGATAAGGCGAGAGAGGCTCTTGTATATTTATCCAGGAGGGCAGGAGCCCCCCTTTGCACAAAATTACCGCTCATAAGGACAAGAATATAATCCGCATCACTTCTTTTACGGATTTCATTCAGCTGATACTGATGGCCCTTGTGAAAGGGATTATATTCGGTAATAACTGCTGCAAGCTTCATTTTTCTCTCCTGTTTCTAGGTATTTTGCATCATTATAACATAAGGAGATGTTAAATATTTAACCAGAAAAAGACTCTTTATCCCCTTGTTGAAATATATTTGAAGGTTTATAATTTATCCGTATGGTATCAGGTAAAATATATGTAAACGATACCGAATCTGAAAAAGCAACGTCACAAGGAGGAAACTGACATGTCTTTTATTGATGGAATTAAAGAAAGAGCAAAAGCTGATAAGAAAACCATTGTTTTACCGGAGTCAATGGATGTACGTACTTTCGATGCAGCAGAGAAGATCTTAAAAGAAGATATTGCTAATCTTATTATTATCGGTACACCGGAAGAGATCGAGAAGAACTCTAAGGGCTATGATATTTCTAAGGCAACAATCGTTGATCCTTATAACGATCCCAACAAGCAGAAATATATTGACAAATTCGTAGAATTAAGAGCAAAGAAGGGTATGACACCGGAGAAGGCTCAGGAGCAGATGGAAAAGGATTACATGTTCTATGCCTGCCTGATGTGTAAATGCGGAGATGCAGACGGTGCTGTTTCAGGTGCTTGCCATTCTACAGCAAATACCATTCGTCCGGCTCTTCAGCTTCTGAAGACAAAACCGGGCATCGGCAGTGTATCCGGTTTCTTCCTTATGGAAGTTCCGAACTGTGACTGCGGCGAGAACGGACTTTTCGTATTTGCAGACTGCGCAGTAAATACAGATCTTGATTCTGCTAAGCTTGCAGAGATCGCAGGACTTTCCGCTGAGTCCTTCAAGATGTTCGTAGGAGCAGAGCCGAAGGTTGCTATGCTTTCTTATTCCTCTAAGGGAAGCGCAAAGCATGATGATGTAACAAAGGTTGCAGATGCAGTTGCGATCGCAAAAGAGAAATTCCCGGAGCTTCAGCTTGACGGAGAACTTCAGCTTGATGCTGCACTCGTTCCTTCTGTAGGCGAGGCAAAGGCACCGGGCAGCACAGTTGCAGGTCACGCAAATACACTGGTATTCCCGTCACTGGAAGCAGGAAATATCGGCTACAAGCTGGTACAGAGACTTGCTAAGGCAAATGCTTACGGACCGGTTCTGCAGGGACTTTCCATGCCGGTAAACGATCTTTCAAGAGGATGCTTTGCTGATGATATCGTTGGTGTAGTAGCTCTGACAGCAGTACAGGCTCAGGCACAGGCAAAATAAGAAAGCGGAATAAACAATATCAATAAGGAGTTTAAGAAATGAATATTTTAGTAGTTAACTGCGGAAGCTCTTCCCTGAAATATCAGCTGATCGATTCAGAAACAGAGCAGGTACTTGCAAAAGGTCTCTGCGAGAGAATCGGAATCGACGGAAGACTGACCTATCAGCCGGCTGGTGGAGAGAAAGAGATCACAGAAGCTGCGATGCCGACACATAACGAAGCGATCCAGATGGTTCTCGATGCACTTGTAAATGATAAGACAGGTGTGATTAAGAGCCTGGATGAGATCAATGCAGTAGGACACAGAATCGTACACGGCGGTGAAAAATTCACAAGCTCTGTTATCATCGATGATGAGGTTATGGCTGCAATCGAAGAGTGCAACGATCTTGCACCGCTTCACAATCCGGCAAACCTGATCGGTGTTCGTACCTGCCAGAAGCTGATGCCGGGTGTACCGATGGTAGCAGTATTCGATACCGCTTTCCATCAGACAATGCCTGCTAAGGCTTATACATACGGACTTCCCTATGAGTACTATGAGAAATACAAAGTTCGTCGTTATGGCTTCCACGGAACCTCTCATGATTTCGTTTCCCATAAGCTGGCTGAGCTGCTTGACAAGCCGTATGACAGCCTGAAGATGATCATTTGCCACCTTGGAAACGGTGCTTCTGTTTCTGCAATCAAGGATGGCAAGTGCCAGGATACTTCTATGGGTCTGACACCGCTCGAGGGTCTTGTAATGGGAACCCGTTCCGGTGATATCGATCCTTCTATCATGGAATTCATCGCAAATAAAGAAGGCCTGGATATTGCAGGCGTAATGAACGTTCTGAACAAGAAATCCGGTGTATTCGGTGTATCAGAGCTGTCCAGCGATTTCCGTGATCTGGAAGAAGGTGCAGAGTCTGGCAATGAGAAGGCACAGCTCGCTATGGATGTATTTGCTTACAGAGTAGCAAAATATGTTGGATCTTACGTTGCAGCCCTGAACGGTGTAGATGCAATCGCCTTTACAGCAGGTATCGGTGAGAATGCTCCGCTGATCCGTAAGATGGTTCTTAGCTATCTTGGCTATCTCGGAATCGAACTGAACGAAGAAGAGAACAATAAGCGTGGAGATGACATGCTGATCTCTACTCCGGACTCCAAGGTAACTGTAATGGTAATCCCGACCAACGAAGAGCTTGCAATCGCTCGTCAGACAGTTGCACTGGTAAAATAATTCCAAAGGACAAGTAAATGTAAGGGGAGGGATTTTCTCTCCCCTTTTATAATTTATCGCTTTTTTGGCTTGACAATCATGACCTAAGTCTGTATAATTTCATGAGTGTCATGAAAATTTTATTTTTTCGAGCATAGATATCAAATCCAAGAAGGAGGTGTATTTCAATGTCAATTTGTCCAAAAAATAAATCTTCCAAAGGTAGAAGAGATAAGAGAAGAGCAAACTGGAAAATGTCAGCTCCGACTTTGGTTAAATGCAGCAAATGCGGCGAACTGATGGTTCCGCACAGAGTTTGCAAGAACTGTGGATCTTATAATAAGAAAGAGATCATCGCACAGGACTAATTCTATCAGGTGATCTGATCACAAAAAGAGGAATATGATTAAGGAAGCAATCTTCGATTGCTTCCTTTTTTGTCGCATAGGAAATTTTATTGCAGCTCTATATAACGTTTAGCGGGGATGAGATGTTCTGCCCAGGATCAAAAACCGTTGAAAAACCCCAGTGCTTAGCAAGAGGGGCATGGAACATGCGCCTCGAGCTTAGCATCTGCTGGGTTTTTCAACGAGCGAGAGCGTGTTTTAGATCCGGCAGAATCATTCTCATCCCTTATAGACGGTTTAAGCTTGTGATCGGCCATTCTTGCCAAAAGCCATACAATATAGTAAAATCTATCCATGTATGCAAACCTGCCATTCGCAGGAAAAGAGGAGAAAGAACATGAAAGAACTGGTCAGAGTTGCGGTGGACGCCATGGGCGGCGATAATGCCCCCGGTGAGATCGTAAAAGGAACAGTCAAAGCACTGAATAATTCAGAAGAAGTTGCCGTTCTTTTGGTCGGACGAAAAGAGCTGATCGAGGATGAACTGGTAAAATATAGCTATCCAAAGGAGAGGTTGACCGTAATAGATGCCCCTGACGTGATCCAGACGGCAGAGGCACCGGTTGCGGCAGTGCGTAAGAAAAAGGAGTCTTCCATTGTCAAGGCCCTAAACCTTGTGAAAAACGGAGAAGCAGATGCCTTTATTTCCGCAGGAAGCTCCGGAGCAGTCCTGGTCGGAGGACAGCTGATCATCGGAAAGGCAAAGGGCGTAAAGAGAGCGCCGCTCGCACCTTTGATCCCGACAGAAAAGGGAGTGGCCCTTTTGATTGATTGCGGGGCAAATGTAGATGCGAGAGCAGATCATCTGGTTCAGTTTGCCAAGATGGGTTCCTTATATATGAGAGATGTGATCGGTATCCCGAATCCTAAGGTTGCCCTGGTGAATATCGGTGCAGAGGATGAAAAGGGAAATGCCCTTGTCAAGGAAACCCTGCCTCTTTTGAGAGACTGCGAGGAACTGAACTTTATCGGCAGTATTGAATCCAGAGATATTCCGGCAGGTTATGCGGATGTCATTGTTTGCGAGGCCTTTGTTGGAAATGTCATCCTGAAGCTCTATGAAGGCGTTGCTTCCACCCTGATCAGTGTCGTGAAGCAGAGTATGTATGAGAATCTCCGTTCTAAGATCGGAGGTCTTCTGGTGAAGCCGGCGATCAAGAATTCTCTGAAGAAATTCGACGCCTCCCAGTATGGCGGAGCACCCTTGCTTGGCTTAAAGGGGCTGGTTGTAAAGGCGCACGGAAGTGCAACGGAAAAAGAGATCAAAAATGCCATTCTTCAATGCGTAACCTTCAGCAAAGAGAAGATTACCGATAAAATTGTAGATAGTTTTCAGAATAAGGAAAAAGAAATTACAGAAACAGGAGAAGAAAAAGATGGAATTTGATGTTTTGAAAAAGGTGATCGCAGAAGTGCTGAGTGTGGATCAGAATGAGATCACATTGGAAACAACCTTTGCAGATGATCTGGATGCGGATTCTCTGGATGTTACAGCGATCATTCTGGAGCTGGAAGATGAGCTCGGAATCGAGATCTCTGATGATGATGCACTGGAGATCAAGACAGTCGGAGATGCGGTAGAGAAGATGAAAGCAGCTCTTGCTTCCAAATAAAAAGAATATAAGACAAAGTTGCCTGTCTCTTTCTGATAAATGGAAAGAGACAGGTTTTTGCCTATTAAGCTGCCGGAAGGACAGAAAAGAAAAATATAATAGGAAGAAAAGCATGGGAGAAAATAACATGCATGAAAAAGAATTTCAGGAAAGGATCCCTTATCGTTTTAAGGATCAGGGTCTTTTAAAGAGAGCACTGACGCATAGTTCTTTTGCGAATGAGTGCCAGAATAAGGAAATTAAGGATAATGAGCGACTGGAGTTTCTTGGCGATGCGGTTCTGGAAATTGCAGTGAGTGATTATCTTTACCGGACTTATCCGGATTGGTCAGAGGGTGAACTGTCAAAAAGAAGGGTAGCGATCGTATGTGAGCAGACCCTGGATCTTTGCGCAAAGCCTCTGGAGCTGAGCAAGTACCTTTATATGGGCAGGGGAGAGGAAAGAACCGGAGGCAGGAAAAGAGCTTCTATCCTTTCAGATGCCATGGAGGCAGTGATCGGCGCGGTTTACCTGGATGGCGGCTTCGAAGAGGCACGTCAGTATATTGAGAAGGTTATCTTAGAGGAGGTAAAGGACAAACCCCTTTATCATGACTGTAAGACAGCCCTGCAGGAGCTGATCCAGGGAAGCAGTAAGAAGAAGATTGAATATCGGGATGCAGGTTCTAAGGGACCGGATCATAATAAGACTTTTTTGGTGGAGCTTTTGATCGGGGATGAGAAGATCGCCTCCGCAAGCGGTCATACCAAAAAGGCGGCAGAACAGCAGGCAGCATATCTGGCCCTGCTTCAATTAGAAAAGTAAACAGGAAAAGATATGTATTTAAAGCAAATAGAACTGGCGGGATTTAAATCCTTTGCCTTGAAAACAAGATTTGAATTTCATAGCGGAATTACCGGCATTGTCGGGCCGAACGGAAGCGGCAAGAGTAACGTATCGGATGCGGTAAGATGGGTGCTTGGAGAGCAAAGAGCCAAGCAGCTTCGTGGTGCCAATATGCAGGATGTTATTTTCGCCGGAACAGAGAACAGAAAGCCGGTCAGCTATGCTTCGGTTTCCCTTACCCTGGACAATTCCGACAGCGTTCTTCCGGTTGAATATAAGGAAGTAACTGTTACCAGAAAGATCTACCGTTCCGGCGAGAGTGAATATCTGCTGAACGGAACGAATTGCCGTCTTCGTGATATCCAGGAATTATTTTATGATACCGGTGTCGGAAAGGAAGGCTATTCTCTGATCGGTCAGGGTCAGATCGAACGTATCCTGAACGGTAAACCCCAGGAGAGAAGAGAGCTTTTTGACGAAGCAGCCGGCATTGTAAAGTACAAGAGAAGAAAATCAACCGCCCAGAAGAAGTTGGAAAACGAGCAGGAAAATCTGGTCCGTGTCAATGACATTATCTATGAGCTGGAAAAGCAGGTCGGACCTTTGAAGAGACAATCCGAGAAGGCAAGGGTTTATCTGCAGAAGAGGGAAGAACAGAAGGTTCTGGATCTTCAGCTTTATTCCATTCAGGTGCAGAAAGCAGAGGAAGAGAGAAAGGAATTAGATAAGAATATTTCCATTCTGACCAGCCAGCTGCAGGAAGTGAGAAGCTCCTATGAGAGCGGCAAGCAGGATTCCGGCAAGATCGAAGCGACCATGGAGAATCTGGAGGAACAGATTAATGATCTTCGAAAGCTGCAGAGCGAGGACAGCCTGAAAAAACAGGGCAGTGAGCATAAGATCGAACTCCTGAAGGCTGAGATCCGGGCAGAAGAACTGAGTGGAGCTCACTACAGCAAGCGTCTGGCTGATCTTTCTCTGGAAATCGAAGAGAAGATCCGGGAAAGGGATTCCTACGAGGAGAGAATACAGGAAAATCAGAAAAAGCAGGCCGAAGTTCTGGAAGAGAGAGGGCGAATTGCCAAAGAACTCCGAGAGATCAACGGCAAGATTCAGGCGGCCAGGGGAAGAGCGGAAGAGATTCAAAACGAAATTCTGAATCTCATGGAGAAAAAGACTTCAGCAGAAACAAAAAACCAGCGTTTCCATACCTTGATGGAACAGATCAACCTGCAGAAGGAGCAGTTGTCCGGAGAGGATACAGCAGCCAGAGAAGAACTGGCCGTCAGGGAAAAAGAACTCTCGGACTGGAAGAGCCAGTATCAGGAAAAAGAGGGGCAGAGAAAGGCTTTTGATGCGCAGATTGCAGAAGAAGAAGCCCTGCTTTCCGAACTGACCGAAAAAAGAGACGATCTGGCGATTCGCTATGAGGAGACAGATCGGGAATATTTACGCAGACAGTCTCAGAAGGATGCCCTTACCAATCTGGCAGAACGCTATGAAGGCTATGGCAACAGCATCCGTCGTGTAATGGAGAAGAAAAAGACCGAGAGCGGTATCATCGGCGTCGTTGCGGATATCATTCGTGTAGACAAGGCCTATGAGACAGCGATAGAGACGGCTCTGGGAGGCAGCATCCAGAATGTAGTTACAGAGGATGAGGCTTCCGCCAGAAGGATGATCGATTATTTGAAGAAGAACCGCTTCGGACGAGCGACCTTTCTTCCCCTTACCAGTGTCAAGAAAAGAAGCCGTGCCAGGGAAGAGGATGCCCTGCAGGAAAAAGGCGTGATCGGTCTGGCAGATAGCCTGGTAAGCAGCGAGGAACGTTTTTCGGGCATTATATCCAGTCTTCTGGGCGGAATCCTGGTCGTAGACAGGATTGAGAATGCCCTTGCCATCGCAAAAAAATATCATTATTCCATGCGGATTGTAACCAGGGAGGGAGAATTCCTTCGTCCCGGCGGTTCCCTTACCGGTGGTGCCTTTAAGAATAACAGTAATCTTCTCGGAAGAAAAAGAGAGCTGGAACAGCTTCAGAAGGAGATCACAGAACTCGGCCAGAGCAGGGAAAAGCTTCGCATCGAGCAGGAAAAGGTAAAGAGAGGCAGGGTTCAGCAGAGAGAAAAGATCGAGCTGGCTAAGCAGGAGGCGGCAAAAAGAGAAGTTGCAGCCAATACAGCCAAATTAAATGTCAGCCGGCTGGAAGACCTGATCAGCCAGACGAGGAAGCGCTTATCTCAGATTGAAGAAGAGAAGCTTGCGGCTCAGAATAAGCTTCTGCAGATGGAAAAAGAAGGGAAAAGCGTTTCAGACCAGTCCAGGGCGATCGAAGACCAGAGAAAGAACCTGGAGGAGGAAGCATCTTCTCTTTCCGCGGAGCTGGAAGAGAGACTTTCGACCAGAAACGAGATCGATCAGCAATCCGAGGAGCTGTCCAAGTCAGAGGCCTCCTTCGCTTCTACACAGAATTTCCTGAGGGAAAGTCTGGAAAGAAGTAAGAGAGAGCTGGCCAAACTGGAAGAAGATAAGCAAGCCGTAGCAAAGACCCAGTCAGAGGCAAAGGCGGGAAGCGGTGAAAAGAGGCAGGAGATCGCCGGTCTTCAAAAGGAAAGCGTCAGACTGGAAAAAGAACTTGCCGATACAGAGAAGAAGCTTCAGAATGCTGTTAAGGCAAGGGATGAACTGAATGTTTCCTATAGGGAATTCTTCGAAAAAAGAGAAGAGATGACACAGCAGATCGCAGATCTTGAAAAAGAAGAATTCCGTCTCAATACCCGTTCTCAGCAGCTGGACCAGCAGGTGGAAAACCAGGATTCTTATATCTGGGAGGAATATGAACTGACCAGAAACCATGCCTTGGAGCTTGCGGAGCCGACAGAGGACTCGCCTTCCGAGATTAAAAGAAAAACAAAGGAAGTCCGGGATGAGATCAGAGGCCTTGGCAGTGTCAATGTAAATGCGATAGAAGAATACAAGGAAGTATCCGAGCGCTACGAGTTCCTGAGCGGACAAAGAGCGGATATGGAAGAAGCCAGGGAAAACCTGGAACAGATGATCGGCAGTCTGGATAACGGAATGAGAAGACAGTTCCGGGAGCAGTTTGAACGGATTCAAAAGGAATTTCAGAAGGTCTTCCAGACTCTCTTCGGAGGCGGCAAAGGAAGTCTTGCATTAACGGAGGGAGATGATATCCTTGAGGCAGGGATTGAGATCAATGCCCAGCCGCCGGGTAAGAAGCTGCAGAATATGATGCAGCTGTCCGGTGGGGAAAAGTCTCTGACGGCGATCGCTCTTCTTTTTGCCATCCAGAATCTGAAGCCATCTCCCTTCTGTATCCTGGATGAGATCGAGGCAGCCTTGGATGAGCCGAATGTAGACCGTTTTGCCCAGTATCTGCAAAAGCTGTCTCATTCCACACAGTTTATTGTCATTACCCACAGAAGAGGAACCATGAACGCAGCAGACCGCCTGTATGGTATTACCATGCAGGAGAAGGGTGTTTCCGCCCAGGTATCGGTTGATCTTGCGGAAGAAGAAATAGAAAGGGACAAAGCAAAAAATGAGCGAGAATAATGAAAAAAAAGGATTTTTTGCCAGACTGAAGGCCGGACTGACCAAGACGAGAGACAATATTGTTTCCGGAATCGATACGGTATTCAGTGGATTTTCCCATATCGATGATGATTTCTATGAAGAGATAGAAGAAATCCTGGTAATGGGAGATATCGGTATTCAGACCTCCATGTCCATCATCGAGGATCTGAAGGCAAAGGTAAAGGAAAAGCACATCAAAGAGGTACAGGACTGCAGACAACTTCTCATGGACTCCATTATGGAGCAGATGGGAACGGAAGAAGCGGATTATCTCTTTGAAAGCCAGCCGTCGGTGATCATTGTGATCGGTGTAAACGGTGTCGGCAAGACGACGACGATCGGAAAGCTGGCAGCCAAGCTGAAGGCTGAAAACAAAAAGGTGATCATTGCGGCGGCAGATACCTTCCGCGCGGCGGCAGGCGATCAGCTGGCAGCCTGGGCCAAGAGGGCAGGCGTAGATATGATCGGCGGCCAGGAAGGGGCCGACCCGGCAGCAGTTGTGTATGACGCAGCCCAGGCAGCGAAGGCGAGAAATGCGGACGTCCTTCTGGTGGATACAGCCGGAAGACTTCATAATAAGAAGAACCTGATGGAGGAACTCCGTAAGATCGGAAAGATCCTGGACAGAGAGCTTCCGGAATTTTACCGGGAGAGTCTGGTCGTCGTGGATGCGGCAACCGGACAAAATGCCCTGAATCAGGCCAGACAGTTTAATGAAGTAATGGACGTTACCGGTGTTGTACTGACCAAAATGGATGGTACGGCGAAGGGTGGTATTGCGATCGCGATCCAGTCTGAGCTGGAAATCCCGGTAAAATATATTGGAGTAGGTGAATCGATTGAGGATTTGCAGAAATTTGATGCGAAGGCCTTTGTAGAAGCTTTGTTCGAAAAGAACGAGGAAGAAGAGGAGGAAAAAGAAGATGCTGACCTTGGATAAGTTTGAAGAAGCGAGTGAAGTGGTAAGCCAGGTAACCCTGGAGACAAAACTGGTATACAGTGAATATTTTTCAGAGCAGACCGGGAACAAGATCTATCTGAAACCGGAAAATAATCAATATACAGGAGCTTATAAGGTAAGAGGTGCTTACTATAAGATCAGTACCCTGACAGAAGAGGAAAGAAATAAGGGCCTGATCACGGCATCAGCAGGCAATCATGCCCAGGGCGTAGCTTTTGCAGCCCAGCGCTATGGGGCAAAGGCTGTGATCGTGATGCCGACGACCACACCTCTGATCAAGGTAAACCGTACCAAGAGCTATGGAGCGGAGGTAGTCCTTTACGGAGATGTCTATGATGAGGCTTATGAGAAGGCCTGCGAACTGGCAGAAGAGCACGGATATACCTTCATTCATCCCTTTGACGATCCGGTCGTTGCAACCGGTCAGGGAACGATTGCCATGGAAATCTTCAAGGAACTTCCTTTGGTAGAATATATCCTGGTTCCGATCGGAGGAGGCGGACTGGCCTGCGGCGTATCAACCCTGGCAAAGCTTCTGAATCCGAATATCAAGGTCATCGGTGTAGAGCCGGCAGGTGCAAACTGCATGCAGAAATCCTTAGAAGCCGGCAAGGTTGTGACCCTGCCTACTGTTTCTACCATTGCAGACGGTACTGCTGTTAAGACACCGGGTGAGAATGTATTCCCCTATATTCAGAAAAATCTGGATGAGATCATCACGGTGGAGGATGATGAACTGATCGTAACCTTCCTGGATATGGTAGAAAATCATAAGATGATCGTTGAAAATTCAGGCCTCTTGACAGTAGCAGCCTTAAAGCACCTGAATGTAAAGAATAAGCGCATTGTTTCCATCCTGAGCGGCGGTAACATGGATGTGATCACCATGTCTTCTGTTGTTCAGCAGGGACTGATCTTCCGTGACAGGATCTTTACCGTATCTGTACTCCTTCCGGACAAGCCAGGTATGCTTTACAAGGTATCTGGCGTTGTTGCAAAGGAGCAGGGCAATGTTATCAAGCTGGAGCATAACCAGTTCGTTTCCACCAACAGAAATGCAGCCGTAGAACTTCGTATCACAATGGAGGCCTTCGGAACAGAACATAAGCAGCAGATCATCAAGGCTTTGGAAAAGGAAGGCTTTAAGCCGAGGCAGGTCAGAACAAATCTCTAAAAGCGAAAGGCAGGAGAAAAATGAGAGTAGGAATGGGCTATGATGTGCATAAGCTGGCAGAGGAGAGAAAGCTGATCATCGGTGGGGTAGAGATCCCACATGAAAAGGGGCTTCTGGGACATTCGGATGCGGATGTTCTTCTGCATGCCATCATGGATGCCCTGCTGGGGGCAGCGGCCCTGGGTGATATCGGAAAGCATTTTCCGGATACGGAGGAAAAATACCGGGGTGCCGACAGCAGGATGCTGCTTCGGGAGGTGAAAAGGCTGATCGAGGCAGAAGGCTATCAAGTAGGGAACATTGATGCAACTATCGTTGCCCAGGCACCCAAGATGAGGCCTTATATCGCTCAGATGGAAGAAAATATCGCGGCAGATCTGGAAGTGGATCGGAAGGCTGTCAATGTAAAGGCCACCACGGAAGAAGGGTTGGGCTTTACCGGAAACAAAGAAGGAATTTCTTCCTTTGCCGTTTGTATGCTGGTTGACAAAACAAACTAAATTGCATAGATTTAACGTAAGTCTCTTCTTATAGAAAGGGAAGAGGCGGGCAAGGCCATACAAAAGAGCAGTTCAGGAAGGATATGCAGGAGAAGTTACCATGAAAATTTATAATACACTCAGCCGTACAAAGGAAGAATTTGTACCCCTCGAAGAGGGAAAGGTTAAAATGTACGTATGCGGACCGACCGTATACAACCTGATTCATATCGGCAATGCGAGACCCATGATCATTTTTGATACGGTACGCCGTTATTTTATGTATAAGGGCTATGAGGTCAATTATGTATCCAACTTCACAGACGTTGATGACAAGATCATCAACAAGGCAAATGAAGAGGGCGTAAGCGCAGAGGAGATTTCCACCCGTTATATCGCGGAATGCAAGAAGGATATGGCGGATATGAATATCCTGCCGGCAACAACACATCCTCAGGCAACCCAGGAGATCGATGGCATGATCAGTATGATCGATACCCTGATCCAAAAGGGACATGCCTATGTGGCAGAGGATGGAACTGTTTACTACAGAACCAGAAGCTTTGCGGAATACGGAAAGCTTTCCCATAAGAATATCGATGATCTGGAAAGCGGCCACAGAGCAGAGGCGCATCAGATCAAGGTAAGCGGAGACTATAAAGAAGATCCCTTGGATTTTGTTCTCTGGAAACCCAAGAAAGAGGGAGAGCCTTACTGGGATTGCCCCTGGTGCAAGGGAAGACCCGGCTGGCATATCGAGTGCTCCGTTATGGCCAAAAAATATCTCGGAGATGAGATCGATATTCATGCCGGCGGCGAGGATCTGATCTTCCCCCATCATGAAAATGAGATCGCCCAGTCCGAAGCGGCAAACGGGGTGCCTTTTGCAAAATACTGGATGCATAACGGCTTTTTAAATATCGACAATAAGAAAATGAGCAAGTCCCTGGGTAATTTCTTTACCGTTCGTGATATTGCGGAAAAGTATGATCTTCAGGTTCTGCGTTTCTTCATGCTCTCCGCACATTACAGAACACCACTGAATTTCAGTGCGGACCTGATGGAGGCTGCAAAGAACGGTCTGGAAAGAATCCTGACAGCCTGCGAGCTTCTGCGTGATAAGAAGGCAGCAGCAAAGGATGGAGAGAGCAGTGCAGAAGAAAAAGCACTTCTGAAGACGGCAGATTCCTTCCGCGTGAAATTCGAAGAGGCAATGGAGGATGACTTCAATACAGCAGATGCGGTTTCGGCAGTCTTTGAACTGGTAAAATTTGCCAATACCAATGCTGCAGAAGAGCATACAGCAGCCTTTTATGAAGCTCTGCTGAAGGAGATCGAGAGCTTGACCGATGTTCTGGGCATCATTACAGAGAAAAAAGAAGAAATCCTGGATGAAGAGATCGAAAAGCTGATCGAAGAACGTCAGCAGGCAAGAAAAGACAAGAATTTTGCAAGAGCAGATGAGATCCGTGACCAGCTTGCAGAGCAGGGTATTATTCTGAAAGATACAAGAGAAGGCGTAAAATGGACAAGAGCATAGAACTGGCTTCCCTGATTCGGAGCAGCTTCGGGGCAAAAGAGGTAGAGATCAATAGCTACTCTCCTCTTGCCCTGGCCTATATCGGAGATGCCATATATGATCTGATCATCCGGACAATGGTGGTAGAGAGGGGGAATACAGCTCCTTCCCGTCTGCACCAGAGGACAACCAAGCTGGTTTGCGCCGCTGCGCAGTCGGAGATGAGTAAGGCTCTGCAGCCGATCCTGACAGAGGAAGAGCTGAATGTCTTTCGGCGGGGCAGAAATGCCAAATCTATTACCATGGCCAAGCATGCATCGATGTCAGACTATAGAAGGGCGACCGGCTTTGAGGCTCTGATGGGCTATCTTTATCTGACAGACAGAACAGACAGAATATTGGAACTGGTTACGATCGGACTGAAAGAAACGCAGGAAGGATTTCTTGTATGAGACAGGAAGAAAATACAATCGAAGGAAGAAATGCCGTATTGGAGGCTTTTCGTTCCGGGAGAACAATAGACAAGCTTTTTATTGCGGAAGGCAATGAGGACGGTCCCGTTCGTTCCATTCTGAGGGAAGCAAAAAAGAAGCATACCAAGGTGCAGTTTGTTTCCAAGGACAGATTGGATCAGATGTCGGAAACAATGAAGCATCAGGGCGTGATCGCCTATGCGGCTTCTTATGAATATGCTTCCCTAGAGGATATGTTTGCTTTGGCGGAGGAAAGGGGAGAGGCGCCCTTTATCCTTTTCCTGGATAAGATCGAGGATCCACATAATCTCGGTGCGATCATCCGAACAGCCAATCTGGCAGGCGCCCATGGCGTGGTCATTCTCAAGGATGGAGCGGCAGGCCTTACGGCAACAGCGGTAAAGGCATCGGCCGGAGCAATTCACTATACACCGGTTGCTAAGGTGACCAATCTGACAAAGACGATCAAGGAGCTGAAGGAAAGAGGCATGTGGTTTGTATGTGCCGATATGAGCGGAAAGACCATGTATGACCTGAATCTGACCGGCCCGATCGGTCTTGTGATCGGTAACGAGGGAAACGGGGTTTCCAGACTGGTAAAGGAAAATTGCGACATGATCGCCAAAATTCCGATGAAGGGAGATATCGATTCCCTGAATGCTTCCGTGGCAGCAGGCGTATTGACCTATGAGATCGTAAGACAAAGGATGCAGTAGAATGACAGACAGAGAGCTGATTGAAGGCTATCGCGCGGGAAAGGCGGAGATGGCAGATCTTTTGCTTGAAAAATACAGGTCTTATGTGAGAATGCGGGCCAATGCCCTTTTTCTGGTCGGAGGAGATGTAGAGGATCTGAATCAGGAAGGGATGATTGGCCTTTTTAAGTCGATCAGAGACTATGACCTGAATCAGGAGACGCCTTTTTCAGCCTTTGCTAGACTCTGTATCAACAGGCAGATGTATACGGCAATCGAGGCTTCTTCCCGGAAGAAGCATGCGCCTTTAAATTCCTATGTATCTCTGGAACTGAGTGAGGAGAGTCTGGGAGAGGCGGCAAGTCCGGAGTCCATGTATATTGAAACGGAGGAAGAGGCTTCCCTGGAAAAACGTTTTGACAGCGTTTTGAGTGCCTATGAGAAAAAGGTCCTTCGACTTTATCTGCAGGGAAAGCGTTATTCAGAGATTGCGGAGGCTCTGGGAAAGAGCGTAAAGTCGGTTGATAATGCCGTGCAGAGGATCCGTTCAAAAATAGAGACCGAAATTTCTGCAAATCGTCAGCAATGGGATTGACAGACGGCCAAACATATAGTATATTGTTAAAGTTCGTAAGAGCAGGCTGCTATGGCTCAGACGGTAGAGCGTCGCATTGGTAGTGCGGAGGTCACGGGTTCGATTCCCGTTAGCAGCTTAAAGACCGAGGTGTTTCTGTATAGGGGAGGCTCCTCGGTCTTTTTTTCATTACATAGCGATAGAATCTAAGGAGGAAAAATGCAGTTTAAAAAACTGGAACTGGAAGATATACCCAAGGTTCGTCCGTATTTACAGATGCTGGGATCGGATATTTGTGATTATACGATCGGCGGCATGTTTATGTGGAGGGATTTCTATCAGATGGAATATACGATAGAAGATGATACCCTTTATACCAGAGTAAAAAATGATGCACATACGAAGATTCTTTATAATCTGCCCATCGGCAAGGATATTGTGGCCGCTATCAGAAAGATCATGGAGGCAGAAAAGGAAAATCCCAATCAGCTTCGTTTTGTTACGATTGAAGAAAAATATCTTCCTTTTTTTGAAGAGGCAGGTTTTTCCTTTACAAAGCATAATAATGAGATGTATTCGGATTATGTTTATCTTTCGGAAGAATTCCGCAGTCTGAGCGGAAAGAGAAACCATAAGCGTAAAAATCATATCAACCAGTATATCCGCTCCTGTGACAACTGGGAATTTCGGGAGCTTACAGAGGAGAATATAGAAGAGGTAAAGGCCTTCTTTGAGCAGTATTATTTCGTAGATCCCAATGCCAATGAGGAGGAAATCGAGGAAAACGAGAGAGCCAAAGAGGTCTTAGAGCATTATGATCTTTACGGTATGCAGGGAGGCGTCCTTTATGCAGATGGGGAGATCACAGGCTTTTCTGTCGGAGAGATAATCGGAAGAAGTCTTTTTGTTCATATCGAGAAGGGCTCTAAGGAGTATCCGGGAACCTATCAGATGCTGAATCATCAATTTGCTGAAAAATTCGGGCAGGATGTGGAACTGATCAACAGGGAAGAGGATATGGGAGATGCGGGACTCCGGAAGTCCAAGCTTTCTTATCATCCGCATGAGCTGGTAAAAAAATATGTCCTTGAAGAGATTGGATAAGTTTCTGGCGGAGGCGGCCGGCCTGACCAGAAGCGAGGCAAAAAAAGAATGCCGGAAAAAGGCGGTTACGGTAAACGGAGAAGTGGTGAGCAGCCCGGAGGAGAAGATCGATCCGGAAAAGGATAGGATCTGTCTCCATGGAAGCCCCCTTTCTTATGAAGAGTATCATTATTACATGCTGAATAAGAAGGCCGGAGTCGTGACAGCGACAGAGGATGCAGAGCATGGAACGGTAATGGATCTTTTGCATCTTTCTCTTCCGGAAACAAAAAAACAGAAGCTTTTCCCGGTGGGAAGGCTGGATCGGGATACGGAAGGCCTTCTTTTGATCACGGATGACGGAGCCCTTTCCCATGACCTCCTTTCTCCCAAAAAGCATGTGGAGAAGGAGTATTTTGTCAGAGTGGACGGTCCACTCAGGGAAGAAGATATCAGAGCCTTTGCGGAAGGGATGGATATCGGAGAAAAGAAGCTTCTGAAGAGTGCCGGGCTGCAGATCCTGTCTTCCGATGAGGAAGAAGGAAGGGCGGAAGCACTGGTGACGATCTCGGAAGGGAAATTCCATCAGATCAAGAGGATGTTTGCCAAAAGAGGCCGGGAGGTTCTCTATCTGAAAAGGCTTGCCATGGGCAGCCTGAGGCTGGATGAGAATCTGGCAGTAGGAGAGGCGAGAGTCCTTTCCGAAGAAGAGATCAGAGGGCTGAAAGACAGATAAAAACCCATTAATAAAAAAATAACTCATATTTTAGACAAAAAATAAGATAAGCTACTTGCTATTTAGAGAGAATGGTAGTAACATATTGTCTTGGTACAATATAAAACTACTCTGGAGAGTCTCTTATTCATGGCAGAAGCTTATGGATAAAGCGCCGAAGGTGTAATCCGCAGGTCATATTGACAGGCGGCCTTATCTCTCAGGCAAAAGGACAGAGCGTCTTATGAACTCTTTAGAGCTGATTTATATCAGCTCTTTTTTTTGTGCGAGCAATGAGCCGTATGGCGTCTTTCCTAGCCTTGTGCGAGTAAGGAACTCGGGCGGAGTCTCCCCTATGAGTAAAAAGAACATGTAGGAGATATGGGATGGGAAATGTATTAGACGTCATAAACAATACTCTGAACAGCATTGATAACTTCGTTTGGGGTCCGGTCTTGATCATTCTGATTCTGGCAACAGGTATCTTTCTGACAAGCAGACTGGGCTTCCTTCAGATCCGTCATCTTGGCAAGGCTTTAAAGTACATGGTCAAGAACGAAGAAGGCGGAGAAGGTGAGGTAACCAGTTTCGGTGCCCTTTGTACGGCACTTTCCGCTACGATCGGTACCGGTAATATCGTCGGTGTTGCAACCGCGATTGTTGCCGGCGGCCCGGGAGCCCTTTTCTGGATGGAGGTTGCAGCCCTTTTCGGTATGGCAACGAAATATGCAGAAGGACTTCTTGCGATCAAGTATCGTACGGTGGATAAGGAAGGCCATGTTCTCGGCGGACCTTTCTACTATATTGAAAACGGTATGGGAAGCCAGTGGAAGTGGCTTGCAAAGCTCTTTGCTTTCTTTGGCTGCTGCGTAGGTCTCTTTGGTATCGGTACCTTTACCCAGGTAAACGGAATTACCAGTGCGATCGGTAACTTCTTCGATCCGAATATGAATCACACCATTTCCGTGATCGGAAGAGATTACAGCGTTGCAGTTGTGATCGGTGGTCTGCTCCTGACCCTTTGTGTAGGTCTGGTTCTGATCGGTGGACTGCAGAGAATTGCAAATGTTTCACAGATTATTGTTCCTTTTATGGCAGTGATCTATGTTGTCTTCAGTGTAAGCCTTCTGGTTCTGAATTATCAGGCAATCCCGGCTGCGATCGTAGAGATCGTACAGAGCGCTTTTGGTATGAGAGCTGTCGGCGGAGGTGCCTTGGGAGCGATCATCATTGCAGCACAGAAGGGTATCGCAAGAGGCATCTTCTCAAATGAGGCAGGTCTTGGTTCTGCTCCGATCGCAGCTGCAGCTGCACAGACAAAGGAGCCGGCTCGTCAGGGCCTGGTTACCATGACAGGTACCTTCATTGATACCATTGTTATCTGTACGATGACAGGTCTGGCCATTGTCATTACAGATGCCTGGGAGCAGGGACTTGAAGGCGTTGCGGTTTCTACTTATGCCTTCCAGCACGGACTTCCTTTCGGGGATGTGATCTGTGCCTTCATGCTGATGATGTGTCTGGTATTCTTTGCCTTCACAACAATCCTGGGCTGGGATTATTATTCAGAGAGATGTCTGGAATATCTCAGCAACCGTAATATGAAAGCAGTGAAGATCTTCAGATGGCTTTACATCCTGGCAGTATTTATCGGACCTTACTTTACCGTATCAGCTGTATGGGTAATCGCGGATATCTTCAATGCCCTGATGGCGATCCCGAACCTGATCGCTCTTCTCGCTCTGAGCGGAGTGGTTGCAGCAGAATCCAAAAGCTATTTTAAGAGACTGAAGGAAGCAAAATAAGAAAAATTAAGAAAAACTTTCCTCAAATTCGATGGAAAAAGAAAAAAGATATCCACAAAAAGAGAAGAAAATTGACATAATTCTTTGTGAAAATGTGGAGAAGTGAATCCTGATGGGAATGTAAACCCCTCGAAAAGCCTTGCTTTTCGAGGGGTTTTATTTTAGAATGTGTTTATCAGTGGCGCAAAGTGGTAGAGAATGGGGCGAAATGGTGTAGATTGTCATGTTCATGGGAGAATACAATCATACAATCGATACAAAGGGAAGACTGATCGTTCCGGCCAAATTCCGTGAGCAGCTCGGTAAGGAGTTTGTTATCACGAAAGGAATGGACGGATGTCTTTTTGCTTACCCCTTTGAAGCCTGGAGAGAGTTCGAGGGCAAACTGAAGGCTCTACCCACCACAGTGGATAAAAATGCCAGACGTTTTTCCAGATATTTTATGGCCGGCGCAACAACCGTAGAGATTGACAAGCAGGGAAGGATCCTGGTTCCGGCTGTACTGAGAGAATTCGCAGGACTCAGCAAGGAAGTGGTTCTTGCCGGCGTCCTTGACAGAGTGGAGATCTGGGACAGAACAAAATGGCATGAGAACAGTGAATACGATGATCTGGATGATATCGCAGAACATATGACAGAATTTGGCTTCGTTTTATAAGAGGAAGTCTCGTTTTTTGGAGGTTGGAATGTCATTTTCGCATATTTCAGTTCTGCTGGAAGAAACAATTGAGGCTCTTCAGATAAAGCCGGACGGGATCTATATTGACGGAACGCTTGGTGGCGGAGGTCATTCCTATGAGATCTGCAAAAGGCTTGGCGAGAAGGGAAGGCTGATCGGGATCGACAGAGATGCAGACGCGATCAAGGCAGCCGGAGAGAGATTATCCGTATTCGGTGATAAAGTAACGATTTGTAAGAATACTTATGAAAATATGCCGCAGGTGGCTGCTTCCCTTGGAATAGAGGCGGTTGACGGCATCGTTTTGGATCTAGGAGTCTCCTCCTATCAGCTGGATACCGCTGAGAGGGGATTTTCCTATATGGAGGATGCGCCTCTGGATATGCGGATGGACCGGGAAGAGGGCATCAGCGCCAGAGAGATCGTGAACGAATACAGTGAGATGGAACTCTATCGGGTGATCCGCGACTATGGCGAGGATCGCTTTGCAAAAAATATCGCAAAGCATATCGTAGCAGCCAGAAAGGAAAAGCCGATCGAGACCACTTTAGAGCTGGCAGAGATCGTTAGGGGATCCATCCCCATGAAGGTTCAGAAAACAGGCGGACATCCGGCGAAGAGAACCTTTCAGGCAATCCGGATCGAATGCAACAGAGAACTGGAGCAGCTGCAGAATACCCTGGATGGGATGATCGATCTTCTCGCACCGGGAGGAGTTCTGGCAGTGATCACCTTCCACTCCCTGGAAGATCGTATCGTTAAAGTAAAGTTTCGGGAGAATGAGAATCCCTGTATCTGTCCGCCGGATTTTCCGGTATGTGTATGCGGACGGAAGTCGAAGGGAAAGGCTTATCGTAAGCCGATTCTTCCATCGGAAGAGGAAATGGAAAAGAATTCGAGATCCAGAAGCGCCAAGCTTCGGGTATTTCGAAAGGCAGATAAAGAGGAATCGTCGTAATTATGGCAACAAAAGGCAGATCTACAATGCGGCAGCAGTCATATCGAGTGGAGGGAAATACTGTCCGCAAGCAGAATCCTGCCAGAAGGTCCGGGGAGAATGCCGGAAGAAGGCGGTATAGCCAGGAGGATAAAAGAAGGGCACAGATCAAAAGACGGACCCAGAGAAACCGGGAACGAGCCCTTTATATGAATCCGGCCTATCTTGCATTTTTGACGGTATGTGTTATCCTTACCTTTATTATCTGCGGTTGTTATATTTATCTTCAGTCAAATATTACAACGAGACTGAACAGGATCTCGAGTCTGGAAAGCCAGATCGTGGATCTTCAGTCGGATAATGAAGAGGCACTTCAGAATATTGAGACTTCGGTTGATCTGGATACCCTCAGGGAAAAGGCTGCGAGTCTGGGAATGATCTATCCGGATTCTTCGCAGATCACCTATTACAATTTGCAGGAAGAGGATGGTATGACACAGTACTCTACAACTGCAGAGGATGACAGTTCTGTCCTTTCTTCCTTGTTTAAATAAGGCAATAAGGAAAGAGTTTTGAGAAAGCTAAAGATTAAAAGATTTAATTTACGGATGAAACGCAAGCTGGTAATTGTATTTTCGGTTATCACGCTTGCTTTAATTGCGTTAATAGGAAGATTAACCTATATCAATGCCAAAAGCGGCAGCAAATATGCCAAGACCGTTTTGTCACAGCAGACCTATGATTCTACCACCCTTCCCTATAAAAGAGGAGACATCGTAGACCGGAACGGAACCATATTGGCGACCAGTGCAAGGGTTTATAATGTGATACTGGACAGCAAGGTGCTGAATACGGATGAGAAAACGATCGAACCGACGATCAGTGCTTTGACCGAATGCTTTCCGGAATTGTCCGCGGACGAGATCAGGAGCTTTATTTCAGAGAATCCCTCAAACCAGTATCATGTTTTGCTCAAGGAAAAATCCTATGATGAGATTCAGGCCTTTGTAGAAAAGCAGAATGATAGTGAGAATAATCCGAATCTGGCAGGTGTCTGGTTTGAATCCCAGTATAACAGGCAGTATCCCTACGGAACATTGGCTTCCAGTCTGATTGGCTTTACCACGGATGAGAGTGGTTCAAACGGAATCGAATCTTCCTATAATGACGAGCTGGTCGGGGTAAATGGAAGAGAGTATGGTTATCTGAATTCAGACAGCAATGTAGAGTCAACGACGGTGTCTCCGGTAGATGGGAATACCGTGGTTTCCACCATCGATGCCAGTATTCAGTCGATCGTAGAAGAGAAGGTAGCGGATTTTAATAAGGAGCATGCGAATGCCTACCGGGAGGGGGAGGACGGATCCAAGAATACCTCTGTCATTGTAATGGATCCGAACAATGGTGAAATTCTGGCTATGTGTACCTATCCGAATGTGGACCTGAATAATCCGAGAGACTTATCTTCGATTTATTCGGAAGAGACCCTGGCTACCATGTCGGACGAGGATAAGAACGAGGCTTTGAGTAAGCTCTGGCAGAATTTTGCCGTGAGCAATACCTTTGAGCCGGGATCTACCGCAAAGACCTTTACCATTGCGGCAGCTCTTGAAACCGGTGCGATCTCACAGGACGATAGCTGGTACTGTGATGGTTCGGAAAAGATCGGCGGCTATACGATTCATTGTTCCCATACCCAGGGACATGGTATGCTGACGACAGGACAGGCTCTGGCCCAGTCCTGTAATGATGCCCTGATGCAGATGGCAATGAAGCTGGGAAAAGAGAATTTTACCGAATATCAGAATATTTTCAATTTCGGACTGAGGACCAACATTGATCTTCCGACGGAAGCCAGAACAGACAGCCTGATCTACAGCCTGGACAATATGGATGATACGGCTCTGGCAACGAACTCCTTTGGACAGAACTTTAACTGTACCATGATCCAGATTGCGGCAGCCTTCAGTTCTGCGATCAACGGAGGCAATTACTATTGGCCTCACGTGGTCAGTGAGATCCGAAATACGGATGGAGATACCGTCAAAACAGTCGAACCGGTTTTGCTGAAGAATACCATATCGGAGGAAACTTCTGCTTACTTAAGAGAGGCTCTGGGGCTGACCGTAACAGAAGGAACGGCAACCGAGCTGCAGATTCCGGGCTATTCGATCGGAGGAAAGACAGGAACGGCAGAGAAGATTCCACGTAAGGACGGAAATTATCTGGTTTCCTTTATCGGCTGCGCACCTCTGGAGGATCCCCAGGTGGTTGTTTATGTCGTGATCGATGAGCTGAATGATGCCAATCAGGCACAGAGCTCTTATGCGGTCAGCCTGACAAGGGAGATCATAGCAGAGATCCTGCCTTATCTGAATATTTATCCGGATCATGAGGCAACTGAGGCGGAAAAGAAGGTACAGGCAACGGTAGATGCCTTAAATGAATACGAAGCTTCCCAGTCCCTTCTGGAGGATGAAGCAAAGCAGGATCAGGAGACTGCGGCAGAACAGGAAGCGGCGCAGCAGGAATCCAATACAGAAAATACAAGTGGTGCAGAGTAGAAAAAAAGGAGAAAAGGCTATGAATACAGCGGCAATTGCAGCATTAATTTCATTTGTGATCGTAGCGGCCTTAGGACCGGTCGTGATTCCCTTTCTGATCCGCCTGAAGGTCGGACAGACAGAAAGAGAAGAATTAAAGTCTCATCTTAAGAAGGCAGGAACGCCGACCATGGGCGGTATTATGATCCTGGCCGGTGTCATCGTTTCCGGCCTGATCTTTGCACCTTCCAATCCCAAGGTTTTGCCGGTTCTTTATCTGACCGTTGCTTTTGGTATTATCGGTTTTCTGGATGATTACCTCAAGGTCGTATTAAGAAGAAGCGATGGCCTGCTGCCTAAGCAGAAGATGGCTCTTCAGATCATTGTTATGGCTATCTTTGCGGTATATATGGTTAAATTCTCCGGCGTTTCTTTGGCGATGAAGATTCCCTTTATGCCAAACAGCCAGCTGGATCTGAAATGGTTTGCTGTGATCATCATGTTTTTTGCCGTGATCGGAACCGTAAACGGAGTGAATTTTACGGATGGTGTAGACGGACTGGCCTCTACGGTCACAGTTGTGGTTGCTCTCTTTTTGACTATTGCTTCGATTCGGACAGGAGCGGGAATCGAGGCAATTACCGGAGCGGTTTGCGGCGCCTTGATGGGCTTCCTTCTTTACAACTGCAATCCGGCGAAGGTCTTTATGGGAGATACCGGATCTCTGGCTCTCGGCGGTTTTGTGGCAGGAGCAGCCTATATGATGCAGATGCCGATCTTTATTCTGATCTTTGGTCTGATCTACCTGGTAGAGGTTTTATCGGTTATGATTCAGGTGACCTATTTCAAGAAAACAGGAGGAAAGAGAATCTTCCGTATGGCGCCGATTCATCATCATTTCGAACTGGGCGGCTGGTCAGAGACCAAGGTAGTTGCGGTGTTTTCGGTCGTTACAGGCGTACTTTGCCTGATCGCTTTGCTTGCAATGTAAAGAGAAGGTGCATGCAGCCTGCGAAGGAAAGCAGAAAATGTGCAGCTCGCACATACCTATACTTAGTAAGAGGAAATCTTTCGGGATTCCTATTCGCTTAAAAAGAAAAAGAGGACAGAATCATGAAAATAAAAGGAAATACCATTGTGATCGGCGGTGGAAAAAGCGGAATCTCTTCCGCAAAGCTTCTGTTAAGACATGATATGCCGGTGGCGATCTATGACGGCAACAAGGACTATCAGCTGCCGGAGGAGCTAAAAGGGGTTAAGACCTATCTGGGTGAGATGACAGAAGAGGAAATGGATGCCTTTGATACAGTCGTCTTAAGCCCGGGCGTTCCTCTGGAAACTCCATTGGTGGATTCCTTTATCAAAAAAGGCAAATATGTGATTGGCGAGATCGAGCTGGCTTATCAGTTTGCAAAGGGTCAGATCGTCGGTATTACAGGTACAAACGGAAAGACAACCACGACAACGCTGGTCGGAGAGATCATGAAGCAGGCTTACGATGAGGTCTTTGTGGTAGGCAATATCGGAGTGCCCTTTACGGATACGGCGGATCAGACAAGTGATGCTTCTGTAACGGTGATCGAGTTGTCCAGTTTCCAGCTGGAGACGGTAGATACCTTCCATGCGAATGTCTCTGCCATTCTGAATCTGACGCCGGATCACCTGAACCGTCATATTACCATGGAACGCTATGCCGAATGTAAGTTTAGGATTACAAATGGTCAGACAAAGGAAGAAATCTGCGTTCTTAATGCCGAGAATGAATATACCAGAAAGTTCGCGGAAAGCTGTCCGGCAACAACCGTTATGTTCTCCTCCGAGAGAAAGCTGAAAAACGGCCTTTATCTGAAGGATAAGGAGATCATGCTGGTAAGGGCGGGCTATGAAATGCCGCTCATGAATGTATATGATATGAATCTGGTCGGAAAGTGCAATGCAGAAAATGTTATGGCAGCAATTGCCATGGGCATTCAGATGCATGTGCCGCTTGCAAAGATCATTGATACCGTAAAGAACTTTAAGGCGGTTGAGCACAGGATCGAATACGTGACCACCAAAAGAGGGGTTCGCTTTTACAATGACTCCAAAGGAACCAATCCGGATGCTGCAATCCAGGGCATTCGTGCCATGGACAGTAAGACCTGCCTGATCGGAGGCGGCTATGATAAGGACATTCCCTTTGATGAATGGATTCAGGCCTTTGACGGCAAGGTAAAGAAGCTGGTGCTGATCGGTCAGACAGCGCAGACCATTGCAAAGACAGCGGAAAAATACGGCTTTAGGGATTATGTTTTTGCAGACAGTCTGGAAGAGGCAATCGATATCTGCTATGCCAATGCAAAGGAGGGAGAAGCCGTTCTTCTCTCACCGGCCTGCGCAAGCTGGGGAATGTTCCCGAATTATGAGGTCAGAGGAGATCTCTTCAAAGAATACGTAAGGAATCTAGAGGAATAAGGCATGGCAGCTGTCAGAGAAAGAAAAAAACATAAGAAGACCAGCTATTTTGATTACGGACTTCTGTTTTTTGTGATCTTTCTGATCGGATTTGGATTGGTCATGCTTTACAGCACAAGTGCTTATAACGGACAGGTTAAATTCGGAGACTCCGCCTTCTATCTGAAAAGGCAGCTGAGGGCAACGGTGATGGGACTTGCCGCCATGTTCGTGGTTGCCAAGATCGATTATCATTTCTGGTACAGAAATGCGACCCTCGTCTACATGCTTGCGGTAGGACTGAACTTTATCGTTATTTTTGCCGGATCGGAATACAGCGGATCCACCAGATGGCTGGCACTCGGCCCCTTTAGTTTTCAGCCTTCGGAGCTTGCCAAGATCGGTGTGATTGTTTTCGTTTCTTATGTGATCAGCAGGGCGCCGAAAAAGATGGCAAGGTGGAAGAATATTAAGAAGGTCTTTGGATTATCCCTTCCCTTGGTTATCCTGGTTGCAATCGCAAACCTGAGTACCGCTATTATTGTTTTGGGGATTGCCTTTGTTCTTCTTTTTGTGGCCAGTCCAAAATATAAGGAATTTGTTCGCCTGATTCTTGCCGGTGTGGCAGTGGTTTGCGTTTTCCTGATGATGGCATCCTATCGATTGGAAAGAGTTCGAATCTGGCTGAATCCGGAAGGCTATGATAAGGGCTATCAGACCCTGCAGGGACTTTATGCGATCGGTTCAGGCGGTCTTTTCGGAAAAGGACTGGGCAACAGTCTGCAGAAGCTTGGCTTTGTACCGGAGCCGGAAAATGATATGATCTTCTCCATTGTCTGCGAGGAATTGGGACTGATCGGTGCGGTTTGTGTCATTCTCCTTTTCCTTTTACTGCTTTGGAGACTGATGCTGATCGCCAATAATACCGATGATATGTTTGGATCCTATATGGTGATCGGCATCATGAGCCATATTGCCCTTCAGGTTATTTTGAATATTGCGGTTGTAACAAATACCATTCCGAATACAGGTATTACCCTTCCTTTTATCAGTTACGGAGGTACCTCCTCTGTCTTTTTGATGGCAGAGATCGGGATTGCCTTAAGCGTTTCCCGGGGAATCCGTTTTGTATCATTAGAGGAAACAGAGAAAAGAGAAGTGACGGGGAGTGAACCGGTATGAGCAAGGGAAAGGTAAAAAGAAAAAGGCAGATGAAGCCCTTTTTGATCCTGGGCGGTGTGCTCCTGGGCATAATAGCGGTCTTTATTCTCCTGATGACAACCATTTTTGTGATCAAACAGAGTGATATCGAGGGCTGTGTGAATTCCAATGCGAATGAGGTAAATGAAGCTCTTTATCAAAATGATTATTGCAGGAATTCCCTTTATTTATATTTTCATAATAAAAATAACCCCTTAGAGGGAGTTCCTTTTGTATCTTCCGTAGAGGTAAAACTGGTAAACCCATGGCATGTAAAGATTCTGGTGAAGGAAGATGATCTGGCGGCCTACGTCTATGACGAGGCCAACAATCTCTATGTCTATACGAATAAGGAGATGAGGATTGTGGAACGGTCCTCTAAAAAGGTAGAGGATCTGGTCGAGATCAAGGGAGTGGATCTTCAGGTGGATGCATCCGGAGATGCGTCGGGAGACGCCCTGCCGACCCAGCCGTCTACGGCGAGAGCTTATCTGTCTTCTATTTACGGCTATATTCAGCAGTATGATCTGTCCGTATCAAGTCTTACAGTAGAGTCCTCCGGAGCAGTTACCATGGAGAGTGGCAATGTAACGGTAAAGCTGGGTCTGAATGTGAATACAGGAGAGAAATTTAAGAGACTGAATGCCATTTTGCCCATGCTGTCTTCCGAAAGCGGAACGATCGATCTTACCAGCTGGAGCAGTGCCGGAGATGATATCGTTTTCACACCGAATACAAGTACATCCGGGGATACGGAAAGTTCGGAAGAAGACACAACAGAAAGTACGGAAGGCACGACAGAAAGCACAGAAGGTGCGACAGAAGGCAGTGCGGAATAGAGAAAAAATCATTAAAAAGAAAAGTGATAAATTTACATAATTCCGCAAGATTTCATAAATTTTTTATTGAATTATAAAGGAAATGATTATAATATATCTATATGATTGCCTTTATTATGTGGATAAATGGAGAATATAAGGCAAAGCGAGGAGGAAAACTGTGGCAGAAGTAGCAAATACAACAACGGCAATGCCGGTTGATAATGGTTCCAACGCAAAGATTATTGTAGTAGGTGTAGGCGGAGCCGGAAATAATGCAGTAAATCGTATGGTACAGGATACGATTGGCGGAGTAGAATTCATTGGAGTAAATACAGACCATCAGGCACTTGGCTTATGTCATGCGCCCAAGACAATCCAGATCGGCGAGAAGCTGACCAAGGGTCTTGGAGCAGGTGCCGTTCCTGAGATCGGTGAGAAGGCAGCAGAAGAGAGCGAGGAAGAGATCGCAGCTGCACTCGAAGGAGCAGATATGGTATTCGTTACCTGTGGTATGGGTGGCGGAACCGGTACAGGTGCTGCTCCGGTGATCGCCAGAATCGCAAAGAACATGGGTATCCTGACTGTAGGTGTTGTAACCAAGCCTTTCAAATTCGAAGCAAAGCAGAGAATGATCAACGCCTTAAACGGTATTGAGAACTTAAAAGATAACGTAGATACCCTGATCGTTATTCCGAATGACAAGCTTCTGGAGATCGTAGATCGCAGAACTTCTATGCCGGAAGCCCTGAAGAAGGCAGATGAAGTTCTTCAGCAGGCCGTACAGGGAATCACAGACCTGATCAACCTCCCGGCACTGATCAACCTTGACTTCGCAGACGTACAGACCGTTATGAAGGGCAAGGGAATGGCTCATATCGGTATCGGTACAGCAAAGGGTGATGACAAGGCCATCGAGGCAGTTAAGATCGCAGTTGCAAGTCCTCTGCTTGAGACAACGATCAATGGTGCAACCCATGTTATCATCAACATTTCAGGTGATATTTCCCTGATCGATGCCAATGATGCAGCAACCTATGTACAGGAACTGGCCGGTGATGATGCAAATATCATCTTTGGTGCAAAATATGACGAGAGTATGGCAGATGAAGCTACCATCACTGTAATTGCAACAGGACTGGAAGAGCCGGAGTCAGACAGACCTTCTTACGCTACAACTTCTTCCAGCAGCAGAAGCAACTATAGCGGATTTTCAACTGCACCCCAGCAGAGTGCACAGCCGAAGGTTCAGCCGGAACCGGTAGTGAATGCAGGTCCGAAGACAGCAGCTACCCTGAATCAGATCAGAAAGCCGGTTCAGCCGACAAGCAATGTTCCGGAAAAGGATATTAAGATTCCGGATTTCTTAAGAAAGAAATAATTCATTTTCTGTATCCTGACAGAAGAATGAGAGAATAAGTATTACTGCCTTGCCAAAAGCAAGGCAGTTTGTATGTCATACAGGCGGGAAAAAGCCAGCTGAAGGAGAGCAGTTTTATGAAAAAATTGATCAGCCTGATCGAAGAAGAAGTAAAAGAAGCATTTGAGAAGAGCGGATACGACAGCAGCTATGCGAGGATCTCTGTTTCCAACAGACCGGATCTATGCGAATACCAGTGTAACGGGGCCATGCCTCTGGCCAAGAGTGCCCATAAGGCACCCATTCTGATCGCGGAGGAGCTGGCACTTGGACTACAGGAGTCAGAGATTTTATCCTCGGCAGAGGCAGTAAAGCCGGGATTTTTGAATCTGAAGGTGAAGGAAAGCTACCTGGCTTCTTATTTGAACGAGATGGCAGAGGGAGAAGGCCTGGGCTGTGAAAAGGCAAAGAATCCCAGAACGATCATTATCGACTACGGCGGACCTAATGTAGCAAAGCCCCTTCATGTAGGCCACCTGCGTGCGGCTGTCATCGGAGAGAGCGTAAAGAGAATGGGACGTTTTGCCGGACATAAGGTGATCGGTGATGTTCACCTTGGTGACTGGGGTCTGCAGATGGGTCTGATCATCGTGGAACTGAAGGAACGTCAGCCGGATCTGCCTTATTTTGATGAAAACTATGAGGGAGACTATCCTGAGGAAGCTCCCTTTACCGTATCCGAACTGGAGGAAATCTATCCGACAGCAAGTGCAAAGTCCAAAGAGGATGAAGCCTATAAACAAAAAGCTCTGGAAGCAACAGCTCAGCTGCAGGGAGGAAGAAGAGGCTATCAGGCTCTCCTTTCCCATATCCTGAATGTTTCCGTCAGCGATCTGAAGAAAAATTACAAGAATCTGAATGTTGAATTCGACCTCTGGCTGGGAGAATCCGATGCCCAGAAGTATGTGCCGGATATGATCCAGATGTTCCTGGATAAGGGCATTGCTTATGAGAGCGAAGGCGCTCTGGTTGTAGATATTGCCCAGGAGGGAGACAGCAAGGAGCTTCCGCCCTGTATCGTCAGAAAGTCAGACGGCGCTTCCCTTTATGCGACTACAGATCTTGCAACGATCGTACAGAGAATGCAGGATTTTGATCCGGATGAAATCCTCTATGTCGTTGATAAGAGACAGGAACTTCATTTCACTCAGGTCTTCCGCGTTGCAAGAAAGGCAGAGATCGTAAAGGAAGATACTCGTCTCGAATTCCTTGGCTTCGGTACCATGAACGGCAAAGACGGTAAGCCTTTTAAGACAAGAGAAGGCGGCGTTATGCGTCTGGAAAGTTTGATGAAGGATATCAATGAAGAGATGTATCGTAAGATCGCAGAGAACCAGAAGCAGAAGGGCAATGAGAACTTCGATGAGGAAGAGGCTCGGGCAACAGCGAAGCTGGTAGGACTTTCTGCCTTAAAATACGGAGATCTGTCCAACCAGGCATCAAAGAATTATGTCTTTGATATTGAACGCTTTACTTCCTTTGAAGGAAACACCGGCCCCTATATTCTTTATACGATCGTCAGAGCCAAATCCATCCTCAGCAAATATGCTACTTTAGGAAAAGAAAGAAAAGCCGCAGCAGTCATGGAAACAGGAAATGAGAATGCCAAGGCTCTGATGCTGGAGCTTGTGAAGTTCAACGGCCTGATCTCGGATGCCTTTGAAGAGATCGCACCTCATAAGGTTTGCTCTTATATCTATGATCTGGCAAATGTATTTAATCATTTTTATCATGAAACCAATATCATGAATGAAGAGAATGAAGAGCTTCAGGCTTGCTATATCGCCCTTCTCGATCTGACCAGAAGAGTGCTGGAAGAAAGCATTCATGTGCTTGGATTTGAAGCACCGGAGAGAATGTAAGGCGATAGGAAACTAGGTTAATGTTAAAAAAGGCCGAGATGTTCTACTCAAGATCAAAAACCGTTGAAAAACCCCAGTGTATATCGTGCCGCGTAAGCGGTGCGATGAAACAAAGGCGCATC
>CAVHNP010000016.1:0-30808 GCA_963637505.1 Prevotella sp. CAG:279
GCCTCTTGCGTGATGACTTACGGCGCATTCCAAATCCTGCTATCGCAGGATGCGCCTTCGTTTCATCGCACCGCTTACGCGGCACGATATACACTGAGGGCTTCCCAACGGTTTTTTGATCCTGGGCAGAACATCTCGGCCTTTGCGGCTGGGATTAGACATCAACATATTTTGTCATGTAACTTCAAGAATTGCATTGCAGAGGGGCAGAGTACTATGGAGATTCTGGTTTGTATGAAGACGGTTCCGGATGAAAGCGGAGAACTTCGTCTGGATGTCAAAAGCGGGAAAATGGATTTCAGTGGGGCGGAGCCGAAGGAAAATGAATTCGATGCCTATGCCCTGGAACTGGCGCTTCGAACGGTAGAAAGATATGGCGGATCAGTCAGTTTGCTTACCCTTGGGGACGAGGGAGACAGCATTTGTATCAGAAACGGACTGGCTCTGGGGGCGGAAGAGGCTTTTTTACTTAAGGATGAGCAGGCAGGAGAAAAGGATGCGGCTGCCGCAGCAGAGGAGATCTGCTCGCTTCTTCCTGAGATCGAGAAAAAGAGAGAAAAGGCCTTTGACCTGATTCTGGTCGGCAGAGAGTCAACCGATTACAGTAGTGGCCTCCTTGGCGGTCTTCTGGCAGAAAAACTGGGCTATCCCTTTGTTTCCGATGTGACAGAGATAAAGCTTCTCGAAGGAGAACTTCAGGTAAAGAAGGAAAGAGAGGACGGATATCAGATCCTTCGCTTGGAAATGCCGGCTTTGCTCTCGGTAAGCAAGGGGGAGCTGGAGCCTCGTTATCCGAATGTCATGAGAAGACTGGCATCAAGAAAGGCGGTGCTTCAGGAATTTTTGCCAAAGGAGACAAAAGCAAAGCTGGAATATCTTTCTTTGGAAGAGACGGAGAAAAAAACAGACGGGCTGAAAATAGATACAAAGGACAGCCAAAAGGCGGTAGAAGAAGTGTTGGAGAAACTGCGTGCAGATAAGGTTTTATAGAGGGATTTTTCACGTTTTTATATTTCTTCTTTCCGAAAGTAGGGATAGAGCAGTGAGGACGAGAAAAGTGCAAGGCGGAAAGTGCAGCAAGGAGAGGCTATGAGGATACTGGTCTATATTGAGAGAAAAGGAAATAAAGCAGCAGCTTCCTCCCTGGAGCTTTTGGGACTGGCAGAAAGACTGGGGCAAAAGGCGGATGTCTTTCTCTTTGGAAGAGAATTGGAAGAGGCGGCGGCAGAAGCTTCCGCTTACGGAGCAAGGAAGGTCTATCTTTTCGAAAGCGGGGAGGAAGAGCTGGAGGAGGCAATCTTGGAGCCGCTTAGTCACTTGGCTGAGGACTATGACCTGATCCTTCTGCCGGCAACAAGAAGCGGAAAGTCTCTTACGCCCCAGCTGGCGGGAAAAATCGGGGCGGCTGCCTTGAATGACGTCCTGGAGTTAGAAGAAGGGGAGGATGGTCTGATTGCGAAGATACCGGTTTATGCCGGTCGTTTTCACCAGAGTGTCAGAATCTTGCCTCAAAAGGCGGTGATCAGCATCCGCCCGGGAAGTTATGAAAAGCCACAAAAGGGAAAAAATGAGCCTATTCTTGAGTATCCGGAAGAGAAGGAAAAGGAAAAAAGAAAGACCTGTCTTAAAGAAAGTGTCAGAAAGGTCTCCGAGGAGATTGACCTGAAGGAAGCGGAGATCATCGTTTCCGGCGGCAGGGGAATGGGCTCGAAGGAAAATTATGAAAAGCTCTGCGGGGAGTTGGCAAGAGTGCTGGGAGCCGGACTGGGGGCAAGCCGTTCTGCGGTGAATCAGGGTTGGATCGGACAGGAACACCAGGTTGGCCAGACAGGAAATAGGGTAAAGCCAAAGCTCTATATCGCCTGCGGCATTTCCGGGGCGCCCCAGCACCTGGCGGGGATGCGGGACAGCGACTACATTCTGGCAATTAATAAGGACGAGAATGCAGAAATTTTTGATCTTGCAGATATTTCCCTCGTTGCAGATGTAAATGAAGTCATGCCTCTTCTGATCGAGGAAATAAAAAAGAAAAAGGCAGAAGGATAATGGCGAGGGATAAGAGCAAAGAAATGCCTTTGACCGGAAGGAAGATATCGTGTTATGATAGCGTCTGTTTCCTGCCTGTATAGGAAGTTGCACTCTGACGTGCTTTTTCGATTTGTGAACATACATAATCGTAAATCCTTCAGGCTTCCTTTTAGAGCGGGAGACATAAAAAGTATCTTAAAAGGAGAAAGAAACAATGCTGCTGCAATATCTTCTGATCTGTCCCCTGGTTTTTCTGGCAGGCGTCATTGATGCGATCGCGGGAGGAGGAGGTTTGGTTTCCCTTCCGGCTTATATGATCGCAGGCCTTCCGGTACATAATGCCATCGCGACCAATAAGATGAGTTCTTCCATGGGAACCTCGGTAGCAACCTTCAAATATGCCAAGGCCGGATTTGTAAAATGGAAGCCGGCTCTTTGCTCGGTTGTGACTGCCTTTATCGGATCCAATCTGGGCGCCAAATTAGCCCTTGCCTTGTCCGACGGCATTTTCAGGATTGTGATGCTGGTGATCCTCCCGCTTACAGCGGCTTATGTCATTAAGGGGAATGCTTTTGAGGCAGAAAGAGAAGAACTGCCGGAGAAAAAAATGATCCTGGCCTGCATTCTGATTGCCTTTGTGATCGGAATCTACGATGGCTTTTATGGTCCCGGAACAGGAACTTTTCTGATCCTTCTGCTCAGCGTATTTGCTCATCTGAAGCTGGGCGAGGCAAATGGCGTCACCAAGGTAATCAACCTTTGCACCAACATCAGCGCCCTGGTGGTTTTCCTGATGAATGGGGTGGTACTGCTTCCTCTTGGAATCACGGCAGGTGCCTTTAATATTTTGGGCAATTATATCGGATCCACTATGTTTGAGAAGGGCGGAGCAAAGTTCGTGAAACCGGCCATGATTATTGTACTGGTGATCTTCTTCGTGAAGACGGTTTACGAGCTGATCGTATAACACAGTACTGCTGGTGTGAGATATGCTGCAAAGACACGCTTCATTTCCTACTCGCCGCAGGCGGCTTATTCGCGCAGACTACCGCAAAACTCGCGCTGCGCGCTCACTCAGGGCTAAAGCCCTTCGGCCCCTTGGGCACAGTGCTCTCGTCTGCGCTGCCAGCCTGCAGCTCCCTACGGAAGCCTCGCTACCGTCTTTTGCGTGCATATCATCACACTTTGCAGTACATCGTTATGAAGCCCAGCTATAAAGGCAGAATCATTCTCGGCCCCCCTAAGCGTTTGTTTCGTCACGACGAGAGCCTCGCAAATTGCCATAGATTTACTCAGTCGGAGTTCATGCCAAATTATACTTTTCTAAAGAGACCTTGCCAAAAAAGTAGATTCGAGTTCGTAAGCAGGATCTTCTAATGACGATTCACAAGGCTCGCGTCGTGACGCAGCGGCTAGCACGAGGGCGTCGCTCCTGTTTGAGCTCACAATAGTAAGGGGCATCTCTATGAAACAATAAATATGCGTTACCAAGAAATACAAAGCGAGTTTAGCGTGGAGCCCGAGTGAATAAGCGCCGCAAGGAACAGCGAACGCAGTGTGTCATTAGAAGACCTGCTTATCGACTCGAATTCTTTGTTTTAGATCCGGTTTTCAACAACGCGTTTTATCCTAAAACTCCCGATATACGCCTTGTTTTTAGGACTAAAAATGTAAAAAAAAGGAAGCATATTCCATCCGGAATATGCTTCTTTTTCTTTGCACGATTTCTTAGATATTCTAAGTCTTGCTTCGACCTTATTTCGCAGCCGCTTTTCTTGCCGCTCTCTTTTTCTGACGATTGGTAACAACGATAACGCAGGAAGCATCGCCTGTGATATTCAGAGTCGTACGTCCCATATCAAAGATACGGTCAACGCCGGCAACAAGGGCGATACCCTCAATCGGAAGTCCGACTGACTGCAGAACCATGGTCAGCATAACCATGCCGGCACCCGGAACACCTGCTGTTCCGATAGAAGCTAGAGTAGCGGTAAGGACGATGGTAATCATCTGGGTAAAGGTAAGATCGATGCCATAGCAGGATGCGATAAAGATCGCACATACACCCTGATAGATGGCTGTTCCGTCCATGTTGATGGTTGCACCCAGGGGAAGAACGAAAGAAGCGATCTCACGGGGAGCACCGAGCTTTTCTGTGCATTCCAGGTTCAGCGGAAGAGTTCCGACAGAGGAAGCAGAAGAAAAGGCAAACATCATGGCGGGAAGCATTCCCTTAAAGAAGGTGATTGGACTCATACCGCCAAGTGTACGTACAGTAAAGGAATAAACAACTGCAGCGTGAATGAAATAGCAGATATAGGCAACAAGAAGAACCATAGCCAAAGAGCCGATTACTTTCGGACCGTTTGCGGCGATTACCGGGCAAAGCAGGCAGAAAACGCCGATTGGGGAAAGCTTGAGGATCATTTCCATTGCCTTCATGAATACGTCATTCAGGTCGTTAATGCCCAGAACAATACGATCATTTGCTTCTGGATTGTTTTCGCGGATAAGGATGATCGCAAAGCCGATGATAATGGCGATTACGATGACCTGAAGCATATTTGCGTCCACCATAGGCTGAAGGAAATTGGACGGGAAAATATTTACCAGGGTATCTACAAGGGAAACCGGTTCAGAAGCCTCGTAGCTTAAGCCTGAGGTAGAAAGAAGCGGGAAGGTTCCCTTGAAGAGATAACCGAAGAGGAGTCCGATCGTGATGGCGAAGGCGGTTGTCAGCAGATAGTAGACAATCGTAGTTCCGCCGATGGCGCCGACCTTCTTGATATCACTCATGGAAACAATACCTGACATGATAGAGAAAAGAACGATCGGAACAACGATGAACTTTAAAAGGTTCAGGAAAATGGTACCGAAAGGTTTGATGAAGTTTTCAGCAATGCCGGGGATGCTCTGCATCAGAAGTCCGACAATGATTGCAAGAACCAGAGCAATGAAAATCTGTCCGGCAAGAGACAGCTTTTTCTTCTCCTTGGTCTGTGTAGATTCACTCATATTAAATAGCCTCCATTTTTTGCTTCAATTTATTGTAACAGACTATTCAACATTCTAAGAGTTTTACAGATGCTTTGCAATAGTAAATAAAAATTTAACAGTCTCTTTTCTCGTTTTTTAGGTTCAAAAGCTGCAATTTGCCGGGACGAATCCGAATGGCCATCTCCCTTGTTTTGCCCGGCACCTCACCGTCGGTATGAAAATACAGGGGCTTTTCGGAACAAATGGTCAGCTCCTTTGCCTGCCGGATGGTAACAAAGGGATACTTTACATGAGAACCCCGGTAGGCACTGGAGAACATCAGGAGAAAGAGAAGCTTGCCCAGGTTGGAGATAACACAGATATCCAAAAGAGCATCTCCTCCGTCTGCATTCGGACAGAACATGAAGCCCCCTCCTTCATATTTGTGATTCATACATACCGTAAAAAGGCATTTTTTGAAGCGAAGCTTTTCTTTATG
Organism: Prevotella sp. CAG:279; assembly: GCA_963637505.1. Taxonomy (GTDB): domain Bacteria; phylum Bacillota; class Clostridia; order Lachnospirales; family Lachnospiraceae; genus RUG14243. The sequence goes on from CAVHNP010000016.1 coordinate 5,504, forward strand.
ATCCAGAATCAGCTGGAATTCTCCCGGTTTTGCCTTGAGGATTTCTTTTAGGGCCACCATGATATAGATCAGCTTGCCCAGGTGCAAACGGTTCAAAAGTTTCTTTAGGGAGGTATGATCTGCTCCGTAACAGATGGCGGCGTCAAAGCCGAGGCCGCTGGAGACGATGAAGAAGCGTTTTGCTGTTTTTGTCTTTTTTGCTTCTTCCTTTTCTCTTTCTTCTTCTCTGTCCTCCTTCGTATCCCCTCTTTCTTCCCGGCAGGTCATCTCACCCAGATCAAGGCAGGAAAATCCACCGGACAGAATCTGCCTGGCTGCCTCTTCCGGAGAGGACTGGCCCAGGGCACGGGCAAAATCATTACTGGAGCCGGTTGGGATAAAACCGAGAAAGACCTTGGAGAAATCTTCTATTCCATTTAAGACTTCATTCAGGCTGCCGTCTCCCCCTAAAACGATCAGATTCAGAGGAGCGGATCCGGCGGTGAGTTCTCGGGCAAGCTTTCTCATACCGAATTCACTTTCGGAATAGAGAAGGCGGCAGGAAATGCCGGCAGCATTGAAAAGGGGAGCGATATTGTGCCAGACCTTCAGGCTGTAGCCCGAACGGCTGGCAGGATTGATCAGTACATAGGTGGGATAAGAAGAATTCATAGATAAAATCCTCGATTTTTACTTGATATTTATATAGAAGAAAAGCATTCGAACCGGCTATCAGCCGAGAAAACTTCTCTGGGAAAGACGGGCTTAGTCTTCCTTTCCGGAGTCGAATATGGCTTCCATGGACAGGATAAAACGGTCAAAGGCATCCTGCCCGGCAGGATTTCTTTTGAAAACAGCGCTGTCCTCCAGCATATGGAGAAAGGCCATACCGATTTCCTTTCTCAGGATGGAGGAAATGTTGTCAGCTGTAAGAATCTTATGATCCCGTCGGATATCCTTTGCCCAGTCGACATGCCGCCTCTGTTCTGCAGTAGCAGCCAGGGAATGCTTTTCCAGGAGAGCCTTCTCAATCAGTTCCAGATCCAGTTTCAGCTGCCAGGGGAAGAGCATAAGGCCACTGAGCTCCAGAAGGCCGATCCCCCGATAGATAAAGTGCTGGTATTGTCTGCGGGGATAGAAGATTCCCTCCGGATGTGCCCGGTCGGACAGATTGCTTCGTAAGATCAGATCCAGCTTGAAGTCTTCCTGCCTTCTTCTGGCCAGAATTGTGAGGCTGTGGTGCTTCTTTCCGTCCGAATCTGCCTGAAGAGAAGCGGACTCATCAGAGTAGGTCTGCCAGTTCTTTAGGATTAGAGCAGCCAGGGAAGCAAGCTCCTTTGGATCGGAAGCGGTCAGGCGAATAACAGAAGCCGGCCACTTTACAATACCGCAGGAGACCTTTTTATAGCCTTTCACGGAAAAAGAGCGTTCTATGGGAGCCTTTGCCAGGGCGGATTCAAAACGGCCGCCCAGAAAACATTCATGAGGAGGCAGGGGAGCCTTCGCAAAAGGCAGATCCGCATCCTGCCCGATAAAATAATGAGGAAAGAGCTGAATAAATTCCAAAAGGCGAAGAAAGGACTCGGATGAGAGAGCGGATCTTTCGTGCTTTTTGGAAGAAAGGAGAAAGAGCTCAGGTTCTGCATTTCCGGGAAGATATTCCAGCTCATAAGTCCTGCCTTGCAGGGTGACGGGCACCCTCCGTCGGATCCTTCCGGAGGGATAGGAAAGGTGGCCGGAATAGCCGATATTTTCCTGGCAGAGAATACAGGCCGGATAAGCGTGCTCTGTATAGGCAGAATATTCCTCTGGGTGAAAGAGAAGAGGATCGGAGGGTGCAAGGATCTTAAGCTCTAGATCCCCATAGGGCGTGAAGCTGGCCCAGGGAAGGTTTTTGGCGGCCCGATAGCGGGAAATATAGTTGCAGTTTTTTGTAAAATTGAAAAACCAGTCTGTGGCGGTTGCGGGAGAAAGTGCATATTTTTCCCGGAAGAGACGGTGAATCTCTGAAGGCGGCGGTGTAAGAAGGGCCATGATCCGGGAGGGGAGATCTTCATCGATACAGGAGGCGGAAAGTCCTTCCTTTTTCCGGTATTCTTGCATAAAAAGAAGAAGGGCTTCTAATTCCTGCCCTGTTTCAATATCTGTTTCTGAAATAGTGGCTGCCTTGCGAAGGACACTGTCGGCTGTGCTGTTGACTTCGAAAAGACCGAAGAAGGCAGCGAGGGAATTTAAAAGGAAGAGGAGATCTTCCTCAGCTGTCAGACCTGTTCGGTAGGCATATGCAGCAAGGTCGCGAATCGCAATCTGTATATCCATGCGGACTCCTTTAAAAGTGTAAATCTTCCTATTATAAGAGCGAATAAGAAAAGGCTGTGAAAATCTTTTTTCCTATTTATAATAATCGTATGCGAAAAGAATCTAAAAAGACCTTTTCTGTCATTTAGTATAGCATAAAGCAAGCTGAAAATTATATGTAAAAAGTGCTTGCAATCCCTGTAAATATCGGATATAATCAAACATGCTGTGGCATGATAGCTATGAAGCGTGAGGTTGCTGCCCTCTGTGGCAGGTTTTCCGTGGAGCGAATGTCAAGTTAGGAAACTGGCGACAAGTCACTGTATCACATAGTCTACATAGTAGAAACAACGTGTGGAGTTCTTCTAGGAAACACACGGAAGAGTGTACAGTCACCGCTTGTCGTACTCATTTAGAGCGCGAAAAGGAGGCGACTTTTTTTATGGCAAGTCAGGTAATGCGAATCACATTAAAGGCTTATGACCATGAGCTGATCGATGCATCTGCAAAGAAGATCATCGAAACTGTAAAGAAGAATGGATCTCAGGTGAGCGGACCGGTACCGCTTCCGACAAAGAAGGAAGTAGTTACTATCTTAAGAGCTGTTCACAAATATAAAGATTCCAGAGAGCAGTTCGAGCAGAGAACTCACAAGAGACTCATCGATGTCATCACACCGACACAGAAGACGGTAGATGCTCTTTCCAGACTGGAAATGCCGGCTGGTGTTTACATTGACATCAAGATGAAAGACAGAAAGTAACAGCAGTAATTCTTCAACACACAGAAATCCTATCAGGTGCAAAACCTGTTCTAGGATGAACGCCCTGGCTGCGTTCCGCTGTAGATTAACAGGAGGTAAAAGAATTGAAGAAAGCAATCTTAGCTACGAAAATCGGTATGACACAGATTTTCGCTGAAGGTGGAGAACTGATCCCGGTTACTGTACTTCAGGCCGGACCTTGTGCAGTAACACAGGTTAAGACAGTTGAGAACGACGGATACAGCGCTATTCAGGTTGGATTCGTTGACAAGAAAGAAAAGATCGTTAACGTTGACGCTAACGGCAAGAAGGAAGTTTACAACCGTCACGGTGTAAACAAGGCTGAGATGGGCCACTTCCAGAAGGCTGGCGTAGGCGGAAAGCGTTACGTTGCAGAGTTCCGTCTGGAAAATGCAGAAGAGTACAAGCTTGCAGATGAGATCAAGGCTGATATCTTCGCAGACGGCGATAAGATCGACGCAACAGCTATTTCCAAAGGAAAGGGCTTCCAGGGCGCGATCAAGAGACATGGACAGTCTCGTGGACCGATGGGACATGGTAGTAAATATCATCGTCATGCCGGTTCTAACGGCGCTTGCTCCAGCCCGAGCAAGGTTTTCAAGGGTAAGAGAATGCCGGGCCACATGGGTGGTGTAAAGGTAACGGTTCAGAATCTTGAGATTGTACGCGTTGATGCGGACAAGAACCTGATCCTGGTTAAGGGATCTGTTCCGGGACCGAAGAAATCTTTAGTGACGATCAAGGAATCTGTAAAAGCCTAAGGCTTTTCGGAAAGGAGGACATACAGATGGCTAACGTATCTGTTTATAATATGGAAGGCAAGGAAGTTGGCACAATGGAACTCAATGATTCCGTGTTCGGCGTTGAGGTAAATGAACACCTGCTTCACATGTCTGTTGTACAGTACCTTGCTGATAAGCGTCAGGGTACACAGAAAGCAAAAACCCGCTCCGAGGTATCAGGCGGCGGAAGAAAACCGTGGAGACAGAAAGGAACCGGTCATGCAAGACAGGGATCTATCCGTGCTCCGCAGTGGAAAGGCGGCGGAGTTGTTTTTGCTCCGACACCGAGAGATTATTCCTTCAAACTGAACAAGAAAGAAAAGAGAGCTGCTATCCGTTCTGCTCTTACTTCTAAGGTTCAGGATGCGAAGTTCATCGTACTGGAAGATCTTACAATCGATGAGATCAAGACAAAGAAGGTAAAAGCTGTTCTTGATAACCTGAATGTAAACAAGGCTATCATCCTTATGGACAAGAATGATAAGAACGTAGTTCTTTCCGCTAACAACCTTCCGAATGTTGCAACAGCATATATCAATGTTGCTGCAGAAGATGATGCAAAGACAATCAGCTCAAATATCAATGTATATGATATTCTGAAAAACGGCACAGTTGTTACAACAAAGGCAGCTGTAGCATTCCTTGAGGAGGTGTATGCATAATGGCAAACGTACAGTACTACGACGTAGTGATCGAGCCGGTCGTTACAGAGAAAAGCATGAATGCAATGGCAGAAAAGAAATACACCTTCCTGGTACATCCGGAAGCAAACAAGACCATGATCAAAGAAGCTGTTGAGAAAATGTTCGACGGTGTTAAGGTCGCTAAGGTTAACACAATGAACAATGTTGGCCACAACAAGAGACGCGGCATGATCTATGGCAAGACTGCTAAGACAAAGAAGGCGATCGTTCAGCTGACAGAAGACAGCAAGGACATCGAGATTTTCGCAGGTCTGTAAGAAGTTATCGGAAAAGAATCCGAGTTATGCACAGCAAAGTGCGATAATAAACCGAAACGGCAAAGCCGTTGGAAATTGAAAGGAGAACCAAAATGGGAATTAAGTCATATAACCCATATACACCTTCGAGAAGAAATATGACCGGTTCTGATTTTTCTGAGATCACAAAGACAACTCCTGAAAAATCTCTTCTTGCTCCGCTGAGCAAAAACGCCGGCCGTAACAATCAGGGTAAAATTACTGTAAGACACCACGGTGGTGGAAACAGAAGAAAATACAGAGTCATCGACTTCAAGAGAAGAAAAGATGGAATCGAAGCTACAGTAATCGGTATCGAGTACGATCCGAACAGAACAGCTAACATCGCTCTGATCTGCTATGCAGACGGCGAGAAGGCATATATCCTCGCTCCGCAGGGTCTGACAGACGGCATGAAGGTTATGAATGGACCGGAAGCCGAAGTAAGAGTTGGAAACTGCCTGCCGCTGGAGAACATTCCGGTTGGTACACAGATTCACAACATCGAGCTTATGCCGGGTAAGGGTGGACAGCTTGTTCGTTCCGCAGGTCTGAGCGCACAGCTCATGGCTAAGGAAGGAAAGTATGCAACACTTCGTCTTCCGTCAGGTGAGATGAGAATGGTTCCGATCGGATGCCGCGCTACAATCGGTGTAATCGGAAACGGAGAGCACAGCCTGATCAACATCGGTAAGGCAGGACGTAAGCGTCACATGGGTATCCGCCCGACAGTACGTGGTTCTGTTATGAACCCGAATGACCATCCACACGGTGGTGGTGAAGGTAAGGCTCCGGTTGGTCGTCCAGGACCCAGCACACCTTGGGGCAAGCCTGCACTTGGACTTAAGACACGTAAGAAACATAAACAGTCCAACAAGCTTATTGTAAGAAGAAGAGACGGAAGAGCGATTAAATAAGGAGGATTGAGAATATGTCACGTTCACTTAAAAAAGGACCTTTCGCAGACGCAAGCCTGTTAAAGAAAGTTGACGCTATGAACGCTTCTGGCGAGAAGTCAGTTATCAAGACCTGGTCCCGTCGTTCCACAATCTTCCCGTCGTTCGTCGGACACACGTTCGCTGTACATGATGGAAGAAGACATGTTCCGGTATATGTTACCGAGGACATGGTTGGACATAAACTCGGTGAGTTCGTTATGACCAGAACTTACAGAGGCCATGGCAAAGACGAGAAAAAATCAAGGTAAGGTAAGGAGGGCTAGTTCAAATGGCATCAGGACATAGATCACAGATCAAACGAGAAAGAAATGCACAGAAAGACACAAGACCTTCTGCAAAATTATCTTACGCAAGAATGTCAGTTCAGAAAGCATGCTTCGTTCTCGACGCTATCAGAGGTAAAGATGTTCAGACTGCACTCGCAATCGTAACATACAACCCGAGATATGCATCAGAAATCATTGAAAAGCTTCTGCGTAGCGCAGTTGCCAATGCTGAAAACAATAACGGTATGAGCGTAGATAACCTCTTCGTAGAAGAGTGCTATGCAAACAAAGGACCGACAATGAAACGTATCAGAGCGAGAGCACAGGGGAGAGCTTACAGAATCGAAAAGAGAATGAGCCACATCACAATTGTGCTGAACGAAAGACAGGAGGCTAAATAATGGGACAGAAAGTTAATCCGCATGGCTTAAGAGTCGGCGTTATTAAAAACTGGGATTCCAGATGGTATGCCGAAGGTAATGATTTTGCTGATTGTCTTGTAGAAGATTACAACATCAGAAAATTCCTGAAAAAGAAATTATATAACGCAGGTGTTTCCGAGATCTCTATCGAGAGAGCATCTGACAGAGTAAAGGTTATCCTCTACACAGCTAAGCCGGGCGTAGTTATCGGTAAGGGCGGCGCAGAGATCGAGAAGGTTAAAAAAGAGCTCGAGAAAATGACCGGCAAGAAAATGATCGTTGATATCAAAGAGATCAAGAGACCGGACAAGGATGCTCAGCTTGTTGCAGAGAATATCGCTCAGCAGCTTGAGAACCGTGTATCTTTCCGTAGAGCAATGAAGTCCTGCATGAGACGTACAATGAAGACCGGAGCTCAGGGTATCAAAACTTCTGTATCCGGACGTCTTGGCGGAGCTGATATGGCTCGTACAGAATTCTACAGTGAAGGAACTATTCCGCTTCAGACACTGCGTGCAGACATTGACTATGGTTTTGCAGAGGCAGATACAACCTATGGTAAGGTTGGTGTAAAAGTCTGGATCTACAAAGGCGAAGTACTTCCTCAGAAGGGACAGAAGGAAGGGAGCGATAAATAATGTTAATGCCGAAAAGAGTAAAACATCGTAAACAGTTCCGTGGCACTATGACCGGAAAAGCGATGCGAGGAAATAAAATCACAAACGGTGAATTTGGTCTTGTAGCAACAGAACCTTGCTGGATCAAATCCAACCAGATCGAGGCAGCCAGAATTGCCATGACACGTCACATGAAGCGTGGTGGTAAAGTTTGGATCAAGATTTTCCCGGATAAGCCATTCACACACAAGCCTCTTGAAGTTCGAATGGGTAAAGGAAAAGGTAATGTAGAGTACTGGGTAGCAGTTGTGAAACCGGGTCGTGTTATGTTTGAAGTAGCAGGCGTACCGGAAGAAGTAGCACGTGAGGCTCTTCGTCTTGCAATGCACAAATTACCTGTCAAATGCAAGATCGTTTCACGCGAAGACTTAGAAGGCGGTGAATCATAATGAAAAAGACAGCTTATTTAGACGAATTAAAAACACAGTCCGCAGCACAGCTGAACGAAACCCTGGTTGCTGCAAAGAAAGAACTTTTCAATTTAAGATTCCAGAATGCTACGAATCAGCTTGATAACACAGGAAGAATCAAAGAAGTTCGTAGAAACATCGCAAGAATCCAGACTGTTATCAATGAGAAGAGCGCTGAGTAATTCAGGAAGGAGACTGTTGTGGAAAGAAATTTAAGAAAGACTCGTACAGGTAAGGTAACGAGCAATAAAATGGATAAGACCATCGTTGTTGCCGTTGAAGATAATGTGAAACACCCGCTGTATAACAAGGTCGTTAAGAAAACATATAAGCTGAAAGCTCACGATGAGAACAATGAATGCAACATCGGAGATACAGTAAAGGTAATGGAGACAAGACCTCTTTCCAAGGATAAGAGATGGCGTCTTGTTGAGATTATTGAGAGAGCTAAATAAGGAGGCACCGGTATGATTCAGCAGGAAACTAGACTTAAGGTTGCCGACAATACAGGTGCAAAAGAAATCCTTTGCATCCGCGTACAGGGCGGTTCAACCAGAAGATATGCAAATATTGGAGATATCATTACTGCTACCGTTAAAGATGCAACACCAGGCGGCGTTGTTAAAAAGGGTGATGTTGTAAAGGCAGTTGTTGTCCGCAGCGTAAAGGGCGTTCGTCGTAAAGACGGATCCTACATCCGCTTTGATGAGAATGCAGCAGTAATCATCAAAGATGACAAGACACCGAGAGGAACCCGTATTTTCGGACCGGTTGCACGAGAGCTTCGTGAGAAACAGTTCATGAGAATCGTTTCCCTGGCACCGGAAGTGTTATAGGAGGGACCATCAATGTTAAAGATTAAAGTTGGAGATACAGTTCGTGTTATTGCCGGAAGAGACAAAGATAAAGAAGGCAAGGTCATCGCTGTAAATCACAAAAACAATACACTGCTCGTTGAAGGCGTCAACATGATTACAAAACACACAAAGCCGAGCATGCAGAACCAGAACGGCGGTATCGTACGTCAGGAAGGACCGATCGATATCTCAAACGTAATGTATCTGCACAATGGTCAGCCGACAAGAATCGGCTTCAAGCTTGACGGAGACAAGAAAGTCCGCGTAGCAAAGAAGACCGGCGAAGTTATCGAGTAATCATGGAAGGAGGTTCGGTAAAGTGAGTAGACTGAAAGAAACGTATCAGAACGAAATCGTTGATGCGCTGAAAAACAAATTTGGCTATACAAATGATATGCAGGTTCCGAAGGTAGACAAGATCGTCATCAACATGGGCGTCGGAGAAGCTAAGGAAAATGCAAAGGTTCTGGATTCTGCTATGTCTGATCTTGAGATCATCACAGGCCAGAAACCGGTTGTAACAAAGGCAAAGAAATCAATTGCAAACTTCAAGCTGAGAGAAGGCCAGCCGATCGGCTGCAAGGTAACTCTGCGTGGAGAAAGAATGTATGAATTCCTTGATCGTCTGATCAACCTTGCTCTTCCGCGAGTTCGTGACTTCAGAGGAATCAACCCGAACGCATTTGACGGACGTGGTAACTATGCACTTGGTATCAAAGAACAGCTGATCTTCCCGGAAATCGAATTCGATAAGATCGATAAGGTAAGAGGTATGGATATCATCATCGTAACAACAGCGAACACAGATGAAGAAGCTCGCGAGTTACTTGCACAGTTCAATATGCCGTTCCGCAAATAAGGAGGGAATTTCAAATGGCTAAGAAATCTATGAAGGTAAAGCAGCAGCGCAAACAGAAATTCTCTACCAGAGAATACAGCCGCTGCAGAATCTGTGGTCGTCCACATGCATATTTAAGAAAATACGGAATCTGCAGAGTATGCTTCCGTGAACTTGCATACAAAGGACAGATCCCGGGCGTTAAGAAAGCAAGCTGGTAAGAAGGAGGCAAAACGATGACATTTAGTGATCCGATCGCGGATATGCTCACAAGAATCCGCAACGCAAATATTGCAAAACACGACACAGTTGATGTTCCGTCTTCCAAGATGAAGCTTGCAATTGCAGGAATTCTTCTGGATGAAGGTTATATCAAAGCATATGATATTATCGAAGAAGGTAACTTTAAGACAATCCGTATCACAATGAAATACGGAAAAGACAAGAATGAGAAGATCATCACAGGCCTGAGAAGAATCTCCAAACCGGGACTTCGTGTTTATGCCGGCAAAGATGAGCTTCCGAGAGTACTTGGCGGACTGGGTATCGCAATCCTTTCCACAAACCAGGGAATCATCACTGACAAGCAGGCAAGAAAGCTGCAGGTTGGTGGAGAAGTGCTTGCATTTGTTTGGTAGGCATTTGTCAGTAACACGAAAAGTATAAACCGGTTACAGAAACCGGACATACTAACAAAGGTTTTTTAGGAGGTACGGGCATGTCACGTATAGGAAGAATGCCAATCGCAATTCCGGCTGGCGTAACAGTTGAGATTGCAGAAAATAATCAGGTGACTGTAAAAGGTCCGAAAGGAACTCTTTCAAGAGTTCTTCCTGCTGAGATGGAGATCAAGCAGGAAGGTGAGGAAATCACAGTTTCCAGACCGAATGATTTAAAGAAAATGAGATCACTTCATGGTCTTACAAGAACACTGATCAACAACATGGTGATCGGTGTAACACAGGGATATACAAAGACTCTTGAGATCAACGGTGTTGGTTTCAGAGCTGCTAAGTCCGGAAATAAGCTGACTCTCAACCTTGGTTTTTCACACCCGGTTGAGATGATCGATCCGGAAGGTGTTGAGACAGCTGTTGATGGTAACAAGATCACAGTTTCCGGCATCGATAAAGAAAAGGTTGGACAGTTTGCTGCAGAGATCAGAGACAAGAAGAGACCGGAGCCGTATAAGGGCAAGGGTATCAAGTATGCTGATGAAGTTATTATTCGTAAAGCAGGCAAGGCTGGTAAATAAGTAAGGAGTGACGAAAGATGATAAAGAAAGCATCAAGAACAGCAATTCGCGAGAAGAAACATAAAAGAATGCGTTATCATATTGCCGGAACTGCTGAAAGACCGAGACTTGCAGTATTCCGCAGCAATAACCACATTTATGCACAGATCATTGATGATTCTGCTGCTAAGACACTGGTTTCCGCATCTACACTTGAGAAGGGTGTAAAGGAAGAGCTTGGAAGAACAAACAACGTAGCAGCTGCATCTTATGTAGGTACAAGCGTTGCAAAGAAGGCTCTTGAAGCAGGAATCACAGAAGTTGTATTTGACCGTGGAGGTTTCCTGTATCATGGAAAAATCCAGGCTTTAGCAGAGGCAGCCAGAGAAGCAGGCCTGAAATTCTAATAGGAGGAAAAGGAAAAATGAAACGTAACATTATTGATGCCAGCTCCTTGGAATTAGAAGACAAGGTCGTATCTATTAAACGAGTAACCAAGGTTGTTAAGGGTGGTCGTAACATGAGATTTACAGCTCTTGTAGTTGTAGGTGACGGCAACGGCCATGTTGGAGCAGGTCTTGGTAAGGCAGCTGAAATTCCGGAAGCTATCCGCAAGGGAAAAGAGGATGCAACAAAGAACCTGATCGAGGTTAAGCTTGATCAGAACGCTTCTATCACACACGATATCATTGGCAAGCACACAGGTGCTTCCGTTCTTCTGAAGAAGGCTCCGGAAGGTACTGGTGTTATCGCCGGCGGTCCCGCTCGTAACGTTTGCGAGATGGCAGGTATCAAGAACATCCGTACAAAGTCTCTTGGTTCCAACAACAAGCAGAATGTAGTTCTGGCTACGATCGAGGCTTTAAAACAGCTGAAATCTCCGGAAGAAGTAGCAGCACTTCGCGGCAAGTCCGTAGAAGAGATACTTGGTTAAGGAGGTATCCGGAATGGCAAAATTAAAAATCACACTGACAAAGTCTCTGATCGGTCAGACACCGAGAAACAGAGCAACAGCACAGGCTCTCGGCCTCAAGAAGGTTGGAAAGACTGTTGAGCAGGAAGACAATAAAGCAATCCGTGGCATGATCCAGAAGATCAACCACATGGTTGAAGTAGAAGAAGAAGCTTAAGTAAAGGAGGTGCCACAATGGGAATTGAATTATCCAGCTTACAGCCTGCAGCAGGCGCCAAGACTGACGGTAATTTCAGAAGAGGCCGTGGACACGGTTCAGGAAACGGAAAGACCGCAGGTAAAGGTCACAAGGGACAGAAGGCACGTAGTGGTGCTCCGAGACCTGGTTTCGAAGGTGGTCAGATGCCACTCTACAGAAGAATTCCGAAGAGAGGCTTCACAAATATCAATACAAAACATATCGTTGGTATCAATCTTTCCACACTGGAGAGATTTGAAGACGGAGCTGTAGTTAGTGTTGAGACTCTGATCGAGTCCGGCATTGTTAAGAATCCGAAAGACGGCGTTAAGATTCTCGGCAACGGAGAACTGACAAAGAAACTTACGGTTCAGGCCAACGCTTTCAGCGCATCTGCTGCAAAGAAAATTGAAGAACTGGGCGGAAAAGCAGAGGTGATCTAGTGTTAGAAACACTAAGAAATATTTTTAAGGTAGAAGACTTAAGAAAACGTCTTTTCTTCACCTTTTTAATGCTGATCGTGATCCGAATCGGATCCCAGCTCCCGGTCCCTGGAGTGGACCGGGATGTCTTCTCAAACTGGTTTTCCAATCAGTCTACAGATGCGTTTAATTTCTTTAACTCGGTTACAGGTGGTTCCTTTGAGCAGATGTCAGTATTTGCTCTGAACATTACGCCCTACATTACCGCGTCGATCATTATCCAGCTTCTGACGATTGCAATTCCGGCTCTGGAAGAAATGCATAAAGACGGAGAAGAAGGACGTAAAAAAATCGTTGCGATCACACGTTACACAACGATTGGTCTTTCTCTGATCGAGGGTATCGCTCTTGCGATCGGATTTGGCCGCAGCGGATATCTGGAGAGCTTTGATGCTCTGCATGTGATCTCTACGGTAGCAATCCTTACAGCTGGTTCTGCAGTTCTGATGTGGATCGGCGAGCAGATCACGGAAAATGGTGTCGGAAACGGTATTTCTATCGTTCTTACCATTAACATCATTTCCAGACTGCCGAATGATTTCGCAACATTGGGACAGCAGTTCGTTCTGGGTAAGAACTATGGACAGGCGGTGGTTGCAATCGCAATTATTGCAGCAGTTGTTCTGGCAACTGTTGTTCTGGTTATCTTCCTCCAGGATGCGGTAAGAAAGATCCCGGTTCAGTATTCTCGCAAGATTCAGGGACGTAAACAGGTTGGCGGCCAGTCTACTTTCATTCCTTTGAAGGTAAATACGGCCGGTGTAATTCCGGTTATCTTTGCACAGTCTATCATGCAGACACCGGTTATTATCTCAACACTGCTGAACAAAACCGGCTCCACAGGAATCTGGGGTAAGATCCTCTCCTTCCTGTCACAGTCAAACTGGTGCAATCCGCAGCGTCCGATCTATACGATTGGTTTACTTGTTTACATTTTACTGATCGTTGCTTTTGCTTACTTCTATACATCAATTACCTTCAATCCGCTTGAGATTGCAGATAATATGAAGAAGCAGGGTGGATTTATCCCGGGTATCAGACCCGGTAAGCCGACAAGTGATTATTTGTCAGGAATCCTTGGAAAGATCATTTTCATCGGTGCAGTTGGCCTTTCAATTGTATCCGTGATTCCGATCTTCTTCAACGGAGTATTCAATGCAAGCGTTTCCTTCGGTGGAACGTCAATCATCATCATTGTTGGTGTTATTATCGAAACAATCAAACAGATCGAATCCCAGATGGTTACCCGCCATTACAAAAAGGGATTCTTGGGAGAATAACAAAATCGTGAAACTGCTGCAGAGTTATCTGCAGCAGCCCTTCACGCTTTTTCGCATTTAACAGAAAAACAATTTGGAGGCGCAAAATGAAAATTATCATGCTTGGTGCACCGGGTGCCGGAAAGGGTACTCAGGCAAAAATGATTGCTGACCGCTATGGCATTCCGCATATTTCCACGGGTGACATTTTCAGAGCTAATATTAAAGAAGGCACAGAGCTTGGAAAGCAGGCAAAAGGCTACATGGACAAGGGAGAACTTGTTCCGGATGAGCTGACATGTGCACTTGTTGTAGACAGAATCGCACAGGACGATGCAAAGAACGGTTTCGTACTCGATGGTTTCCCAAGAACAATTCCTCAGGCAGATGCTTTAACACAGGCGCTTGAGAAGATCGGTGAATCCATGGATTATGCAATCGACATCGAGGTTCCGGATGAATCCATCATTACAAGAATGGGTGGAAGAAGAGCCTGCAGCGGCTGCGGTGCAACTTATCATATCATTAATATCCCGCCGAAGAAGGAAGGCATCTGCGATCGCTGCGGTCAGGCCCTGGTTCTTCGAGACGATGATAAGCCGGAAACAGTTAAGAACAGACTGGATGTTTACCACAAGCAGACACAGCCTCTGATTGATTATTATAAGAAACAGAACATTCTGCATGATGTTGACGGCACGATGGAAATGAACGATGTCTTCAATGCGATTGTAGCAGTTCTGGGAGAATAAAGATGAGCCAGCTGTTTGCCAGGTCAAAGGCAGGCCATGATAAAGACAGAATATATCTTGTTCTGGAAGAAAAGGAAGATCAGCTGCTTCTTACGGACGGAAAGTACAGAAGCCTGGATCATCCGAAACTGAAAAAAAGGAAACATGTTCAGATCATAAAAAATATTCCGGAGGAAATCCAAAAGACCTGTTATCAGAATGAAAGGCTTTGGGATGAAGGAATCAAAAGAGCGATAAAGCTTTACCAGCAGGAGGAAAAAAGATAAATGTCAAAATCGGATGTTATTGAAGTTGAAGGTGTTGTAGTTGAGAAACTGCCGAGTGCAATGTTTAAGGTTGAGCTTGAGAACGGACTTCAGGTCCTTGCACATATCAGCGGAAAGCTGCGCATGAATTACATTCGTATTCTGCCGGGAGATAAGGTGACCATGGAGATGTCTCCTTACGATCTTACGAAGGGAAGAATTATCTGGAGAGATAAGTAATTCTGCAGAAAGTTCTTGCTTTATAGATGATGCTGTGATAAAATGTCAAGCGGACACTTTTGAAGAGCAGGGCGAAATCTGCGCTTTTTTGCGCGTTTTGCCGGATACAGATAAGGAAAGGAGGAGCCAGAAATGAAGGTTCGTTCATCTGTAAAACCGATTTGCGAAAAATGCAAAGTGATCAAAAGAAAGGGAAGCGTACGTGTAATCTGCGTTAACCCGAAGCACAAACAGAGACAGGGTTAATCATCTTAATACTCTGTTAATGTTGTCCGCAGCGTTATGCTGCACAATCAATTTAAGCGGCTGATCGTAGAAAAGTACTCGTCACACTTTTCTATGAGACTTAACATACCACGGGAGATCCGTGGCATTTGCCGGTTTTATACATACCGGACCGGCAGGAAGTATATCAAAAAGCAAATGTTTAATGGAGGTTGAATACACATGGCTCGTATTGCAGGTGTAGATTTACCAAGAGAAAAACGTGTCGAAATCGGGCTTACCTATATCTACGGTATTGGAAGAACAAGCTCCAACCGTATTTTAGCTGAAGCGAATGTAGATCCGGATACACGTTGCAGAGACCTTACTGATGATGAAGTTAAGAGAATCAGTGCGGTTATCGATGAAAGTCAGACTGTTGAAGGTGATCTCAGAAGAGAGATCGCTATGAACATCAAGAGACTTCAGGAGATCGGTTGCTATCGTGGAATTCGTCACAGAAGAGGACTGCCGGTGCGCGGTCAGAAGACGAAGACCAATGCAAGAACCCGTAAGGGACCGAAGAGAACTGTTGCAGGTAAGAAAAAATAATTAGGATTATATTCGTAGAAAGCAGGTTATTCGTAAATGGCTAAGAACGTTAAAAAAGTCACAAAGAAACGTGTAAAGAAAAACGTAGAACACGGCCAGGCTCATATCCAGTCATCCTTTAACAATACTATTGTTACTTTGACTGATGCACAGGGTAACGCTTTATCCTGGGCAAGTGCCGGCGGACTGGGCTTCAGAGGCTCAAGAAAATCCACTCCATATGCAGCTCAGATGGCTGCAGAGACAGCAGCTAAGGCAGCTCTTATTCACGGCCTTAAGTCTGTAGACGTTAAGGTAAAAGGACCGGGATCAGGAAGAGAGGCAGCTATCCGTGCACTCTCCGCATGTGGTATCCAGGTTACAAGTATCGAGGACGTTACTCCGGTTCCGCATAACGGATGCCGTCCGCCGAAACGCAGAAGAGTTTAATGGAGGTGTGATCAAATGGCAGTAAATAGAGTACCGGTACTGAAGAGATGTAGATCACTTGGTCTTGATCCGGTTTATCTTGGATATGATAAGAAGTCTAAAAGACAGCTTCAGAGATCAGGAAGAAAAGTAAGTGAGTATGGTCTTCAGTTAAGAGAAAAACAGAAAGCTAAATTCATCTATGGCGTACTTGAGAAGCCTTTCCGTAACTACTATGAGAAGGCAGATCAGATGAAGGGCCAGACTGGTGAAAATCTGATGACTCTTCTTGAGAGCCGTCTTGATAACGTTGTTTTCCGTCTTGGATTCGCTAGAACAAGAAGAGAAGCAAGACAGATCGTTGATCATAAGCATGTTCTTGTAAACGGCAAGAAGATCAACATCCCGTCCTACCTGATCAAGGCAGGCGATGTTATCGAGATCTCTGAAAAGGCAAAGGGAACTCAGAGATATAAAGATGTTGCAGAAGTAACCGGAGGAAGACTTGTTCCGGAGTGGCTTGATGCAGACATCGAAAACTTCAAGGGCACAGTAAAAGAATTACCGACAAGAGAGCAGATCGACGTTCCGGTTGATGAAATGCTTATCGTCGAGCTGTATTCTAAATAAAAATTGACCTGCAGGCATAGCCTGCAGGATCAGATACAGTCTTATATAGTAAAGAAACCTGAAAAAGGAGGAATACAGCGTGTTCGATTTTGAGAAACCAAATATTGATATCGAAGAGATTTCAGAAGACAAAAAATACGGCAGATTTGTTGTAGAACCGTTGGAGAGAGGCTATGGAATTACCCTTGGCAACTCTTTAAGAAGAATCATGCTTTCCTCTCTGCCGGGTGCAGCAGTAAGCCAGGTCAAGATCGACGGCGTTCTGCATGAGTTCAGTTCCATTCCTGGAGTAAAGGAAGATGTAACTGAGATCATCATGAACCTGAAAGAGCTTGCAATCCAGAACTCCAGCTCAGATGATGAGCCGAAGAAAGCTTATATCGATTGCGAAGGCGACTGTGTTGTTACAGCAGGTGATATTCAGGCAGACTCTGATATTACGATCATGAATCCGGATCTTGTTATCGCTACTCTAAACGGATCTGATGCCAGACTGAATATGGAACTTACCATTACAAAGGGCAGAGGATATGTCGGAGCAGACAAGAATAAGGATGTAGATCTTCCCATCGGAGTGATTGCAGTAGATTCCATCTTTACACCGGTTGAACGTGTTAACATGAACGTTCAGAATACCCGTGTAGGTCAGATTACCGATTATGATAAGCTGACACTGGACATCTACACAAACGGCACACTGGCACCGGATGAGGCTGTCAGCCTTGCAGCTAAGGTGCTGAGCGAGCATTTGAACCTTTTCATTAACCTTTCAGAAAATGCAAAGACAGTTGATGTTATGGTTAAGGAAGTGGATGACGAGAAAGAAAAAGTAATGGAGATGAACATCGACGAGCTTGAACTTTCCGTTCGTTCCTACAATTGCCTCAAGCGTGCGAATATCAATACGGTAGAAGAGCTTTGCAGCAAGACACCGGACGATATGATGAAGGTCCGCAATCTTGGACGTAAGTCACTTGATGAAGTGCTGAACAAGCTGCAGGATCTGGGTCTTTCCCTGAACATTAACAAGGATTGATCTCTTTAGATTAGTAACAAATTCTATTTTATAGAATCTATTTGGCCGGCTGGTAAAAAGCCCGAAGAGTTCGGCCGACCCCACCCAGTGGTTGATGATATGCATCAGGTAAATAAGACCAAAGAGCGTTGCCCGATGTTCCACGAAAGGAGAAATTAAAATGGCTAAATACAGAAAACTCGGTAAAACATCCGATCAGAGAAAGGCTTTACTGAGAAACCAGACAACAGCCCTGCTGTTTAATGGCAAGATTATCACAACAGAAGCAAGAGCAAAGGAAGTTCGCAAGCAGGTTGAACCACTGATCGCTCTGGCTGTTAAGGAAATGGATAATTTTGAAACAGTGACGAAGACAGTTAAGGTAGCACGCAAGGATGCCAATGGCAAGCGTGTAAAGGAAGTTGTCGACGGCAAGAAAGTAACAGTATATGACGAAGTAGAGCGCGAGGTAAAGAAGGATCTTCCTAGCCGCCTTCATGCAAAACGCCAGATGCGCAAGATTCTCTATCCGGTAACTCAGGTTCCGACTGAGGGTGCTGGCAGAAAGAGAAATACTGTTAAGGTTGATCTTGTTGATAAATTATTTGATGAGTATGCTCCGAAGTATGCAAGCCGTAACGGTGGTTATACACGTATCGTAAAGATCGGACCGCGTAAGGGTGATGCTGCAATGGAAGTATTACTTGAGCTCGTATAAGACAGCTTTGATAAACTTCAAATAGTGTATGTGAAAAGAACGCTGACTGAATGTTATTCAGTCGGCGTTCTTTTTTTGCCTTTATGCTGTGGCCAGCTATTAACGCCGTTGGCTTTGTGAGACATATGTTGCATAACAAGGACCGAAGTTAGTTGACAAGGACAAAACCCTCCTTTATAATACTGTAATTAGCGGATGCTAATAGTAGTACGAACTAACTACTAATCGTATTCCGAATGAAAAAGAGAGATCAGGTAAAGAAAAAATGAAAAAGAAATCTATGTGTATGGCTTCTCTTCTGCTAACAGTCCTTCTCCTTGCGGGCTGCGGGCAGGCGGAAGCTGGGGGCGGAGCTTCCGAAAGCGGAGGCAGCGGCTCAGGAAATACTGTGCTGGAAAGCTCTTCTGATGCAAGCTCTTCCGATGCAGCCGCATCCAATGCTGCCTCATCGAACGCGGAGCATAAAGATAGCACGAATACGAATGCAGAGGAAGAAACGGCGACAAGGGATATTTTCGCCATGGATACCTATATGTCGGTTACGGCATATGGAGAAAAGGCCCAGGAAGCAGTCGATGCCTCTGTGGAGGAGATCAATCGTCTGGATCAGCTTCTTTCTACCGGAAATTCGGATAGTGAGGTTGGGAAGATCAATGCAAATCATGGAGGGACTCTTTCTGAGGACGGAGCCTATCTGATGGAGAAATCCTTGGAACTTTATCAGCTGACGGATGGCGTTTTTGATATTTCCATTTATCCGGTCATGGATCTTTGGGGCTTTACGACTCAGGATTTTGCAGTGCCTTCTTCTGAGGACTTGAAGGAAAGACTTACCCTTGTAGATGCTTCGAAGATTGACTTCGATGAAGAGACAGGAGAAGTTTCCTTTGAGCAGAATGGCATGGAGATTGACTTTGGAGGAATCGCCAAGGGCTATACCTCGAACCGGGTTAGCGAGATCTTTGCTGAGTATGGAATTAAGAGCGGTCTGATCAACCTGGGCGGCAATGTAGACGCTTATGGAAGCAAGACGGATGGAAGCGCCTGGAGAGTAGCAATTCAGTCTCCGGATCAGGATGGTAACTATATCGGCGTATTGGAGGCAAAGGATAAGGCAGTCATCACCTCCGGCGGATATGAGCGGTATTTTGAAGAAGATGGAATTACCTATCATCACATTATTGATCCATCTACCGGTTATCCGGCCGACAGCGGTCTGAAATCCGTAACCATCATTTGTGACGATGGAACCCTGGCAGATGGCCTGTCTACTTCTCTTTTTATCATGGGAGAGGAAAAGGCGAGTGAATTTTGGCGGGAGCACAGCGATGAATTTGACTTTGTCCTGATGAAGGAGGATGGCAGCCTGGTGATTTCAGAAGGAATCGAAGATACCTTTACGACAAATCTGGAAACCAATGTTGTCAGAGTCAAAGAAGCATAAAGTCATAAGGAAAAATGATCTGACGGAAAAGAATTAGAAGAATAGAAGAATGAAAAATTTGGATGTATTGAAAAAAATCAGTGTTTTATCTCCGATCGTACCGGGTGCTCTTTTGGCGGGCTGTGTTTTGATCGCCTTATCGGGTTACACACCTGTGGCTGTTATGGCTTCGGGAGATGCAGCTTCCGGCAATGCCTTTTTATCCGGAGATGCTTCCGGAGACGCGAGCGGGGATGCCTCCGGCAATGCCAAGCGTTCGGCCATTTCTATCGCAAAGGCATCAACCAAGGGAAAATCAAAGAGCTCTTCTGCGGACGGAGGAAGCGGCGGACTTGCTTCTGTCAGCGGCATGAATGTGTCTGATGTGGAAGATGGCACCTATACCGGAAGCGGAAGCGGCTGGGGCGGAGACATTACCGTCCAGGTAACCGTTTCCGGCGGCAAGATTACGGCAATCGATGTACTGAGCCAGAGCGAAACACCGGAATACTGGGCAAAGGCAAGTTCTTTGATCAGCAGCATTATCGGAGCTCAGTCTACCAGTGTGGATGATGTTTCCGGAGCTACCTACAGCTCAAGAGGCATCAAGAGTGCGGTTGAAAACGCCCTGAGCAAGGCAAAGAAGGGAAGCAGCAGCACGGCTTCGGACAGCAAGGACACAGAGAGCAAGAAGAGCAGTAGCCAGAATAAGGAAAGCTTCCCCTATGAAGACGGCCTTTATGAGGGAGAGGGAGAAGGCTATAACGATAAGATCCGTCTCGCTCTGGCGATTCAGGATAAGCAGATCAAGGCAATCGTGATTCTTTCCCAGGATGAGGATGAGCAGTTCTTTGCAAAGGCAAAGCAGCTCCTAACGACGATCGTATCGGAGCAGACGACGGATGTAGATACGGTTTCCGGAGCTACCTACAGTTCCAAGGGTCTGATCGCGGCGGTAAATAATGCCCTTGAAAATGCCAAAAAGGGCAATAAAATGTCTTCCCAGACGGCAGACAAGAATTCCGGAAACGGAAGCAATACGAATGGCGGAAACGCCAATAACGGCTCGAACAGTACAAATAACAAAGGCGATAACGATAGTGGAAATAATGGCGGAAACGCCGGAGACAACAGCTCGGGTGAAGACAGCGACCAGAGCAAGTATCGTTTCAAGAGCGGAAGCTACAGCTATGATGTCACGGTTGTAAACGATCCGACCTATACCGCAGAGACGGAGGACGAGGACAGCTGGCAGACCTATCAGTCGACCATTACCGTGACGATTGCAGAGGATACGGTTACGGGCATCAGCTTCACAGAAGGCGGAGAAGGTTGGGAAAGAAGCGACAGGAGATATATGAACAATGCCATTAATGGCATCCTGCCGGCGATTCCCTCCTTAAGCGGCCTTGAGGCGAACGGAAACGGAAGCTATGTGGACGGAATCGATACAATATCCGGAGCAACCTGTTCTTCAGTCACGGTAAGAGCAGCGGTAGACATGGCACTGCAGGAAGCTGTGGTAAATGCAAATTAAAGGGGAAGAAAAAGAAAAATGAGATCATTTTGGGCAGGTCTGGCGGGCTTGATGATGGTGGTGTCCGTAGTGACCTATTATCAGTCTGTTACGGTCAGCAGAACGCAGGCAGACGAGATTGCCAGTCTTCAGACGGAATTAAACGAAACAAAAAATGAACTGGAGAAGTATAAGATCCTAGCTGCATCCGGCGGTACAAAATCCCAGTCATCTTCCGCCTCTTCTTCTGCTTCTTCCGAATCGGAAGGCGGATTTATGGATGGCGTTTATACGGGAGAAGCCGAAGGATACGGCGGAGCGATCGATGTCAGTGTCACGATAGAAGGCGGCAAGATTGCCTCAATTGACATCATCTCCAGTGAAAATGAGGATGCAAGTTATTTTTCTACGGCAAAAGCGGTAGTAGACGAGATCATCAGTCAGCAGACAACAGCGGTTGATACGACAACAGGAGCAACCTTCAGCTCAGCCGGAATCATTAATGCGGTCGCAGACGCCTTAGAGCAGGCAGTGGAGTAAGAAGGAATGAATGCGGAAAACGGAGTGAATAAGACCGGAGGGAAGGAAGGAAAGTCCCTCTTTCGAAAAAAATTAAACAGGAAGCAGGAAAATCAGCTTCGGGCTCGGGTCCGTTTTGGGCTACAGCTTATCTTTTTCCTTTTCTTTGCACCGGCTTATAATGCCGCCTTTGCGGCTGTGAAATACGTCCTGACACAGATGGGAATGAGCAAGCCCTTGGAATGGACAAGCTTTATCAGCATTCTGCTTGTGCTTTGCCTTTATACCATGGTTTTTGGCAGGTTCTTCTGTGGTTTTGCCTGTGCCTTTGGAAGTCTGGGAGACTGGCTGCACAGCATCTATGTTTTTATCTGCAAAAAAAGGAAAAAGAAGGCGAAGGCGATACCGGAAAAGATTGCTTCGCCCTTGTCAAAAGGGAAGTATCTTGTCCTTCTGCTGATTTTATTCCTTTGCTTTCGAAACCAGTATACGAAGCTGCAGGGAACAAGCCCCTGGGATGTTTTCTCCAGGATCTATGCAGGCCAGCTGAATTTGAGTGGATTTACGATCGGTATCCTTCTGCTTTGCCTAATCATGGCCGGCATGTTTTTTGAGGAGCGGTTTTTCTGCAGATTCCTATGTCCGATGGGAGCAATCTTTTCCCTCCTCCCGGTACTGCCGCATTTTTCCCTGCAAAGGGAGAGGGAGAATTGCATCAAGGGCTGCAGTGCCTGCGAAAGGATCTGTCCCTGCGGGATCGGACTGCCGGAGGATAAGAGCCTTATGGTGGAAGGAGAATGCTTCCAATGCCAGAAATGCCAGGGGGTATGTCCGAAGAAACATATCCATACCGGCACGAGAGGCTTACAGGGAAATGAGATCTGGTTTACTGCTCTTCGGGCAGGATTTTTAATTGTTTTATTCATCCTCTTGGATGTTTAAAAATAGTAACCCATTATACCATCCTAATCAATTGAAGGAGGAAAGATGAGAAAGAAGATTTTTACGAAAGGAGTATCGGTAGCCTTAACCGCAGCAACGGTGATCAGCATGACGCCGCAGGCAGCTTTTGCGGTAACAGGTGCGCAGGTCGCAAAGGACGGAGAATACAGCGCGGACACAACAGTTTATACTGATGAGGCGGAAAGCTGGAATGACTATAGTCTGAATGTAGCCTTTACAGTCAGCGACGGTGTGTTCAGCAATATCGAGATTACTCCGGGAGATGCGGGAGAGATCGATGGTGAACCCGTTAGCAATACCGCTTACCTGAAAAAGGTAAAGAAGGCCTATGCTAATCTGATCGGTCAGTCAGCGACAGAGGATACCGTAAACAGCTGGGATACTGTTACCGGAGCGACTGTAACAACGACTGCCGTAAAGGATTGTATTTTGACAGCCCTCGCAAATGCGGAGGAAGCTGAAAGCGAAACGGTAGATAAGACAGAGCTTGCAGCTGCCATCAAGGATGCAGAGGAAAAAGTAGAGAGCGACTATACAGCAGAATCCTGGAAAACCTTTAAAAAGGCCCTTGAGGAGGCTGTTACGGTAAATGAAAACGAGTCAGCAACAGCAGAGGAAGTATCTTCTGCCCTTTCTGCCCTGAATGAGGCAAGCGAGGGACTGGAGAAAAGCACAGCCTTCACAGAGACAACCTATGTCTATATGAATATTCCCTATGATAAATTCTATGAGGCAGAGGTAAATAATGATGTAGCAGTAGATGCTTATACATCAGCAACAAAATCAAAACCGAGAAGCTGGGGACTTTCCGCAGGTTCTTATCATAGCGATGCAAGCGCAGAGTCGATCAACGGTGCGGTTTATGCCGTTGAGGTCCCGGCAGGAACAGACCTGAGCGCTTATACCCAGGTAACAGATGAGTCCTCTCTTGATATCACGGTTACTTCAAGAGGCCAGGAGAGCACAACTACACTGACAGGAAGCCAGGTTCTTTTTGAAAGCCCGGACTACTCCTACTATGTGATCGGAACAGAGGCACCGGCAAGCTACAAGGTGCTGACAGTTGCTGAGGATGGCTCTTTCTCCTTCGGAAAGGCAACCGGAGAAGCTGAGACAAAGGGAGCAACAGCAGAACTGAATACAGATTCTAAATATGGAGATTATGAGCTTGACCTCGATATCTCCAAGACAGATATCGGTTATACAGATGAGGAAACCGCAGAAGTAAATGCAGTTACCATCAATACAACAGATGGCACAAGCTATGGTCTGCGTACCATGGAAAATATCTGGAGAGTAAATGAATTGGCTTGGTGCACAGGCTTTACTTCCGAGGTACATGGCAGCCCGACTTCTTCTGCTCATTATGAGTCTATGATGGGTAAGACCATTGATTCTGTAACCTACTATACATCCAAGGGAATCTATACCTTCGATATCGAGGATACCTATGTACCGAAGAAGGTTTCTGCTGAGGAAGCAAGCCTTCGTGTTGCAGATGGAAAGGTAGCAGAGGGACAGACCACGGTAGAGGCAACTCTTCCGGATGGATATACAGCAGAGTATGCGGTAAGCGGCCTGGCAGATGCAGAAGTAAAGGATGGCCTTCTGACCTATTCCAAGACAGCAGTGCCGGGTAAATACACCCTGACAGCAACAGACAGCAGCAAGACTTATGCAAAGCTTTCTGCAAGCTTTATCCTTTCCACCGATACGCTTCCGGCAAAATACGATGAGGAGAGCAAGAGCCTTATCGCAGCAGAAAGTGCAGATGCAACAGAATTTACCCAGTATGTAAAGGGCATCAGCAGTGTTTCTGTAAACGGAAAAGCATATGCGGCAAGCGGCAGAGGTTCAACGACCATTATCAACAGCGACGGAAGCCTGAAGACAGATGCAGCACCGATCGCAAATGCAGGAAAGTATGAGCTTACTGTCAGCGTAACAGGATATCCGGATCTGACCTTCACTTATGAG
Source organism: Prevotella sp. CAG:279 (assembly GCA_963637505.1). Lineage (GTDB taxonomy): Bacteria > Bacillota > Clostridia > Lachnospirales > Lachnospiraceae > RUG14243. The sequence continues at coordinate 30,103 of CAVHNP010000016.1, forward strand.
AAGGAAGCAGAAAAGGAATATGTTTATGCTTATGCAGCTCTTTCCTATTCTGAATACTGGTCGGGTGAGGATGTTTATGCAAATACAGACACAAGCTCTTCTGACAGCCAGGATACAAACGGAGAATATGACCTTGGCGGCTTCGATACGGTAACAAGAGCGACCACAAATCATGGTCTCCACAGAGGAAGCTTCCAGCAGAATGCAGTGATCTATGATACAGAAGGAAATACCTATAACGTATCCAGCTGGACAGGGAAAAATACAATTGCCCTGACAGACGGAAGCACGATCGGTTTTGCCGGAGGTACTATTACACTTGCAGACGGTTCTACAAAGACCATGGATCATTATGAGATCCTTGGCATTAAGTATGTACCCGTAAAGGTAGCAAAGGCAGATTATGAGGCCTTCAAAGAGGCTTATACCGTAGTAGAAAACGGAGAAAGCCTGGCTGGCGGATATAGTGAGGGACTGCTCAGCAGCTATTCCGGTCTTGTGGCAGCCGTTGATGAGAATACCAATGGTTTAAAGGAAGCAACAAAGAATGCAGACGGAACCTTCAGTTTTGGTGCCCGCAAGAGCGGAAGCGGCTCCGGTATTGAGGGAGCAGAGCTCCAGACGATCGATGTCACACCTGTTGTACAGAGTGAAAGCAGCTTCGGTGACTTTATCCGTGTGGATATCAAAAAGGAAGCTACACCGA
>CAVHNP010000016.1:31198-35914 GCA_963637505.1 Prevotella sp. CAG:279
AAGCAGAAGATCAGCTCAAGCTGGCAGCTTCTAAGAAGACAAGCCAGGAAGCAGTCGATGAGGCCGCGACTCATCTGAATGCAGCAATTTCCGAACTCGTTCCGGTAATCTCTGAGAAGAACGGCTTCAATAAGATTGATGATGAGTGGGTTTACTATCAGGATGGCAAGGCAACAACGATCACAGACGTTGTAAACGGCAAGATCGATGGTGTAAGCGGCTGGTATAATGTGGTAGATGGTAAGCTTGCAAAAGGTGTTACCGTTGCACATAACAATGCCGGCTGGTGGTATATCGACGAGAACGGTAAGGTAGACTTTAGCTATACCGGACTTGCAGCAAACAAGTACGGAACCTGGTACCTGGAAAAGGGAAAGGTAAACTTCTCTAAGACAGATGTATTGAAGATCGGAAACAGCTGGTATAACATTTCAGGCGGCAAGCTGGTAACAGGACCGACACTCGGAAAGAACAGCGCCGGCTGGTGGTATATTGATAAGAATGGTAAGGTAGACTTTGGCGTTACTACACTGATTCAGTACAATAAGGTTTGGTATTACGTAGAAAACGGCAAGCTGAACTGGAATTACACAGGTCTCTACAAGTATGAAGGCAACTGGTATTACGTAGAGGGCGGCAAGCTGACATGGAACTACACAGGCCTTTGCAAGTACAACGGCGGCTGGTACTATGTACAGAACAGCAAGCTGAACTGGAATTACACAGGCCTTTGCAAGCACAATGGCAGCTGGTACTATGTACAGAGCGGTAAGCTGAACTGGAATTATACAGGTCTGGTGAAGCATTATGGCAGCTGGTACTATGTACAGAAGGGCGTTCTGAACTGGAACTACACAGGACTGGTAAGCCACTATGGCAACTGGTACTATGTAGAGAAAGGCGTCCTGAACTGGAATTATACAGGCCTTTGCCAGTACAATGGCGGCTGGTATTACGTAGAGAAAGGTAAGATCAACTGGAACTACACCGGCTTCGTGAAGAATGCATATGGCACCTGGTATGTACAGAAGGGCAGCATACACTTCTCTTACAGCGGAACGGTAAACGGCAAGAAGGTCGTGAACGGTAAGGTGCAGTAAGGAAACAGAACAGCAACAGTTACTACTGTAGATGTAAAAAAACAGTCGGCAGGAATATCCTGCTGGCTGTTTTTGCAATAAAGAATTTTGGATATTAGAAAGTCGAGAAGTACGTTGCTAAGGCCGCGATGTTCTGCCCAGGATCAAAAACCGTTGAAAAACCCCAGTGCTTAGCAAGAGGTACATGGAACATGTGCCTCGAGCTTAGCATCTGCTGGGTTTTTCCCCGAGCGAGAGCGTGTTTTAGATCCGGCAGAATCATTCTCGACCCTTGTAATTTGGAATAACTATCAACACGTTTTGTCCTAGTGCTTCTTTGCCGGCCTTGCAAAATAGAAGACCAGCCCGATAAAGAAAATGCCCAGAATCATCCAGAGAGTCAGCACACCGGTTCCCTTGGAAGAAAAGGTATCATAGTAGCCCTTCAGGTAAACGATAATGATCAGAAGGGGAATGATATAGGAGACATAGTTCTTCAGGAAGGGCGGGAACTTTATTCCCTTGCCCAGATCTGCCTCTTCGATAAAGGCATCCCAGCCCCAGCCGCTTTTTCTGGTACAGAAGAGGACATAAACCAGACAGCCGAGGGGAAGAAGGTTGTTAGAAACAATAAAATCCTCCAGATCCAGGATCGTGGTTCCGATGCCCAAGGGATGAAAGCCGGAAAGAAGATTGTAACCGAGGGTACAGGGCATACTCAGAAGGATCATGAGAAGGCCGGTGATCAGAACACTTTTTTTACGACTCCAGTTAAAAAGATCCATGCCATAGGCAATGAGATTTTCAAAGACGGCAACAACCGTAGAGAAGGCAGCAAAGGTCATAAAAAGAAAGAAAAAAGCGCCCCAGATCCTGCCGCCGCTCATCTGTGCGAAAATATTGGGCAGGGTGATGAAGATCAGTCCCGGACCGGATCCGGGATCAACGCCGAAGGCAAAGCAGGCCGGAATAATGATAAAGCCGGCCATCAGTGCAACGGAAGTGTCCAGAACCGTAATGGTAAGGGCTTCTCCGGTAAGGGAACGATCCTTATCTAGGTAGCTGCCAAAGATCAGCATGGAACCGAGTCCGACCCCTAGGGTAAAGAAGGCCTGTCCCATGGCTGCGTAAATTACATTGCCGATTCCTTTTTCCATCATATCTGAGAAATTCGGAACCAGATAGAAATGAATGCCTTCTCCTGCGCCTTTCAGGAAAAGGGAATGGATAGCAAGGATGATCATCAGGATCAAGAGGGCGCTCATCATATATTTGGAAATGCGCTCCAGACCGTTTTGAATGCCGAAGTAGCAGATGGCAAAGCCGATAAGGCAGATCAGAATGGTCCAGAAAACCATGGTAGGCGCCTGGCTGAGCATGCCGTTAAAGGCTTCGTTGATCTCTTCGCTGCTGGCAGCAACAAAATCACCGCGGATGCTTCTGAAACAGTAGTAGAGCATCCAGCCGCTGACTGTGGTGTAAAACATCATCAGCAGATAGCAGCCGATGACGGAAATCCATTTCATGTGATGCCAGTGGCTGCCCTTTGGCTCTAAGAGATCAAAGGCCTTGGCGGCAGAACGCTGGCTTTTTCTGCCCATGGTAAATTCGATGATCAGAGCCGGCACCGCCAGAAGGAGCAGAAAGGCCAGGTAGATCAGGATAAAGAGGGCACCGCCGTATTGCCCGCAAAGATAAGGAAATTTCCAGACATTTCCGATACCGATCGCACAGCCGGCAGAAACAAAGATAAAACCAAGTCTGGAGCTGAATTTCTCACGCTCCGTATTGTTGGACGTATTAGACATAATTTAAAACTTTCTCTGTGATTTTAGCTTAGTGAAAAGTCAAGCGGTCATGCTTGCATGGCCGCTTGATACATACAGTGAAAACCGGGAAGTTTTCGGAATCGCTGCATTAAGATTTCTTTGCCGGTTTGGCACAGTAGAAGATAAATGCAGTAAAGGCAATACCGAGGATCATCCAGATGGTCAGGACTGTGGTGCCCATCGGACTGAATTTATCGTAGTAGCCTTTGAAGTAAACGATCAGGATCAGAATCGGAAGAATATAGGAAATATAAGTCCGTAAGGAAGCAGGGAATTTAATTCCCTTTCCTGCATCTGCCTCTTCGATAAAAGCATTCCAGCCCCAGCCGTTTTTACGGGTACAGAAAAGGACAAAGGCAAGGCTGCCAAGAGGAAGAAGATTATTAGATACAATAAAGTCTTCCAGATCCATGATGGTACTGCCTGCGCCGATTGGCTGAATGTTTGCAAGTACATTGAAGCCGAGGGTACAGGGCATGCTCAGGATAATGATCAGGACTGCACTGATCAGAACGCTCTTCTTTCTTGTCCATCCGAAAAGGTCAATGCCAAAGGCAATGATATTTTCAAATACGGCAACAACCGTAGAAAAGGCCGCAAAGGTCAGAAAGAGGAAAAAGAGGGCACCCCAGAATCTGCCGCCGCTCATCTTTGCGAAGATATTAGGCAGAGTGATGAAGATCAGACCGGGACCTGCATCAGGATCAACGCCAAAGGCAAAGCAGGCCGGAATGATGATAAAGCCCGCCATAAGAGCGACAAAGGTATCTAAGGCAGTTACCGTCATCGCCTCTCCGGTAAGAGAGTGATCTTTTTCGATGTAACTTCCGAAGATCAGCATGGCACCGATGCCGATGGACAGGGTAAAGAAGGCCTGACTCATTGCAGCATAGACAACATTGCCGATTCCCATTTCGGTCATGTTCTGAAAGTCCGGAACCAGATAAAAACGGATACCTTCTCCCGCACCTTCCAGGAAAATGGAATGAGCTGCCAGGATGACCATCAGAAGCAGAAGAGCTGTCATCATCACCTTGGTTACTTTCTCAACACCGTTCTGAATACCGAAAAAGCAGATGATAAAGCCTACGATACAGATCAGAATCGTCCAAAAGACCATCGTCGGTGCATCGGAAAGCATGGTGTTGTATTCATTTACGATCTGCTGACTAGATGCATTGACGAAGTCACCGCGGATGCTTCTGAAGCAGTAATAGATCATCCAGCCGCTGACTGTGGTATAAAACATCATCAGCAGATAGCAGCCAAAGATACTGATCCATTTTAAGTGATGCCAGTGGCTTCCCTTGGGTTCAAGGGTATCAAAGCTTAAGGCGGCAGAGTGCTGGCTTCTGCGGCCTAAAGAAAATTCACAGATCATAGCCGGAATTCCGAGAATCAGAAGGAAGACCAGATAGATCAAAATAAAAGCAGCACCGCCGTACTGACCGCAAAGGTAAGGAAATTTCCAGACATTTCCGATACCGATCGCACAGCCTGCCGAAACGAGAATAAATCCCAGACGTGAACCGAATTTTTCACGTCCTGTGTTATTTGTCATATCAGACATATACTCACCCCTTTATAAAAATGTAGAAAATTTTTCCTATTATAACAGAAAAATCGCAGATAAGTAAGGGAAGGCTTGCAGAAAACGGGGACTATAGCTCCCAGAATATGAAGAATGCCAGAAGGGACGGCGCTCAGTTTGCATGGGTACCACACGGAGATACCTGCACCTTTTGCATCACCCTAGCTTCCAGAGGCTGGCAGTATATGTCGGAGGCAGCCCTAAAGGGCAATCATGC
>CAVHNP010000017.1:0-35699 GCA_963637505.1 Prevotella sp. CAG:279
ATCGCTGATATACTGTCTTTAATACTTGCCGCATTACTATGCTTAAAATCATACAGAAAGATTAAAAGTAGAGAAACAGCAAATTAAATTCAAAAAGGTGTAACCCCATATCGGGATTACACCATAATTCCTAAAATACTGCCTTATTACACCCCCGGCAACCGCCGGGGCGTTCTTCAATAAGGAGCTATTTAGTTATCTCCGTAGAAAGCAACCAGTTTCTTCAGGTGCTCATAACGGTCATTTGCTTCCTTCTCGGATTCTGCGAAAAGCTTCTCAGCCTTTTCCGCATCAACCTTACGAAGAGAATTGTAACGAACTTCACCATCAAGGAAGGTCTTATAATCCTCTGTCGGAGCCTTGGAGTCGAGAGAGAAGGCTGACTTACCTGTTCCGACAAGCTCCGGATTGTAACGGAAGGTATGCCAGTAACCGGACTTAACAGCCAGATCTTCCTCAGTCATAGCCTTGGACATACCCTTCTTGATACCGTGGTTGATACAAGGAGCATAAGCGATGATGATAGAAGGTCCTTCATAGGCTTCTGCTTCTACCATAGCTTTTACGCACTGGTTATAATCTGCACCCATGGAAATGGAAGCAACATATACATAACCATAGCTCATTGCGATGCCTGCAAGGTCTTTCTTCTTAACAGCCTTACCGCCTGCAGCGAACTGAGCAACCGCACCGGTCGGTGTGGACTTGGAAGACTGTCCGCCTGTATTGGAGTATACCTCGGTATCGAATACCATGATATTCACATCCTCACCGGAAGCGATAACATGATCAAGACCGCCGAAACCGATATCATAAGCCCAGCCGTCACCACCGAAGATCCACTGGGATTTCTTGGAAAGGAAATCCTTCTGATCCAGGATAGCCTTGGCTGCCTCAGATCCATCTGCCTCAAGAGCAGCAACCAGCTCATCGGTAGCTTTTCCGTTTGTAGCGCCGGATGTGAAGGTATCAAGGTAATTTTGACCTGCTTCCTTCAGTGCAGCGTTTTCTTCCATGATGGCTTCAACCTTGTGCTTGAGCTCATTACGGATTGCCTTCTGACCAAGGTGCATACCATAACCAAACTCAGCGGCATCCTCGAAGAGGGAGTTGGACCAAGCCGGACCCTTGCCTGCCTTATTTACGGTATAAGGTGTGGAAGGAGAGGAGTTACCCCAGATACTGGAGCAGCCTGTTGCATTGCCGATATACATTCTGTCGCCAAAGAGCTGAGTCAGAAGTTTTGCGTATGGTGTTTCACCGCAGCCTGCGCATGCGCCTGAGAATTCAAGCAGAGGCTGACGGAACTGGCTTCCCTTTACGCTGCCAAGTTTGAATTTGGCAATGACATCTTCTTTGTCGTTCAGGGTTACTGCATAGTCGAAGTATTTCTGTGCTTCCTGATGTGCTTCATCGAACGGCTCCATGCTGAGGGCTTTTTCCTTAGCCGGGCAAACGTTTGCACAGGAACCGCATCCGGTACAGTCAAATACGGAAATAGCCATGCTGTATTTGTAGGCCGGCATACCTGTCATATCTGTGTAAGCCATTCCTTCCGGTGCAGCAGCAGCTTCTTCAGCTGTGAGTGCAACAGGACGGATTGCAGCATGCGGGCAAACATAAGAACAACGGTTACACTGGATGCATTTTGTTACATCCCAAACCGGAACATCGGTTGCGATACCACGCTTCTCGAAAGCGGAAGTTCCGGAAGGTGTAGAACCGGTCTGATATTTTACGAATTCGGAAACAGCCAGTTTGTTACCCTGCTGGAGGTTGATCTTGGACTGAATTCTGTTTGCAAAGTCAACAGCATCTGCACGATCACCGCTGATCTTGCCTGCGTCGTTATCTGTTTCTTCTGCGGAAGCCCAGGAAGCAGGAACGTCAACCTTGACGATTCTCTGTGCACCGGCTTCGATCGCATCATAGTTCATCTGAACAACATCGTCACCCTTCTTGCCGTAGGACTTCTTAGCGGCAGCCTTCATCAGATCGATGGCTGTCTGCTCCGGAATGATGTTGGCAAGCTTGAAGAAAGCTGACTGAAGAACGGTGTTGATACGTCCGCCAAGTCCGATCTCTTTTCCGATCGCGATACCATTGATGATGTAGAACTGGATATTGTGCTCTGCAATGAAACGTTTTGTTCTTGCAGGAAGTTCCTCGTCAAGCTGCTCTACTGTCCAGGGGCAGTTGAGAAGGAAGGTACCGCCGTCAACCAGATCCTGAGCGATGTCATACTTCTTAATATAGGAAGTGTTATGGCAGGCAATGAAGTTGGCCTGTTCGATCAGGTAGGTAGAACGGATGGGGCTCTTACCGAAACGGAGGTGAGATACGGTTACACCGCCGGATTTCTTGGAGTCATAATCAAAGTAGGCCTGAGCATACATGTCGGTGTTATCACCGATGATCTTGATGGAGTTTTTGTTTGCACCTACGGTACCGTCGGAACCGAGACCCCAGAACTTACAGCTGATGGTTCCTTCCGGAGTGGTAACTGGGTTCTCCTTAACCTCGAGAGAGAGGTTGGTAACATCGTCAACAATACCGATGGTGAATTCTTTTTTCTCTGTATTATTAAATACGGAAATGATCTGTCCCGGAGTTGTGTTCTTAGAACCAAGACCGTAACGTCCGCCGTTTACAGGAACGCTTTCGAACTTTGTGCCTTTCAGAGCAGCAACAACATCAAGGAAAAGCGGCTCGCCGAGCGCGCCCGGCTCCTTGGTACGATCCAGTACATTGATCTGCTTTACGGTATCCGGAATGACATCAACCAGAGCCTGTGCGCAGAAAGGACGATAGAGACGAACCTTTACAACGCCGACTTTTTCGCCGCGTGCCATAAGGTAATCGATGGTCTCGTCGATCGTATCGCAAACAGAACCCATAGCAACGATGATGCTTTCGGCATCCGGCGCACCGTAGTAGTTGAAAAGCTTATAATCGGTACCGAGTTTTGCATTGATCTTGTCCATCTGCTTCTGAACGATAGCGGGAAGGGCATCATAGGCACCGTTGATGGACTCTCTTGCCTGGAAGAAGATATCCGGGTTCTGAGCGGAACCCATCTGATAAGGATTCTCCGGGCTGAATACATCGTCTTTGAATTTCTTTACTGCATCCATGTCGAGCATGTCGGCAAGGTCTGCGTAATCCCAGGTCTCGATCTTCTGAATCTCGTGTGAAGTACGGAATCCGTCGAAGAAGTTGATGAAAGGAAGGCGTCCTTCGATCGCTGCAAGGTGAGCAACCGGAGCCAGATCCATAACCTCCTGAACACTGGACTCGCAAAGCATAGCCACACCGGTCTGACGACAGGCATAAACATCGGAATGATCACCGAAGATGTTCAGCGCGTGGCTGGAAACCGCACGGGCTGAAACATGGAAAACGCCCGGGAGTCTTTCACCGGCAATTTTATAAAGGTTCGGGATCATCAGAAGAAGACCCTGAGAAGCGGTATAAGTGGTTGTCAAGGCACCGGATGCAAGGGAACCGTGTACGGTACCGGCAGCACCTGCCTCGGACTGCATTTCTGTGATCTGTACTGTTTCACCGAAGATATTTTTTCTTCCGGCAACAGCCCATTCGTCACTGACTTCCGCCATAACGGAGGAAGGAGTGATAGGATAGATAGCAGCAACTTCTGTAAACGCATAAGATACGTGTGCAGCAGCATTATTGCCGTCCATCGTTTTCATCTGACGCTTCATGAAATAACCTCCTGTTAAGTTATTAATGTGAGTTTTCCTGCGGTTCAGAAGTGGGGGATGAACCGTTTGTTAACTATCTGACAATTTATTGATTCATACAATAAACCTCAGTCTATTAATAGTATCATTTATAATTGTAGGCGTCAAACGATACAATTGCAATAGGGGAAAGTTATGAAAAACAGGCTTGAAAATTCCCTATATTACTGTAAAATAAATAAGGTTCTATATTTCTATAATATATAATTAAGAAAGGATTGATTCACACAATGATCAGTGCGAACAATATTACCCTCAGATTGGGCAAAAGCGCCCTCTTTGAAGATGTAAATATCAAATTTACAGAAGGAAACTGCTACGGAATCATCGGTGCAAACGGTGCGGGCAAGTCAACCTTCCTGAGAATTTTGAGCGGACAGCTGGAGCCTACCAGCGGTGACGTTGTCATTACCCCGGGACAGAGACTTTCCTTCCTGGAGCAGGATCACTTTAAATATGATGCTTTTCCGGTTCTGGATACCGTTATCATGGGTAACCAGAGACTTTACGATATTATGAAGGAAAAGGAAGCCATCTATATGAAGGAGGATTTCTCTGACGAGGATGGTATCCGTGCCAGCGAGCTGGAAGGCGAATTTGCCGAGATGGACGGCTGGAATGCAGAGTCTGATGCGGCAACCCTTCTGAACGGACTTGGCGTAAGTACAGATCTTCATTATCAGCAGATGGGAGATATGAACGGTGATATCAAGGTCAAGGTTCTTCTTGCCAAGGCTCTCTTCGGTAATCCTGACATCCTTCTTTTGGATGAGCCGACCAACAACCTGGATCTGGATGCGATTTCCTGGCTGGAGGAGTTTTTGATCAACTTTGAGAATACGGTCATCGTAGTTTCTCATGACAGATACTTCCTTAATAAAGTATGTACCAATATCGCAGATATCGATTATGCGAAGATCACACTCTATGCCGGTAACTATGATTTCTGGTATGAATCCTCTCAGCTGCTGATTAAGCAGAAGAAGGAAGCGAATAAGAAGAAAGAGGAGAAGATCAAGGAATTAAAAGAATTTATTTCCAGATTCTCTGCCAATGCTTCCAAATCCAAGCAGGCAACTTCCAGAAAGAAAGCACTCGAGAAGATCGAGCTGGATGAGATCAAACCCTCCAGCCGTAAATATCCTTATATTGATTTCAGACCGAACAGAGAGATCGGAAATGAGGTTCTCATGGTTGAGAATCTTTCCAAGACGATCGACGGAGAGAAGATCCTGGATCATGTCTCCTTTACGGTTGGCCATGATGACAAGATCGCTTTTGTTGGCGGTAATGAACGTGCAAAGACGATTCTTTTCCAGATCCTTGCCGGCGAGATGGAGCCGGATGAAGGAAATTACAAATGGGGTATTACCACAAGTCAGTCTTATTTCCCGAAGGATAATACAAAGATCTTTGATACAGACCTTGCGATCGCAGACTGGCTGACCCAGTTTTCCGAGATCAAGGATGCCAGCTATGTAAGAGGCTTCCTTGGCAGAATGCTTTTCCCGGGAGATGCCGGTATCAAGAAGATGAGAGTCCTTTCCGGTGGTGAGAAGGTAAGAGTTCTGCTTTCCAAGATGATGATTGAGGGTTCCAATGTACTGATCTTTGATGAGCCGACCGATCACCTGGATATGGAATCGATCACAGCTCTGAATGAAGGTATGATCAAGTTTAAGGGTGTGCTTCTCTTTGCATCCCGTGACCACCAGGTAGTACAGACAACAGCAAATAGGATTATTGAGATCCTTCCGGAAGGTTCCATTGTGGATAAGGTATCCAGCTATGATGATTATCTGGAGGCAGATGAGTCCGCAAGAAAACGTCAGGGCGTATCTCATGTAACAGAAGAGGACAACTAATATGGCAGATTTGCAGCCGGTTCATGAAATGGAAGATGAACGCTTTTTTCGTGAACTGATTCGGTATCGAAACAGCGGAGCTAATTTTTTTGCAAGCTATATCGGCATTGATATTACGCAGATCGGTCTGGGATGGGCGGTCGGAGAGATTAATCTGGAACAGCACCATTACAATCCAATCGGTTCCATTCACGGAGGATGCCTCTTTGCTTTGGCGGATTCGGTTGGAGGATCTGCGGCATGCTCCAGAAGAAGACCGGTAACAACGGTAAACAGCTCGATCAGCTATGTAACCGCTGCGATGAATACAAAGAAACTGGTTGCGAAGGCAACCGAAATCAAAGCCGGAAAGAAGACTTGTGTCTATCGTGTTGACATCTATAATGATGACGGAGTACTATTGGTTACGTCAACAATGACATATTTTTATCTGAAAGGTGAAATCCAGTTCCCGGGTGCGGACTGACCGAAAAGGAGGAAGTATTAAATGGTAAAAGCAGTAGTAGGAGCAAACTGGGGTGATGAAGGTAAGGGAAAGATTACCGATATGCTTGCAGAGCAGGCAGATATTATCATCCGCTTCCAGGGTGGTGCAAATGCAGGCCATACGATTGTAAATGAATATGGCAAATTCGCACTTCATTCCCTCCCTTCCGGAGTTTTTTATAATCACACAACCAGCATTATCGGAAACGGCGTAGCCCTGAATATTCCGATCCTGGTAAATGAGATCAACAGCATAGTAGAGAGAGGGGTTCCCAAGCCCCATATTCTGGTATCAGACAGAGCACAGATCGTTATGTCCTACCATATTCTCTTTGATCAGTATGAAGAGGAAAGACTGGGCGGCAAGTCCTTTGGATCTACAAAGTCAGGAATTGCACCTTTCTATTCCGATAAATTCGCTAAGGTTGGTTTCCAGGTCAGCGAGCTTTTCGATGATAAGGAAAGCCTGATGGAGAGCATCGAGAACATTTGCCTGAAGAAAAATGTTATGCTGGAGCATCTCTATCATAAACCCCTTCTTGAGCCGGAGAAGATCTATGAAGAGCTGATGGGCTACAAGGAAATGATCGAGCCTTATGTATGCGATGTTGCAGCTTATCTCGAGCAGGCAATGAAGGAAGGAAAGGAGATCCTTCTGGAAGGTCAGCTCGGAACCCTGAAGGATCCGGATCACGGAATTTATCCGATGGTAACTTCTTCTTCTACCTTAGCAGGATACGGCGCAGTCGGTGCAGGTATTCCGCCTTATGAGATCAAGAAGGTAATCGTTGTCTGCAAGGCATATTCAAGTGCTGTTGGGGCAGGAGAATTTGTCAGCGAGATTCTGGATGAAGAAAAGGCAGACGAACTCAGAAAGCGCGGCGGAGACGGCGGAGAGTACGGTGCAACAACAGGACGTCCGAGAAGAATGGGCTGGTTTGATATCCCGGCTTCCAAATACGGATGCAAGATGCAGGGCGCAACAGATGTAGCCTTTACCGTTCTCGATGTACTTGGCTACCTGGATGAGATTCCGGTATGCACAGCTTATGACATTGATGGTGAGATCACAACAGATTTCCCGACAACCAATAAGCTGAAGAAGGCAAAACCGGTCTTTGAGACCCTTCCGGGCTGGAAATCCGATATCCGTGGTATTAAGAAATACGAGGATCTTCCGGAAAACTGCAGAAAGTATATTGAGTTTGTAGAAGAAAGGATCGGCTTCCCGATTACAATGATCTCCAATGGCCCGGGAAGAGATGACATTATTTACAGAGCATGATAAAAAATATTGTTTTAGATGTAGGTATGGTTCTGGTCGATTGGGACTGGGAAGGCCTCTTTGATGATCTTGGTTATGGTGATGATGACTTTGTATTCGATGCGCTTGCATCTGCTACGGTATGCTCTCATCGCTGGAAAGACTGGGATCGTGGAAGTAAATCAACAGAAGAACGCACAAATGAGATGATCATGGTAGCACCTACCTTTGAAAATGAGATTTTAAATATTCTCTCAAACATCGGTATGGCAGTGGATCAGTTCGACTATAGCAAACCATGGATCCGTGCCATGAAAAAAGCCGGCTATAAGGTTTACCTTCTTTCCAACTATTCGAAGGAGCTTTACCAGCAGACCAGAGAAGTTCAGTTGGATTTTGAAAAAGAAGTGGACGGAGCGGTTTTTTCCTATCAGGTAGGTGCGATCAAGCCGGAAAAAGAGATCTATCAGGCTTTACTGGATCGCTATGATCTGAAAGGCGAGGAATGTGTTTTCATTGATGATCGTCAGGAAAATCTGGAGGCAGCGGAAGCCTTTGGTATGAAAGGCGTCCTCTTCCGTGATTTCGAGCAGGCAAGAGATGATCTGAATGCAATATTAACAGCAGAAGAGTAAAAAATCCCTGTGCGGAGCCGGGCTCTGCACAGGGATTTTCTTCATAATTGAGCTAGATAAAAAATACACAAAAGACTGAGAATGATCCTGAGCAGAACATCTCAGCCTTTTATGGCATAGCTATCATTTTGAGGAATCCTCATCATCCTGACCTTTGAGCAGCCTGTAGATAAAAGTATAAGCCCAGAGAAGTACCGGAACGATGATCGTGGCGATCACTGCGGCACGGAATAAAAGCATGCTGTCCGGGTTGCCGATCAGGGCAAAGACAAGGGTGCTGCCGTAAAGGGCAAGCAGGAGAATAATGCCGATAAGGGCGAGAATGCGTCTGACTGTTTTCATTATGTAAACCTCCAAAAGTAATCAGCTCTAAGACGACGCTATTATACAATGCGAGACTTCAGATTGGCAATAAGGTCTGTCTGTGTTATAATCAGAATAGAACAGAAGGAAAACTGCGAGCCATAAGCCGCAGTAGGAAAGAAGGTTATAAGATGATTATAGAGATAGACTTTAACAGTGATGAGGCTTTATATATACAGCTTCGTAATCAGATCATCATCGGAATCGCAACAAGCCAGATTCATGAAGGAGATGCCCTGCCTTCTGTCAGATCACTTGCTGACAGCATAGGCATCAATATGCATACGGTGAATAAGGCATATACTGTTCTGAAACAGGAAGGCTATATCAAGCTTGACAGGCGAAAGGGAGCGGTGATTTCCGTTGATTTTGATCATCTGCAGGCCCTGCAGGATACGAAGAATGAACTTCTCATTCTCCTTGCCGAGGCAAGCTGCCGGGGGATTTCCTCCGATGAGATCCATGATCTTGTAGATGAGATTTACCAGAATTATTAGGACGAAAACGAGTGATGAATTTCTTTAGCGGATAAGCCAATGCGGGAGATCTGCTGGGAAGATCAGGAAAATAAGAACTATGAAACAGTATACAAAAAAAGGACAGAAGGCACTGAGTATTGCGAACCGGGTCTCTAAGAAATCCGGTCACAATTATGTAGGAACAGAGCATCTTCTATATGGAATTATGAAGGAAGGAACGGGAATTGCCGCTTCCATTCTGAAGGAACAGGGAGTTGACAGTGACCAGATCCTGAATCTGATCGATGAACTGATCGCTCCCCAGGCCGGACTTCTGCTTGCGGAAGCAGACGGCATGTCCCCCCGCCTGCAGGAGGTCATTCAGCAAGCCGGACTGGAAGCGGATAAATACCGTTTCCCCCAGATCGGTACAGGACATATGATGCTGGCCATCCTTCTTCGACCGGATTGTGCGGCAAACAGACTGCTGGGAACCCTGGGAGTGAACCTTCAGAAGGCCTACAACGATCTTCTTCTTGCCATGGGAGAAAATCCGGCCAAGCATAAGGATGATTTCAAGGAAAAAGAAAAGCGAACAAGGACACCTGTCCTGGATCAGTATTCCCGGGATCTGACAAAGCAGGCTGCAGAGGGAAAGCTGGATCCGATCATCGGAAGAGAAGAAGAGATCGAGCGGGTGATCCAGATCCTCAGCAGAAGAAGCAAGAATAACCCCTGCCTGATCGGAGAGCCCGGCGTCGGTAAGACGGCTGTTGTAGAAGGACTTGCCCAGAGGATTGCCGCAAAGGAAGTACCGGAAACAGTACTTGGAAAAAGGCTTGTGACCCTGGATCTGTCTGCCATGGTTGCCGGTTCCAAATACAGAGGCGAGTTCGAAGAAAGAATCAAGGGCGTTATTGCCGAAGTCAGAAGAGCAGGCAATATCCTCCTTTTTATTGATGAGATCCATACCATGATCGGAGCCGGAGGGGCGGAAGGTGCCTTAAATGCATCTAATATTCTCAAGCCTTCTCTTTCCAGAGGGGAGATCCAGCTCATCGGTGCAACAACGATCACGGAATACAGAAAATATATCGAAAAGGATGCTGCCTTAGAGAGACGTTTTCAGCCGGTTGTAGTAGAAGAAACTTCTGAGAAGGAAACAATAGAGATCTTGAAAGGACTCAGAAGCCGTTATGAAGAGCATCATCAGGTGGTGATCACGGATGAAGCGATTGAGGAAGCGGTAAAGCTTTCTGTCCGTTATATCAATGACCGTTATCTGCCGGACAAGGCTCTGGATGTGATCGATGAAGCAGCCAGCAGAGTCAGAGTTGGCAGCTTTAAGGCTTCCGATCATTTTAAGAGAGAAGCGGAGATCAGAGAACTGGATCGCAGGCTGGAAGAGGCTCTGGAAAAGAGTGAATTCGAAGAGGCTTCTGCGATCAAGAAGGAAAAGGAAAAAGCAGAAGAAGCTTATCATAAGGTGATAGAAAAAGAAGAGAAGAAACGCGCTCGGGGACAAAAGATCGTAGGTACAAAGGAAATTGCAAAGGTAGTCTCTGTCTGGAGCGGGGTTCCGGTTAGTCAGGTTGGCGAGGAAGAATCGAAAAGGCTGCTTCGTCTGGAAAAGACCCTTCATCAGAGAGTGATCGGACAGGAAGAAGCGGTAAGGGCTGTCTCAAAGGCGGTAAAGCGAGGCAGAGTCGGACTCAAGGATCCCAACCGTCCGGTAGGCTCCTTCCTCTTCCTCGGACCGACAGGTGTCGGCAAGACGGAGCTTTCCAAGGCACTTGCAGAGGCGATGTTCGGCAGAGAAGAGGCTATGATCCGGGTTGATATGTCCGAATATATGGAAAAACACAGTGTTTCCAAGATGATCGGCTCGCCGCCCGGTTATGTCGGCTA
Source organism: Prevotella sp. CAG:279 (assembly GCA_963637505.1). GTDB lineage: Bacteria > Bacillota > Clostridia > Lachnospirales > Lachnospiraceae > RUG14243. The sequence goes on from CAVHNP010000017.1 coordinate 10,741, forward strand.
TGATGAGGGTGGACAGCTTTCCGAAAAGGTCAGAAGGAATCCCTATTCCGTGATCCTTTTCGATGAGATCGAGAAGGCACATCCTGATGTCTTCAACATTTTGCTGCAGGTTCTGGATGACGGCCGGATCACGGATGCCCAGGGCAGAAGGGTGGATTTTAAGAATACCGTGATCATTATGACCTCCAATGCCGGCGCCCAGCATATCATTGAGCCGAAGAAGCTTGGCTTTGGTGCTCAGGGAGAGGATGAAAAGGCAGACTATGAGCGAATGAAGAGTTCTGTCATGGAAGAGGTTCATCGCATATTTAAGCCGGAATTTTTGAACCGTATTGATGAGATTCTGGTCTTCCATTCTCTGGGCAAGGAAGAGATGAAGAAGATCGTCAGCCTCCAGCTGGGCAGTCTGATCAAAAGATGCAGGGAGCAGCTGCAGATCGAGCTCCTTGTCAGGGATTCTGTCAAGAAGGAGATTGTAGAAAAAGCCTTTGATGTCAGATACGGGGCAAGGCCTTTAAAGAGAATGATCCAGAGCAAACTGGAGGATCCTCTGGCAGAAGAAATCCTATCCGGCAGGATCAGACGGGGAGAGAAAGTCCTTGTCACAATGAAGAAAAAAGAGATTGTATTTGCTTCCGTAACGGAATAAAATAGACCCATATTTAAAAACAGGAGGACATTAAAATGTCAGTGGTAAGAGAATTACTTCGTACAGAAGAAAACGGTAAACTTAGCTTTGGAAACTATGAATTAGATAAGAAAACAAAGCTTGAGGATTATGAATTTCAGGGAGATCTGTACAAGGTAAAAACCTTTCATGAGATTACAAAGCTGGAGAAAAACGGCATGTTTTTATATGAATCCGTGCCGGGTACTTCCGTTACAGATATGCAGCAGGATGAAAACGGACTTTCTTTTACGGTAGAAGGACCGGAGGATGTACAGATTACAGTCGGACTGGAAGATAATACAGAATACGAGGTAGAGATCGACGGAGCGGATGCCGGAAGCGACAAGACCAATATGGGCGGAAAGCTTTCCCTTTCTGTTGAGCTGGAGCCTCAGAAACAGATTCAGGTAGTGATCAAAAAGAAATAATGGCAAAAAACAAAATTACAAGTGTTTTCTTCTGTAAGGAATGCGGGAATGAATATTCAAAATGGATGGGCCAGTGTCCCGCCTGTCATGCCTGGAATTCCTTCACAGAGGAAAAGGTCAGATCCGATGGCGGGGGAAAAAGCGCAAGAGCCTCTGCAGACCATCGCAGTGCAAGACCCTCTGTCTTAAAAGAGATCCATCCGGAAGAGGAAGGTAGGATCTCAACCGCATCCGGAGAGCTGGATCGGGTTTTGGGAGGAGGCATTGTCAAAGGATCCTTGGTGCTGATTGGCGGAGATCCCGGCATCGGCAAATCCACGATCCTGCTGCAGATGATGCAGAGACTTTCAGCAGAGGGCAGGGATGTTCTCTATATATCCGGGGAGGAGTCTCTTTCCCAGATTAAGATGCGTGCAGACCGTATCGGATCTTTTTCTGAGAAGATGAAGCTTCTCTGTGAAACGGATCTGTCTCTGGTAGAGGCAGTTCTGGAAAAAGAAAAACCGCAGGTTTGTGTGATCGACTCCATTCAGACCATGTATGATGAGGAGGTTTCCTCTGCACCGGGCTCGGTTGCACAGATACGGGCAGCGACAGCTGTTTTTATGAGAATTGCCAAATCCCTTGGGATCACGGTCTTTTTGGTAGGACATGTGACCAAGGAGGGAGCGGTGGCAGGACCGAGAGTTCTGGAGCATATGGTAGATACCGTCCTCTATTTTGAAGGAGACAGGCATGCTTCCTACCGTATCCTACGGGCAGTGAAGAACCGGTTTGGCTCAACAAATGAGATTGGCGTTTTTGAAATGAGACAGGAAGGTCTGGTTGAGGTGGAGAATCCCTCTGAGTTCATGCTGAGCGGCAGACCGGAAGGAGAAAGCGGCTCTGTGACAGCCTGTATCATGGAAGGAACAAGACCCATGCTTTTGGAGATACAGGCTTTGGTTTGCCGGACAAATTTCGGCCTGCCCAGACGTACGGCGGCAGGAACGGATCTGAATAGACTGAATCTTCTGATCGCTGTTCTGGAAAAAAGAGCAGGAATTCCCCTGTCTGCCTGTGATGCCTATGTGAATGTAGCAGGCGGCATGCGGATCAATGAGCCGGCTCTGGATCTGGCAACCATGCTGGCTTTGGTATCAAGCCATGAGGATATCGTGGTGAGTGATAAGACCCTTTGTTTCGGAGAGGTTGGTCTTTCCGGAGAGGTAAGAGGCGTATCCATGGCTCTGCAGAGGGTGCAGGAGGCAAAAAGGCTTGGCTTTAACCGGGTCATCCTCCCTTTGAGTAATCTTTCTTCCGCAAGGACAGAGGGAATTGACCTGATCGGTGTCAAAAATATCAGGGAGGCAATCGCTGCTGTAAAATAGAATGCCTTTTGCCATCGGCAGGGAAAGCAGGGAAAGAGCCTGAGCCCGTCTTTATAAAGCTAAAAAAGAAAAGAGGAATCGTTTTGAAAAAACCGCAAGTAGAGGCAAGTGCCTATATTGCCCCTTCCGCAGATGTCGTGGGAGAGGTAAAGATCGGAGAAAAGGCCAGTATCTGGCACCATGCAACCCTGAGGGGAGATGTGGATTCGATTGAGGTTGGAGCCTATTCTAATATACAGGACAATTGCGTTCTGCACGTATCGACAGGAACTCCCTGCATTGTTGGAGATTATGTTACGGTCGGCCACAGTGCCATTTTGCATAGTTGTCAGATCGGTGACTACAGCCTGGTTGGAATGGGAGCGATCGTTCTCGACGGAGCCAAGGTGGGAGAACATGTTCTGATCGGTGCCGGAAGCATGGTGACAAAGAATAAGGAAATCCCCGACGGCTGCCTGGTATTGGGAAGCCCGGCTAAGGTGGTCAGAAAGCTGACCGAGGAAGAGATTGCTTATATGGAAGAGTCGGCCCAGCATTATATAGATGCGGCAGAGGCTTTTTTGAGCGGGGAGATAAAGGATTATCATGAAAGCAGATAAAAAGCGCAGAGAGAGGGAAGAAGAAGAATTTTCCCTGACAAGAGAGATTTTCAGTTATATCAAACTGATCATTGGAGCGGTTCTTATTGCCTTTCTTCTGACCCATTTTGTGATCGTAAATGCGATCATTCCATCCGGGTCTATGGAGAATACCATTATGACGCATTCCCGGGTGATCGGCAGCAGGCTGTCTTATCTATCCTCCGGGCCCCAGAGAGGGGATATCGTGATTTTTAAGTATCCTGTGAATGAGGATGTTCTCTATATTAAAAGAGTGATCGGACTTCCCGGGGAGACGGTGGAGATCAGAGAGGGGAAGATCTATATCAACGGCTCCTCAGAGCCCCTGAAGGAGGATTATCTGCCGGAGGATTGGATCAACTATAATGATGGTTACAGTTTTCAGGTTCCGGAGGGATCTTATCTGATGCTGGGAGATAACAGAAATGTTTCTCTGGATGCGAGATTCTGGTCAGAGGAAGCCATCAAAAACGGAAAGGCTTCAACGGAAGAAGAGGCTTTGTCTTATACCTATGTGGCTAAGGATAAGATTCTGGCCAAGGCTTTTCTGGTTTATTGGCCGCTCAGTGATATCAAAATCCTGAAGCAGGCACAATATTAAAAATAGCTTTACACAGGAAAAAAAAGAGTGTAAAATACGGAACGTGAAATATGTGCATATATAAAAAGTGATAAAGGCGTCACAAGGGCAGTGAACACCTGCCTGTGGGTCTCTGTCACTTTTTTTATGTTTGTTAAGAAGGCTGTGCAAAAAAATAAGGGAGGAAAAACATGGTCAAATATGTATTTGTAACAGGTGGAGTTGTTTCAGGCCTTGGAAAAGGAATTACGGCGGCTTCCCTCGGAAGACTTCTGAAGGCGAGAGGTTACAATGTAACCATGCAGAAGCTGGATCCTTATCTGAACATTGATCCGGGAACCATGAATCCGATCCAGCACGGAGAAGTTTTTGTTACAGATGACGGAACAGAAACAGATCTTGACCTGGGTCATTACGAGCGTTTCATTGACGAGAATCTGAATCATAATTCCAACTTAACCTCCGGTAAGATCTATTATTCCGTTATCATGAAGGAGAGACACGGAGATTACGGCGGAGGAACCGTTCAGGTAATACCTCATGTTACAAATGAGATCAAATCCAGATTTTACACCCCGCAGGATGGAGATGAAGATACCATTGCCCTGATCGAGGTCGGCGGTACCGTAGGTGATATCGAGTCCCAGGCCTTTTATGAGGCAATCCGTCAGTTTATGCAGGAGGTAGGCGAGAAGAATGCCTGCATGATCCATGTTACCCTGATCCCTTATCTTTTCGGTTCAGACGAGATGAAAACAAAGCCGACTCAGGCCAGCGTAAAGCAGCTGATGCAGATGGGAATCCGGGCTGATATTCTGGTTTGCAGAACCGGAGCGGAAATGCCTCAGTATGTAAAGGACAAGATCGCTCTTTTCTGTAACGTAAAATCCTCCCATGTTCTCCAGAACCTGAATGCACAGTCTATCTATGAAGTTCCTCTGATGATGGAGGAAGAACATCTGGCCCAGGTTGTCTGCGAATGTCTGGATCTGCCTTGTCCGGAACCGGATCTGACAGAATGGAAGACCATGGTTGATCATTTCCATAATCCGGAAGGAGAGGTAACGATCGCCCTTGTCGGTAAATATACCCAGCTGCATGATGCTTATCTGTCCGTTGTAGAGGCTCTGCATCACGGTGGTTTTGAAGAAAAGGTAAATGTCAATATCCGCTGGATCGATTCCGAGGAACTCGAGAAGCAGGATATCGAGAAGGAACTGGCAGGAATTGACGGTATGATCATTCCGGGTGGTTTCGGCGTGAGAGGCACAGAGGGAATGATCATGGCAGCAGAGTATGCCAGAACAAGAAAGATCCCCTTCCTTGGCATTTGTCTCGGTATGCAGATGGCAGTGATCGAATTTGCGAGAAATGTTCTGCAGATGCATGATGCAAACAGTTCAGAGCTGAATTCCGCTACCATGCATCCGGTCATCGATCTGATGCCGGAGCAGAAACATGTAACAGACCTTGGCGGAACCATGCGTCTGGGCGCATATCCCTGCGTTCTGGCAGAAGGCTCTAAGGCATATGAGGTTTATGGCAAGAGCGAGATCTCAGAGCGCCACAGACACAGATATGAGTTTAACAACGAGTTCAGGGATCAGATGGAAGGTGCCGGCATGAAACTGTCCGGTATTTCTCCGGACGGCAGGATCGTAGAGATGGTGGAAGTAACAGATCATCCTTTCTACATCGGTACCCAGGCGCATCCGGAGTTTAAGTCCAGACCGAACCGAGTACATCCTCTTTTCCACGGACTGGTAGAGGCTGCAAAGAACTATCATCAGGAAAACAACTGATCCGAAGGCGCAGGAGCGCAGAAGGATCAAAACCGGCGGATCTAAAGCCGGGGCAGGAGATTGAGCAAATAGATAAAAGAGCCGCCATCCAGCGGCTCTTTGAATAAAAAAGAAAGGGATGAGGACATGTCAAGGACCTATTCGGATTTTGTCGAATTCATTGAGGAGGAAGACGTGCAGTTTATCAAGCTGGTCTTTTTTGATGTATTTGGAAACCAGAAAAATATATCCGTATTACCTTCAGAGATCACCAGAGCATGCAAATACGGGATCTCTTTTGATGCTTCCATGATCAATGGATTCGGACAGGGAGCCAAAAGTGACCTTTTTCTGAAGCCGGATCTGGATACCATTTCCCTGGTACCCTGGAGACCCCTGGACGGAAAGGTTGTCAGCGTATTTTGCGATATCGTTTATCCGGACGGAAGCCCCTTTGAAAAGGATACCCGCTATATGCTGAAGCAGGCGGTAAAAGAGGCAAAGAAAAAGGGTGTTTTCGTAGAAGTCGGAACGGAGGTAGAGTTCTATATCTTCAAGCTGGATGAGAACGGAGAGAGAACAAATCTGCCGATCGACCATGCAGGCTATATGGCGACAGCACCGGAAGACCGGGGAGAAAATCTGAGAAGAGATATCTGCTTTGCTCTTTTTGATATGGACATTACACCGGAAACTTCTCACCATGAGTCCGGCCCCGGCCAGAGCGAAGTCGATTTTCATTACAGCGATGCCTTAACAGCTGCAGATAATACCTCCACTTTTAAGTGGGCGGTTGCCAACATTGCAGACAGCAGTGGCTATTGGGCTGATTTTTCACCAAAGCCCTTAAGAGACCACCCGGGAAATGGCATGCACCTGAATATTTCCCTGGAAACAGAGGAGCAGACCATGCATTTTATGGCAGGCGTGCTTCATTATATTAAAGATATTACTCTTTTCCTGAATCCGGTCAGGGAATCCTATGACCGTTTTGGCGAATTTGAGGCGCCCCAGTATATCAGCTGGTCCAGGGAAAACCGGTCCCAGCTGATCCGTATTCCGGCTGACCCGAGCGGAAGAACAAGATTCGAACTGCGTTCTCCGGATCCGAAGGCAAATCCTTATCTGGCTTTGTCTCTTTTGATTCGGGCAGGTCTGGAAGGACTGGAAGAGAAGATCGAACTGCCGGAGGCGACAGATGCAGATCTTTTTAATGCAGATCCGGAGGAAACAGCGGGATTGGAAAAGCTCCCGCAGAATATTGAAGAAGCCCTTCACTGTGCAAAGAACAGTGACTTCGTCAATAAATATGTTCCGAAAAGATGTTTGGCGGCCTACAAAAAAGCAATAAAGGAAAGATAATATGGCAAGAGTGAAAACAAACGTGCTGATCGTCTCGAGTGATATGGCAGCAGCCAATGTCATCAAGGCTATCCTGCAGGGCGTTTTCAATTCTGTCACGGTCGCTCAGACAATGACAGCTGCAAAACAGAAGTTGTCTACTTCTCCTTTTGATGTTCTTCTTGTAAATACCCCCCTTCCGGATGAATCGGGAGTGGAGTCTTTGATCGAACTGGTTAGCAGAAACGCAAGGCTGAACGGAATGCTTTTGGTGAAGCCGGACAGCTATAACCAGATCGCTTACAGAACAGAAGGAGCCGGTATTTTTGTTCTGACCAAGCCGGTAAAGAAGCAGGTACTGTTAGAGGCAGCGTCCATGCTGAATAATATGCGAATCCGTATTATGATGATGGAAGATGAGAACCGCAGGCTTCGAAAGAAACTTGATGAGGTTGGTATTGTGACCAGAGCAAAGTGCCTTCTTGTGGAAAGACGCGGTATGACAGAGGCTCAGGCCCACAGTCATCTGGAGCAGATGGCGATGAATGAGTCTGTCAGCAAGAAGGAGGTCTGTCAGAGGATCATTGCTCAGCTTGCAGACGATTAAGGCATATAGTCGGGAAAGGAATGGCTTTTTTTGACATTCCTTGGTAATTCTAAATAGAATCTGAACTGGATACAAAATAGCTCTTGACACTTACCATGAAAAGTTGTAACTTGTTAAAGAGCAAAGGCGCTTTCAGAAACTTTTAAAGTTTCTGAAAGTGCCTTTTTTTTATGTCATTTTTCGCAGATTGCGTAAGAAACACTAATAATGTTAGGCAAGCCGAAAAAGTGCAGTTGCAGTAAAAAAGGAATTTTAAAGCACAGAGGAAGCCGCAAAGCGGCAGACAGAAAGAGAGGAACTTTATGAAGAACATCCCTGAAGCTTATGGAAGCCTTGTATTTAATGACAGCGTGATGAAGGAACGCCTTCCGAAGGACGTTTATAAGGCTGTTAAGAACGCGCAGGTAGTAGGCGGAGAACTCGCGCTTGATGTCGCAAACACAGTAGCAGCAGTGATGAAGGAATGGGCTGTAGAGCATGGTGCAACACATTTTACACATTGGTTCCAGCCGCTGACCGGTCTTACTGCAGAAAAGCATGATAGTTTTATTTCTCCGACAGATAATGGCGGAGTGATTCTTGAATTCTCAGGAAAAGAGCTTGTAAAGGGCGAGCCGGATGCATCCTCCTTCCCGTCAGGCGGACTGAGAGCAACATTCGAGGCAAGAGGATATACAGCATGGGATCCTTCTTCACCGGCTTTTATCAAGGATGAATCCCTTTATATTCCGACTGCATTCTGCTCTTATGGCGGACAGGCACTGGATAAAAAGACACCTCTGCTCAGATCTATGGAAGCACTCAGCGAGCAGGCTGTAAAGCTTCTGAATATCCTGGGTGAAACAGATGTAACACATGTAAATACAACAGTCGGAAGCGAGCAGGAATACTTCCTGATCGATAAAGAAGAATATCTTTCCAGAAAGGATCTTGTTCTGACAGGCAGAACTCTGATGGGTGCCCTTCCTTCCAAGGGACAGGAGATGGAGGATCACTATTTCGGTGTTCTCAAACCCAAGGTATCTGAATTCATGCATGACCTGGATGAGGAACTCTGGAAGCTTGGTATTCCGGCAAAGACAAAGCACAATGAGGTTGCTCCGGCTCAGCATGAGCTTGCACCGATTTTCGAAAACTCCAATATTGCAGCAGATCACAACCAGTTGATGATGGAAATAATGAAAAAGGTTGCAGACAAGCACGGTATGGCCTGCCTTCTGCATGAGAAGCCTTTTGAGGGTATCAACGGTTCCGGTAAACACAACAACTGGTCTATCAGTACAAATACAGGAAGAAACCTTCTGGATCCGGGCAAGAAGCCGGCTGATGACAAGGTATTTATGGTATTCCTTCTGGCTGTTATCGCAGCAGTTGACAAATATTCCGATCTGATGCGTGTTTCTGTAGCATCAGTTGGAAACGATCACAGACTGGGCGCAAATGAGGCACCTCCTGCAATCATTTCTATCTTTGTCGGTGATGAGCTCAGTGCAATCCTTGATGCAGTAGATAAGGGAGAAGTATTCAAGTCTGAAGGCAAGACTCAGATGGAACTTGGAACTCACCTCCTGCCGTCTATCACAAAGGATACAACAGACAGAAACAGAACTTCACCTTTCGCATTCACAGGAAACAAGTTCGAGTTCCGTATGCCGGGCTCTTCCCTCTCTGTTGCAGATCCTAACATCATCCTGAATACAGCTGTAGCTGATGTTCTGGCTGATATTTATGCAGAACTGGCAGCCCTTCCCGAGGATGAGAGAGATGCAGGTGTAAAGAAGATCCTGAAGGACCTCTTAGATGCACATAAGAAGATCCTCTTCGACGGAAACGGATATACAGACGAGTGGGTTGAGGAAGCAGAGAGAAGAGGCCTTGATAACCTCAAATCCCTTCCGGATGCAGCTCCGAGAATGATTTCCGAGAAGAGTGTAGAACTGTTCGAGAAGTTCGGTGTATATACAAAAGAAGAGCTGGAAAGCCGTTATGAGATCATCCTTGAGAACTACTCCAAGGCAATCCATATCGAGTCCCTTACTCTTCAGGAAATGGTTAGAAAAGAGTTTGCTCTTGGCGTAACAAGCTATATGAAGGATCTGTCAGAAGAAGTGATCTCCAGAAGAAGCGTTCTCCCGAGTGCAGAGTGCAAGTGGGAAACAGAGATCCTTGGTTCCCTGGAAGACGAAACAAAGCAGATCTCTGATCTGCTGGCAGTTCTTGCAGCGGATACAGAAAAGGCAGAGACTCTTGAGGATTCTCTGGAGCAGGCTAAGTTCTATCAGGCAACCGTACTTGCAGATATGGAAAACTTAAGAGCCCATGTAGATGCGGCTGAGACTCAGGTACCGGACAGCTATCTGCCTTATGCAACATATGGACAGCTGCTCTTCTCTCTGAGATAATAAAGAAAAATCTGAAAGGTAAAAAAGCATGAGCGTTAACTATAGTATGGATCGTGATGCCTGCGGCATCGGAATGATCACAAACATTGATGGACATAAAGACCATAAAGTCCTGGACGACGCCCTGACCATTGTAGAAAGACTGGAACACAGAGCCGGTAAGGATGCAAGCGGTAAGGTCGGAGACGGTGTCGGTATTCTTGCACAGATCAGCCATTCCTTTTTCAAAAAGGCAATGGCTGAGGCCGGAATGCCGGAAATGGAGGAAGGGGATTATGGTGTAGGAATGTTTTTTCTGCCCCAGGATACCCTGACAAGAACTTTCGCCATGCGTCTTCTCCAGGTGATTACAGAAAAGGCAGGACTTACGTTTTTAGGCTGGCGTAAGGTTCCTACGCATCCGGAAATCCTTGGCGAGGCAGCGGTAGAATGTATGCCCGAGATCCAGCAGTGCTTTATTGCAAGGCCGGATGACTGCGAAAAGGGATTCGAATTTGACAGAAAGCTGTATACGATCCGAAGAGAGTTTGAGCAGAGTAATGTAGATACTTACATCTGTTCTCTTTCCTCAAGGACGATTGTTTACAAGGGCATGTTCCTGGTAACACAGCTGAGAGAATTTTATGAAGATATTCAGGATCCGGAATACGAATCAGCGATCGCTCTGGTTCATTCCAGATTCTCAACGAACACAACACCGTCCTGGAACAGGGCGCATCCTTACAGGATGATCGCTCACAACGGTGAGATCAATACGATCCGCGGTAATGCCGACCGTATGCTTGCCCGTGAAGAGACGATGAATCTGACCACCATGGAAGAGGAAAAGGACAAGATCTTCCCGGTTATCACGGCATCCGGATCCGATTCCGCTATGCTGGATAATACCCTGGAATTCCTCTATATGAACGGCATGGATCTGCCTCTGGCAATGATGATCACCGTTCCGGAGCCATGGAAAAATAACGATGCGATGTCACAGGAAAGAAAAGAATTCTATCATTATTACGCAACCATGATGGAGCCCTGGGATGGACCTGCAGCCCTTCTTTTCTCCGATGGTGATACCGTCTGTGCTTCTCTGGACAGAAATGGTTTAAGACCTTCCAGATATTACGTAACAGATGACGGAAGAGTCATTCTTTCTTCTGAGGTTGGCGTACTGGATATTCCGGCAGAGCATATCGTTAAGAAATCAAGACTGGAGCCGGGGAAGCTCCTGGTAATTGATACCAAACGTAAGAAAATTATATCCGATGATGAATGCAAGAAATATTATGCGGCAAGAAGCCCCTATGGAGAGTGGCTCGACATGAACCTTCTCCACCTGCGTAATCTTCGGATTCCGAATAAAAAGGTTCCCTATCATACACAGGAAATGAGAGATAAGCTGCTGAAGGTATTCGGCTATTCCTATGAGGATGTGATGGAGAATGTGATTCCGATGGCAGAAAACGGCGTAGAGCCGACTGTGTCCATGGGTCATGATGTTCCCCTGGCCGTTGTTTCTAAGCAGCACCAGTCCCTCTATCATTATTTCAAACAGCTCTTTGCTCAGGTAACCAATCCGCCGATTGACTCCCTGAGAGAGAAGGTCGTGATCGATACCACCGTCTATATCGGATCTGACGGTGACCTTCTGAATGAAAAGAGTGAGAACTGTCGTGTCCTGGAAGTAAATAATCCGGTCTTAAGCGGTACCGATCTGATGAAGATCCGTGCTCTGGATGAACCGGGCTTCCGCTGCCAGACAGTATCTCTTTTATACTATAAGCATACTCCTCTGAAGAGAGCGGTTGATCAGCTCTGTCTTGCAGTGGATCATGCAGCGGCAAACGGCAAAAATATCATTATCCTTTCCGACAGAGGCGTGGATGAAAACCATGCACCGATTCCTTCTCTTTTGGCAGTATCTGCGGTAGAGCAGCATTTGATCCGTACCAAGAAGAGAACCAAGGTTTCTCTGGTTCTGGAAAGCGGTGAGATCCGTGATGTACATCAGGTAGCAGTGATCCTTGGCTTTGGTGCCCGAGCAGTCAACCCCTATCTGGCTCACGAATGCATCTCCGAGATGATCGACAGAAGAGTCCTGGATAAGGATTACCATACAGCAATCGATGATTATAACCATGCTTTGATCAGCGGTGTAACAAAGATCGCTGCAAAGATGGGTATTTCCACCCTTCAGTCCTATCAGTCAGCCAGAATCTTTGAGGCAGTTGGCCTTTCCCAGGAACTGGTAGATACTTACTTCGCCGGTGTTGTCAGCAAGGTTGGCGGTATCGGGATCGAAGAGATCGGAGAGGATGTCCTCTGGCATCATGACAGAGCCTTTGATCCGATGGGACTCAGCGTAAATCCCTCCATTGATTCTATCGGCTTCCATAAGCTGAGAAGCGGAGAGGATAAGGAAGAACATCTCTATCGTCCGGAAACGATTATTGCCATGCAGCAGGCCGTACGAAACGGAGATTATAAGAGATTTAAAGAATATACAGCAATGCTGGATAATGAGGATGAACTCTTCACCCTCAGAAATCTGCTGGATCTGGTTCCGGCAGGTGATCCGGTTCCGATCGAAGAGGTTGAACCGGTAGAAAGCATTGTAAAACGCTTTAAGACAGGTGCCATGTCCTACGGATCTCTTTCCCAGGAGGCACATGAGACTCTGGCTATTGCCATGAACCGGATCGGAGGAAAGTCCAATACCGGTGAGGGCGGAGAGAGACCGGAGCGTTTCGGAACAGAGAAAAATTCAGCAATCAAACAGGTCGCATCAGGAAGATTCGGCGTAACCTCTGCTTATCTTTGCTCTGCAAAAGAAATCCAGATCAAGATGGCGCAGGGAGCAAAACCGGGTGAAGGCGGACATCTTCCGGGCAAGAAGGTATATCCGCATGTTGCAAAGATCCGTTACTCCACACCGGGTGTAACCCTGATCTCCCCGCCGCCGCATCATGATATTTATTCGATCGAGGATCTGGCTCAGCTGATCTACGATCTGAAAAATGCCAACAGACAGGCCAGAATCTCTGTAAAACTGGTAGCAGAATCCGGTGTCGGAACCATTGCCAGCGGTGTTGCCAAGGCAGGTGCCCAGGTTATTCTGGTTTCCGGTTATGACGGAGGTACAGGAGCAGCTCCTTTCTCCAGCGTACATCATGCAGGACTTCCCTGGGAGCTTGGTCTGGCAGAAGCACATCAGACTCTGGTTGAAAACGGACTGAGAGATAAGGTCGTTCTGGAAACAGACGGTAAGCTGATGACCGGTCTGGATGTCGTTAAGGCTGCACTGTTCGGAGCAGAGGAATTTGCCTTTGCAACGGCACCCCTTGTTTGCGTTGGCTGTATGATGATGAGGGTATGTTCAAAGGATACCTGCCCGGTTGGTGTGGCAACACAGAATCCGGAGCTGAGAAAGCATTTCGCAGGAAAGCCGGAGCATGTTATCAACTTCATGTATTTCATCGCTCAGGAAATGCGGGAATACATGGCTCAGCTTGGTTTCCGCAGCGTAGAAGAGATGGTCGGCAGAACCGATTGCCTGAGAAAGAGAGAAGATCTCCCAATCGAGCGTGCGAAGCTGATCGACTTTGATAAGCTCTTAAAGAAACCGGAAGAAGGCATGCAGAGACACTTTGTTCCGGAACATGTCTATGACTTTGAACTGGAGAAGACAAAGGATGAATCCGTTCTCCTGCCGGCCTTTGAGAAGAGCCTGGAAGGTTCCAAGAAGGAGGCAAAGGGTCAGATCGAGCTGCATGTGACCAATATCGACCGTTCCTTCGGTACCATTTTCGGAAGTGAGATCACAAGACATTTCGGCAATAAGCTGGAAGAGGACAGCTATGTGATCACCTGCCATGGAAGCGGCGGCCAGTCCTTTGGTGCCTTTGCCCCGAAGGGACTTACTTTAAAGCTCTATGGCGATGCCAATGATGGATTCGGAAAAGGACTTTCTGGCGGAAAACTGATCGTTCGTCCGGAGGAAAATGCAGCCTATGAGGCAAGCGATAATACCATCATCGGAAACGTGGCTCTCTATGGTGCAACAGAAGGAAAGATTTACGTAAGCGGTAAAGCCGGTGAGCGTTTCTGTGTCAGAAACTCCGGTGCCCTTGCAGTTGTAGAAGGGGTCGGCGACCATGGTCTGGAATATATGACAGGCGGTCTTGCTGTTATCCTCGGTCCGACAGGCAAGAACTTCGCAGCCGGTATGAGCGGCGGTATTGCCTATGTCCTTGATGAAGATCATTCTCTTTACAGAAGAATGAACAAGGATATGGATATGCTCGAAGAGCTGACAGAAAAATATGATATAGAAGAACTCAGAAGAATCCTGCAGGATTTTGTAAAAGAAACAGATTCTGCAAGAGGCAAGAAGATCCTGGAAAATTTCGATTCCTATATTCCGAGCTTCAAGAAGATTGTTCCAAGAGATTATCAGAAGATGCTTTCTGTGATCAGTAAGTATGAGGAACAGGGTATCCCGCATGAGGATGCACTTGTAGAAGCATTTAATGAAGTGGCAGCAGGCTGATTGGAGGAAGATCATGGGAAAAGATACAGGATTTCTGGAATACCAGAGAAATGAAAATGAAAATATTCCTGCTCTTCAGAGAATCAGGAATTTTGAGGAGTTTAAGACCTCTCCGAATGAGGAAGAAAGAAGAAGACAGGCAGCCCGCTGTATGAACTGCGGTGTGCCGATGTGCCAGTCAGCCTTGAAGCTGAAGGGCATGGTAACAGGATGTCCCCTTCACAATTTCATTCCGGAATGGAATGATCAGATTTATAAAGGTAACCTGGAGTTCGCTGCTTCAAGACTTCTGAAGACCAGCAACTTCCCGGAATTTACCGGTCGTGTCTGCCCGGCTCTTTGCGAGAAGGCCTGCATGTGCGGACAGTACGGAGATCCGGTAACGGTACACGATAATGAGAAATATCTGATCGAGGCAGCCTTTGCAAACGGCGATGTGAAGCCGCAGATTCCGGCACTTCGCAGCGGAAAGAAGGTTGCGGTCATCGGATCCGGACCGGCAGGTCTGGCAGTAGCGGATCAGCTGAACAAGAGAGGACATTCCGTAACCGTCTACGAAAGAGAAGACAGGATCGGCGGACTTCTGATGTACGGCATCCCGAATATGAAATTAGACAAGTCTGTCATTAAGAGAAGACAGGAGCTGATGGAAAAGGAAGGTCTTGTTTTTAAGACCAATGTTAATGTCGGAGTAGACATTACAGCCGAAGAATTAAAGAAAGAATATGATGCCGTAGTACTTTCTTGCGGTGCAAAACGACCAAGACCGCTCGCAGGGGTTGACCCGAACGAGGTAAAAGGTGTACATTATGCTGTAGATTTCCTTACTGCAAATACCAAGAGCCTCTTAGAGAGTGACGATCTGAGTGTCGAAGCACTTGAAAGAAGAGGCGGATATATCAATGCCAAGGGCAAGGATGTCATCGTGATCGGCGGTGGCGATACCGGTAATGACTGTATCGGAACCGTGATCCGCCAGGGATGCAAGTCCGTAACGGCCCTTGAAATGATGCCGGCTTCACCGGAGGTTAGAGCAGAAAGTAATCCATGGCCGGAATGGCCGCTTGTGAAAAAGACAGATTACGGTCATGAGGAAGCGATTGCCGTCTTCGGTCATGATCCGAGAGTCTTTGAAACAACCATAAAAGAGATCCATACAGATAAAAGAGGAGCTCTTCGGGCCGTAACAACAGTAAAGGTTAGCTTTGCGAACGGCAAAATGGAAGAAGTAGCAGGATCAGAGAAGAAACTTCCCTGCAAGCTGCTTCTGATCGCAGCCGGATTTATCGGTTGTGAATCCTATACTGCTGAGGCTTTTGAAACAAAATGCACACAGAGAGGAACCATCGAAACAGAAGAAGGTTCTTACAAGACTTCCGTCGATAAGGTGTTTACAGCGGGTGATATGCACAGAGGACAGTCCCTGGTTGTATGGGCCATTGCAGAAGGAAGAGCATGTGCAAAAGAGGTGGACGAATACTTAATGGGCTATACGACGATGTAGGCCTCGTCGTAGAGTGTAAGCTGAAAGGAGATTGAAGTTGGGCAACTTACATGAAGAATGTGGCGTAATGGGCATTTATTCACCAAATCGCAGAAATGTAGCGCATACAGTCTATACCGGACTGTATGCGCTTCAGCATAGGGGGCAGGAAAGTGCCGGAATCGTAGTAAATGATGATGGACTTTTCTATTCTCACAAAGATTTGGGACTTGTCAGCGATGTGTTTGGTGCAGAACAGCTGGCTAAATTTCCTATGGGAACGATGGCTGTAGGACATGTCAGATATGGCACAAGCGGTGAGACCAACCGTGAAAATGCACAGCCGATGATTGTAAATCATAAAAAAGGAAGGCTGGCAGTAGCACATAACGGTAACCTGGCAAATGCCTGGAAGCTGAGAGATAAGCTGGAAACAGAGGGCGCGATCTTTCATTCTACGAATGATACAGAGATCATCGCTCATATTTTGATTCGTAAGCGTCTTGTTACCCCATCGATCGAGCAGGCCGCCCTGGCTTCAATTAAAGAATTTGACGGAGCATTTTCTCTTATTTTAATGTCTCCGACGAAAATGATTGCCGTGCGTGACCCGCACGGCTTTCGGCCGTTGTGCTATGGACAGACAGAGGATGGCGCTTATGTGATCGCATCGGAGGACTGTGCCCTGGCATCCGTAGGAGCAGAAAAAATCCGGGAGGTTGAGCCGGGAGAGCTGATCCTCTTCTCGGAAAAAGGCGTAACAAGCTTTAAGGATTACTGCAATACGGCTCCTCATAAGATCTGTATCTTCGAATATATTTATTTTGCAAGAACAGATTCCGAGATTGAGGGTGTTAGTGTACATGCGGCAAGAAGAAAAGCAGGCGCGATCCTGGCAAAGCAGGCACCGGTTGATGCAGATCTTGTCATCGGTGTACCGGACTCCGGTCTGGATGCGGCTCTTGGCTATGCCGAGGAATCCGGCATTCCCTATGGAATGGGCTTTGTAAAGAATAAATATATCGGAAGAACCTTCATTTCACCGGGACAGAAGAACCGTATGGAGAAGGTAAGGATTAAGCTGAATCCGATCCGGGAGGTCGTTAAGGACAAGAGGATCGTTATGATCGATGATTCGATCGTAAGAGGAACAACGAGTCAGAGTATCATCAGGCTGATCAAGGAAGCAGGGGCAAAAGAGGTTCATATGAGAATTACTGCCCCACCGTTCCGTCATCCGTGTTATTATGGTACTGATGTAGATTCAAGTGATCACCTGATCGCAAATCAGCATACCGTTCCGGAGATTGCTGATCTGATCGGGGCAGATTCGCTTGCCTATCTGCCGATGGAAAGTCTTTGCGAGCTTGTGGGACATGATGATTATTGTGCTGCATGTTTTGATGGAAACTATCCTACAGAGGTACCGGGCGAGCATGCAAAGAATCGTTTTGATATGCCGCTCTCAGCAGGAAGGGAATAAATAGAATGATTAGAGAAAAGAACAGAAAGCTGATTCTGGAAACCGGAGAAGAGTATGATGGCTACGCCTTCGGAGCAGAAGGATCGAAGGTTGTCGAACTGGTATTTAATACTTCCATGGTTGGCTACCAGGAGATCCTGTCTGACCCGTCTTATACGGATCAGGCGGTAGTTATGACTTATCCTCTGATCGGAAATTATGGCATGAACAGAGATGACAATGAGACAAAGACACCGTCTGTCAGTGGTATGGTAGTACGGGAGCTATGTCAGAAGCCGTCTAATTTTCGACTTGACAAAAGCCTGGATGATGTCATGAAAAAATATGGGATCCTTGGACTCGAAGGTGTTGACACCAGAAAGCTGACAAGGATTATTCGTGAGCACGGAACCTGCCGTGCTTACATTACTGATATGGAGACAAGTAAGGAAGAGGCCCTTCGGATCATTGCCGAGACACCGATCTGGCATGATGCCGTTCCCCGTGTTTCCAGCAAGAAAAAATGGATGATGCAGTCTTCCAAGCCTTCATCTAAGGCACTCAAGGTGGCCTTGATCGACTGTGGCGTAAAGCACAATATCATCCGCTCTTTGGTGAAGAGAGACTGCGATGTTACCATCTTCCCCTATGATACGACGGCTGAGGAGATCATGAAGGCAAATCCGCACGGAATCCTGATCTCGAACGGCCCCGGCAATCCCGAGGATGTGACGCAGGTAATCGAACTGATCCGTGAGCTTCGCGGTAAGATTCCGATCTTCGGTATCTGTTTGGGCTCCCAGATGATTTCTCTTGCCTATGGAGCAAAAACCTATAAGCTGCATTTCGGACACAGAGGAGGCAATCATCCTGTCAAGGATCTGATGACAGGAAAGATTGAGATTACTTCTCAGAACCATTCCTATGCAGTAGACCGGGAAAGCCTGGAAAATACAGATCTCGATATGACACACTATAACCTGCTGGATGCAACCGTAGAAGGGGTTGCCTGCATGAAGGACAGATGCTTCGGTATTCAGTATCATCCGGAGTCAGCTCCGGGACCGGAGGATTCCGGTTACCTTTTTGACCGTTTTATCAGATGGATGCAGCAGTACAAAAAAGAGAAAGCAGGGGAAGAATAAATGCCAAAGAGAACAGATCTGAAAAAAATCATGGTTATCGGCTCCGGCCCGATTGTCATTGGACAGGCGGCAGAGTTTGATTATGCAGGAACACAGGCTTGCCTTGCTTTGAAAGAAGAAGGATATGAAGTCATTCTCTGCAATTCCAATCCGGCAACCATTATGACGGATCCGATGATTGCAGATAAGGTATATATGGAACCGCTGACCTTAGAATATCTGGCAAGGATCATCCGCTTCGAAAGACCGGATGCGATCGTGCCGGGACTTGGCGGTCAGACGGGACTGAATCTTGCCATGCAGCTGGATAAGAAGGGCGTTCTGGATGAATGCCATACCATGCTGCTCGGAACCAAGAGAGAGAGTATTGAAGCAGCAGAGGACAGAGAGCTTTTTAAGGAGCTCTGCGAGAGGATCGGCGAGCCGGTGCTTCCTTCTGAGATCATTACCTCTATTGAAGAAGGTGTAAAGGCAGCAAAGGAGATGGGACTTCCCCTTGTTATCCGTCCTGCCTTCACCCTGGGCGGAACAGGCGGCGGTTTCGTAAACAGTATGGACGAAGTAGAAGAAATGCTTCGCCATGCCCTTGCCATCTCGCCGGTACATCAGGTTCTGCTGGAGAAGAGCGTAAAGGGTTACAAGGAGATCGAGTATGAGGTAATGAGAGATCATAACGATACGGCGATCACCATTTGTAACATGGAAAACCTGGATCCGGTCGGAATTCATACAGGTGATTCCATCGTTGTCTGCCCCTCTCAGACCCTGACCAATAAGGAGTATCATATGCTCCGAAACAGTGCCCTGAAGATTATTCGTGCACTGGAGATCGAGGGTGGCTGTAATGTACAGTTCGCTCTGGATCCGAACTCCTTTAACTATTATGTAATCGAGGTTAACCCCCGTGTTTCCAGATCTTCTGCCCTGGCATCCAAGGCCAGCGGCTATCCGATCGCACGTGTATCAGCCAAGATTGCTGTCGGCATGACACTGGATGAAATCCAGCTTGCCAATACACCGGCTTCCTTTGAGCCGGCACTCGACTATATTGTTACTAAGATGGCCAGATTCCCCTTCGATAAGTTTGCGGAAGCAGACCAGAGACTGGGAACCCAGATGAAGGCAACCGGTGAGGTAATGGGCATCGGCAGAACCTTCTCGGAGAGCTTTCTGAAATCGGTCAGATCTCTGGAGATTGGCTTAAAGGCACCTTATATGCCGAGATTTGAGTCAGAATCCAGCCAGAGTCTGATGAAATACATTTCCCTTGGAACAGATGAGCGTATTTACGCTGTGATGGAGCTCTTAAGAAGAGACGCGGATATTCCGCAGATCTGCAAGGCAACAGGCATTGACGCCTGGTTTATCTGGAAGCTCAAGGAGATTGCAGATGAGGAGAAGGCGCTTGAGGAGCACAAGGGCGATATCGAATGGCTGAAGGATGCCAAGAAGATGGGCTTCTCTGATGCAGAAGTAGCCAGACTTTGGGACATGAAGGAAGAGGAGATCTTTGCCCTTCGTAAGGAGCATCGGATTTTCCCGATCTACAAGATGGTAGATTCCTGCAGCAGCGAGTTTAAGAGCTATATTCCTTATTTTTATTCTACCTATGAGGATGAGAATGAGGCTGATTTCAGCTCCGGAAAAGAAAAGATCGTTGTACTCGGCTCCGGTCCGATCCGAATCGGTCAGGGTGTCGAATTCGATTATTCTACCGTACATGCGGTGCAGACCATTCAGGAACGCGGCTATGAGGCGATTCTGATCAATAACAACCCGGAGACAGTTTCAACGGATTATACCATGGCAGATAAGCTCTATTTTGAGCCTCTTTGCATCGAAGATGTAATGAATGTCCTGGAACTGGAAAAACCAAAGGGCGTAGTAGTATCTCTCGGCGGTCAGACAGCGATCAATCTGGCAGAGCCCTTAAAGGAGAAAAATGTACCGATCATCGGTACGGACTGTGATGCGATCACCAGGGCAGAGGACAGGGATGTCTTCGAAAAGCTTCTGGATGATCTGGAGATTCCGAAGCCGGAGGGCAGAGCGGTCGCAACGATCGAGGATGGTATCCGCACAGCGAACGAGATCGAATATCCGGTTCTGGTACGTCCCAGCTTTGTATTGGGCGGAAGAGCCATGCGTGTAGTAGAAAACGACGAAGAGCTGGAATATTACCTGAATACTGCCGTACAGATGGATACAGACCATATGGTATTGGTTGACCATTATGT
The DNA here is from genome assembly GCA_963637505.1 of Prevotella sp. CAG:279. Lineage (GTDB taxonomy): Bacteria > Bacillota > Clostridia > Lachnospirales > Lachnospiraceae > RUG14243. The sequence goes on from CAVHNP010000017.1 coordinate 31,407, forward strand.
ACGCGGTAAGGAAGTAGAAGTAGATGCGGTATGTGACGGAGAGCATGTATTTATTCCGGGCATCATGGAGCTGGTTGAGAGAACCGGTGTCCATTCCGGAGACTCCATCAGCATTTACCCGCCGGCAACCCTTTCCCAGGAGGTAAAGGACGTTCTGGTGGATTATACTGAGAAGCTCGGTATTGCCATCGGCATCAAGGGTCTCTACAATATTCAGTTTATCGTTGATGACAAGCAGAGAGTCTTCATCATTGAGGTAAACCCCCGCTCTTCCAGAACAGTACCCTTCCTTTCAAAGGCAACCGGTTACGACCTGCCGGAGATTGCAACCAGGGTTATGCTGGGAGAGAGCCTGCGTGATCAGGGCATTACCGATTTGATCGCACCGGAGAGAAGCAGATGGTATGTAAAGGTTCCGGCCTTCTCCTTTGCGAAGCTGCAGGGAATGGATATCCGACTTTCACCGGAAATGAAGTCTACCGGTGAGGCGATCGGTTATGATGACCAGCTGATGAGAGCAATGTATAAGGCTCTGCAGGCATCCGGTACCCGTATGCAGAACTATGGTACGGTCTTTGCCTGGATCGGAGAGAGGGAGAAAGACGAGACTCTTCCTTTGATCAGACGCTTCTATCAGCTTGGCTTCAATATTGAGGCAGAAAAAGAGACAGCAGAACTGCTGAAAGCAAACGGAATCCGTACCCATGCGGTTGATATGGAGCATAATGGTCTGGAGGATATCTGTGAGAGAATCCGTCAGGGCTATGTGACCTATGTGGTAAATACCGGTGATGTCAGAAATATGACGACACAGGATGATCCGGAGAACCAGATCCGTTTCTGTGCGATTTCAAACGGTGTACCGGTAATGACAGCCACGGATACGGCTAAGGTACTTCTGGATGCACTTGAGGATATTACCTTTAAGGTATCTACGATTGATGCCTGCTAAAAGAGCAGGTGATAAAAAGGGATAAGACCCGGTTACATCGAAAAGAAACTGATAGGATGACAGGAGGAGATGTCGTGAATCAGGAAAAAGTGATAGTAATCGATTTTGGTGGCCAGTATAATCAGCTGGTTGCCAGACGTGTGCGTGAGTGTCAGGTATATTGTGAGATTTATTCTTATCGCACACCGATCGATCAGATTAAGGCGATGAATCCAAAGGGAATCATCCTCACAGGCGGCCCCAACAGCTGCTATGAAGAGGGCGCGCCGACCTATACAAAAGAATTATTCGAGCTGGGAATACCGGTTTTGGGACTTTGCTACGGTGCCCAGCTTATGCAGCATGTACTCGGAGGCAAGGTGGAAAAGGCACCGGTTCGTGAGTACGGTAAAACAGAAACCTTTATCGATGGCTGTAAGGATTCCCTCTTTGCAGGCGTGGAAGAGGAGACGGTTGTCTGGATGAGTCATTTTGACTATATCTCCAAGACAGCACCGGGCTTTGAGATCATTGCCCATACAGCGGATTGTCCGGTTGCGGCAGCAGCAGATGAGAAAAAGAAACTCTATGCCATTCAGTTCCATCCGGAGGTTTTGCATACCGTCAGAGGAAAGGAAATCCTTCACAATTTCGTCAGAAATATCTGTCAGACGGAAGGCAGCTGGAAGATGGATTCCTTCGTTGAGCATACGATCACGGAGATCCGTGAAAAGGTGGGAGACGGCAAGGTGCTTCTGGCTCTTTCCGGCGGAGTGGATTCCTCTGTTTTGGCAGCCCTTCTGGCAAAGGCGATCGGCAAGCAGCTGACCTGCGTTTTTGTAGACCATGGCCTCTTGAGAAAGAACGAAGGCGATGAGGTAGAAGGTGTATTCGGACCGGACGGAGATTTTGATATTAACTTTGTCAGAGTTAATGCCCAGGAAAGATATTATGCGAAGCTGGCCGGTGTAGAAGAACCGGAAAGAAAGCGTAAGATCATCGGAGAAGAATTCATCCGTGTATTTGAAGAAGAAGCCAAAAAGATCGGAAAGGTGGATTTTTTGGCACAGGGAACAATTTATCCGGATGTGGTTGAGTCAGGTCTTGGCGGAGAGTCTGCCGTGATCAAGTCTCATCACAATGTTGGAGGTCTTCCTGACTATGTCGATTTCAAGGAGATCATCGAGCCCCTTCGCAACCTTTTCAAGGATGAGGTTAGAAAGGCCGGTCTTGAGCTTGGCCTGCCGGAGTATCTGGTCTTCAGACAGCCCTTCCCGGGTCCGGGACTGGGTATTCGTATCATCGGCGAGGTTACGGCTGAGAAGGTTCGCATTGTTCAGGATGCGGATTATATCTACCGGACAGAGGTAGATGCAGCTGCCAAGGCCTATCAGGAGGAGCACGGAGAAGAAGCTCCCTGGATGCCGAATCAGTATTTTGCAGCTCTTTCCAATATGCGTTCGGTCGGCGTAATGGGAGATGAGCGTACCTATGATTATGCTGTTGTTGTTCGTGCGGTTCGTACGATCGATTTCATGACAGCGGAAGCAGCAGAGATTCCTTTCTCTGTTTTGCAGACAGTAATGAGCAGAATCATCAATGAAGTAAAGGGAGTTAACCGCGTAATGTATGATCTTACGAGTAAACCACCCGGAACGATCGAGCTGGAATAAAAATCAAAAGCTCGCAAAGCCTTGTAAAATGGGCGTTTGCGAGCTTATTTTTTTGAAGATAAAGCATGATGGAACTAAGTTTTGGAGATAATAATATCAAAGAAAATTCAGAGAAAACAGATTAAAAGTATAGTGGGGCAGTTGAAGAAATTTGCCAATTTCTTAATGCACAGATAAAAGAAGGAGGTAGAAGAATGCTGGGTTTGTTGATCGTTATTTTAATGTTGGTTATTTTGTTTAAAATTACATTTTTCATATTCCGTATAGTCGGGAAAATTCTGGGCTGCATCCTTGGAGTGATTGGATGGCTAATTCTGGGATGCCTGGCAATAACCGTATTCGGGCTTGCACTGTTTATACTGCCAATCATTTTAGTTGTGGGAGTTGTGGCACTTATCGCAGCAGCTGCAGCATAGCAGGAAAGTGTTTTTAAATAGACTCAGAAAGGATAAAGCGGAAGGCTTAAGCTAAGGAGGAGTCAGCGATAGGGAATCTTAAATAATGTAAAATATTGTGAAATTATTAAGAAAAAGAGTGAATTTCGATAATTGAAAAACATGAAAAAATGTTTTGAAATTCACGTTTTCCTTGATTTTAAAGGAAAGTTTGACATTTTGCGAATCTTCTGATACAATCCTCGATGTTACAAAAATGAAACAAATTCGTAACAAATAAAAAGAATATTAAGCAGATAGAGCTTGATAGAAAAAATTGGTGCTTTGAGAGAGTGATAAGGGCATCAAGAATATAGGAGGAACTTTATGAAGAGAGCAAAAATATTTGCAGTAGGTACTTTTATGGCAGCTGCGATGTATATGGCCTGCCCGGTACTTGCGGCAGATACAGCAGATGCTGATACAGCCCTTGAAAGTACAACAGAAGACACAAATACAGCAGAGCTGATCGAAAGTGATGTAGCTGAGAGCACAGCTTATGTAACAGCTTCAAAACTCAGAGTCAGAGACGAGGCATCTACAGACGGAGAGATCCTCGGCAAAATCAGCAGAGGTAGCGAGGTAGAGATCCTTGGCGAATATTCAAACGGCTGGTATCTGATTTCTTACAACGATGCAACCGGATGTGTATCAGGAGACTATATCACCTTTAATGAGGATGAAGTTGCAGGATATACGGGAGCTGCAGTTGATTGGGACGGACCTGTCCTGACAGCTTTTGCAGGTGTGAACTACGGACCGAGTGGTAAGGAAACTTACTATAACCTGGATATGTCAGGTGTTGTCAGCATCATGCGCTCTATGGGCAATACAGATGACTACTGGGTTCGTGATGATGGCTGCAAGATGCTTGGTGATTACATTATGGTTGCGGCAGATTTGAGCGCACATCCGAGAGGATCCCTGGTTCCGACCAGCCTCGGCATGGGAATTGTTTGTGATACAGGTGGATTTGTATCAAACGGCAGCGGCGTATCACTTGATATTGCAACAGCCTGGTAATTTAATATAGGTAATAAATCCGTTAAAGGATAGAAGAGAGCCCTTGGTGTTTTTATGCACCGGGGCTTTTTTATCGTATAGGAAACTTCGTTTCTATACGATAAAAAGTAAATGGTAAATAACCCGTCGACTTCTGCCAGACTCCAAAAATTGAGATAATCGGGTAAAGTGTGAACCCACTTTTCACGAAATTCTCAAGGAGGACTCTACTATGGACACAAAACTCGCCACC
>CAVHNP010000018.1:0-33699 GCA_963637505.1 Prevotella sp. CAG:279
CCAGCGTTCATCCTGAGCCAGGATCAAACTCTCATGTTAAAAAGTTGATCGAAGTCCGGATTACTTAGCTTGGCTAATTTATCCTAAACCTTCATTACTTGGTTTTTGTTCTGAATTTTCTCAAATCCAAAGGTCTAAACCAGACCTTTTATTTTAGAATTTTCAGGGTTTGTGTATTATTCAGTCTTTAATTTTAAAGGTACATCGAAACTTGCGTTTCGCAACGCAGAAGGAGGGATTTGAACCCTCGCGCCGCTACTAACGACCTACTCCCTTTCCAGGGGAGCCCCTTCAGCCAGCTTGGGTACTTCTCCATGTGTCTGAATAAAAGAAAATATAAACGGAGAGGGTGGGATTCGAACCCACGCGCCCTTTCGGACAAACGGTTTTCAAGACCGCCTCGTTATGACCACTTCGATACCTCTCCGCATCTATTTAATTGGCGCGCTGATTTTTTCAGCGCAAGAAAGATATTATCATTAATATTCTTTGGTGTCAACTAGAAATTTTCTATTTTTGCTTACAGTGCCATAAAGTCCGTCCCGCTGCATGCTTGCATGCCAGGGGGACAGACCTTATGGCACGCCCTTCCATGAGGATGTAGCAGGGCGTAAGCCCTGCGAGAATCCGAATGGAAGCCGGATTGTGAGAGTGCGAAGCACGAAGCAATCCGGGTAAGCTGAGCCGGCGACCGAATTGTGAGAGTGCGAAGCACGAAGCAATCCGGGTAAGCTGAGCCAGCGGCCGGATCCCGTGAGTACGAAGCACAAAACAATCCGGGTAAGCTAACCTCTACGCTCTCGTTCCAAAAGCAAAGCCTCCATGATAACCAGATCTTCCGGGGTCGTTATCTTATAATTACAATAAGAGCCCTCCACGAGTTTTACCCTGTGGCCGGCATATTTCTCAACTACCATTGTATCATCTGTGATGCCGGCGCCCTCTTCTTCCCTTAAATTCCGAAAAGCCCGGCAGACCAAAGGATAGGAAAAGACCTGGGGCGTCTGTATATTCCAAAGTCTGCTCCTGTCCAAGGCCTTTACACACATGCCCTCCTCATCAGCTTCCTTGATCGTATCCTTAGAGGGAACAGCCGCAGATACCGCCTCATATTCCCTGACACCTTCTGCCAGTCGTGCCAGCATTTCCTGAGTCAGATAAGGCCTCGCTGCGTCATGAATATAGACATAATCGCTGCCTTCTGCTGCCAAAAGTCCTTTTTGGACAGAATGATAGCGTTCTCTGCCTCCCGCAACGATCTTTTTCACCTTCCGATAGGCATATTTATGGACAATCTCCTCCCAGCAATAGTCTATAAAGTCCTCTGCCGTTACCAGGATCACCTCATCAATAAAGCTCTTTTCAAAGGCTTCCAGGCAATAACTTATCACCGGTCTGCCCTTTAATTCCATATATTGTTTGGGCAGGTCGCTCCCCATTCGGCTGCCCCTGCCTCCAGCTACAATGATCGCAGTATCCTTTTTTCCATCATTTCGATACATCTTTTTCTCTCTTCAAAGGATCCTCTTTTTTCTGCAAAGGATCATCTTTCTCCTAATTTCAGGTTTGGGACAGCATTCAGATCCAGGCCGCTACGCACGCCATTTCGGTATTCATAATAGGCTGCTGCGCCGATCATGGCTGCATTATCCGTGCAAAGAATCGGAGACGGATGATAGAATTTTAAACCCTCTTCCTCACACATCTCTTCCATTGCCTTCCGGATCGTCTGATTCGATGCAACTCCGCCTGCAATCGCAAACTCTTTAAAGTCAAATTCCCGGATGGACTTTCTGGCATTTCCGACCAGCACATCAACCACTGCCTGCTGGAAAGATGCTGCCACATCCGCCGGAACGATCTCCGCATTCTTCATCTTGCAGCCATTAAGATAATTCAAGACAGCGCTCTTCAGGCCGCTGAAGCTAAAATCATAAGGTCCGTCGGCAATCTTCGCCCTCGGAAACTCGATGGCATGCGGATTTCCCTCGTGGGAGATTTTCTCGATCTTCGGACCACCCGGATAGCCAAGTCCGATAGCTCTCGCAACCTTATCAAAGGCTTCTCCGGCCGCATCATCCCTTGTTTTTCCGAGAATCTCATATTCTCTGTAGTCCTTCACCCTGACCAGATGGGTATGTCCGCCGGATACGACAAGAGCGCCAAAAGGCGGTTCCAGCTCCTTATTTTCAATATAGTTGGCACTAATATGCCCTTCTATATGATGCACACCGACAAGAGGAATGTTTTTCGCGAAACTGATGGCCTTCGCTTCTGCAACACCCACCAGAAGGGCTCCAACCAGGCCGGGACCATAGGTCACGGCAATGGCATCCAGATCCTCCCAGGTGCACTCTGCCTGTCTCATTGCTTCTTTAATTACCTGATTGATCTTTTCGATATGCTTTCTGGATGCAATCTCCGGCACAACACCGCCATATAATGTATGCAGATCGATCTGTGAATAGATCACATTCGACAGTACCTCTCTGCCATTTACAACCACTGCTGCTGCCGTCTCATCGCAAGAACTCTCTATCGCTAATATCTTTACTTCTTTTTCTGACATGCAGATCACTGCTCCTCGTCTTCAAATGCTAACGTCTTGTATTTTCCATCCTTCGCCGCATGAGCGTTTGGAAAGATTTCTTTTATTTCTTCCATATAATTTTCCGGATGATTCAGGGAAGGGCTATAATGGGTCAGCCAAAGTTCCTTTGCCTCTGCCTCCTTCGCAAGCTGAGCCGCTTCATACATCATCATATGGCGATTTTGTTTTGCCTTCGGCAGCTTTTCCTTTTCTCCGTACATGCCCTCGCAGATAAAAAGATCCGCTTTCCTTGCGTGCTCTTTTATGGCATCCACCGGTCTTGTATCCGTACAATAGGTCAGGCTGATTCCCTTTCTGGCCGCCCCCATGACCATTTCCGGCTTATAGACCTTGCCCTCTGACTCTATCGTCTCTCCCTTTTGCAGTTTGCCCCACATTACCTTGGGAATACCTGCTGCCTCTGCTGCCACAGGATTAAAGCGGCCTTTTCTGGATAGTTTCATGCGATAACCATAGCAAACGACATTGTGTTTTACACGAAAAGCCTCTATCGTCAGATCTCCATAGGTGAAACTTTCTTCATTTTCTCTTAATTCGTGGTAACGGATTTCAAAAGGAAGCTCCGGCGCAATCATTCTTAAAGCACCCACCACTCTTTCCAAGCCTCTGGGGCCGATCATATCTATCGCTTCTGTTCGATCGGCATTGGCCATAGATAATAAAAGTCCCGGCAGACCGCTGATATGATCCGCATGATAATGGGTAAAACAGATCACATCGATCGGCTTTGAAGTCAGTCCCGCTTCCTTCATCGCAATCTGCGTACCCTCTCCGCAGTCAATCAGATAAACCTTTCCGTTATACCTGGTATAAAGGGATGTCAGCCACCTGTAAGGCAGGGGCATCATCCCGCCCGTTCCTAACAGGCAGACATCTATCATCTTCTACTCCTCTTATTTCTTTATATCCAGCTGCATCAAAATAGCATCTTCTTTGGGGAAATCATAAAAATTCGGACGAAGTCCGATCTCCCAAAATCCCATTTTTTCATAAAATGCCCGAGCAGTCTGATTTGATTTTCTAACCTCCAGCAGGATTTTCTCCGTCCCGCCTTTTCTCGTAAGTTCTATTGCCTTCTCCAGAAGCGCCTTGCCAAGTCCCAGCCTTCTTTTCTCCGGAAGCACAGCAATTCCTGTAATTTCCGCATCCTCATAGCTAAGGTAAAGGCCGATATAAGCACAGACCTTCCCCTCTTCTGCTACCAGGAAAAGACTGTAGTCTTTTTCCAGACTTTCTTCAAAGGAATTTCTGCTCCAAGGCTGCTGAATGCACTTTGCCTCCAGCTCTGCAACCTGATTCAGATCCTCTTTTTTCATGAAACGGATCATTTTGCAGTTTCCTCTTGTTTTTTTATTTCCGCTTCTTTCTTTTCCTTCTCCAGACGTTCTCTCTCTGCCTGGGAAAGACGAAGATAGGTGGGGGCAAAGTCATCGGATGAAATCGCCTTTCCTTCCCGAAAAAGCTTTGCTCCCAAATAGGCGACCGCCCCTGCTCTCTGCTCTCTCATGTGTGCCGGAGCAAAGCGATAAGGCAGTTTGCAAAGCTCTTTGATCTGCTCTTCAAAGACACTCAGCCCGTCTCCCAAAAATACAACAGATCCTTCCCTCTGATTCAGATCTTCTATGATCTCCTCCAGGGAAAGCACACACTGCTCCCTTAAGACAGTCATCTCATTCCCCTCAAACCGATAAATGCCGGTATAGGTCTGATTCCTTCTCGCATTCATCAGAGGACAGACCAGGGAAGCCGATCCTGCCAAGTTATAAGCCAAGGCATCCACGGTCGGCACCGGGATCAAGGGAATATTCAAAGCAAGACAAAGTCCCTTGGCTGTTGCGGCACCAATCCGCAAGCCCGTAAAGGAACCCGGACCCGCTGCGATCGCGACCGCATCCAGACTTTCCAGATCCAGTTCTGTCATTTTCTTCACTTCATCCAACATAGGCAGAAGCGTCTGTGAATGTGTCTTTTTATAATTTACGGTATATTCTGCCAGCAGGGTATCATTCTCGATCACCGCCACGCTTGCAACCAATCCCGAACTGTCTATTGCCAGTATTTTCATCTTTCCAGCCCTTCTATATGAATCTTTCGATAGTCAAACCCTTTTTCCGGATCCTTATTGATCACGACTCTGATCGTGTCCTCCGGAAGGATCTCCTCAATCAGACTTCCCCATTCTATCATGCAGACGCCATCTCCGAAGAAATAATCCTCGTATCCGATCTCGTCCATTTCTTCAACATCTCCGATTCGGTAGACGTCGAAGTGGTAAAAGGGCAGTCTTCCCTCCTCATACTCCTGTATAATGGTAAAAGTCGGACTGGAAATCGCTTCACTGATTCCCAATCCTTTTGCAAATCCTTTTGAAAATACAGTCTTTCCCACGCCCAGATCTCCATCCAGGGTATAGACCGAAGAGGCCTTTGCAGCCTGTCCTAATTTCTCACCAAGTGCCTCGGTTTCTTCTGCACTCCATGTTTCTAATATCATCTTTATCCTTCCACATTCCATTTCCAGAATTCCGTTAAACCCCGTATGACACGGGCTGTTGCTCCCCAGATCACCGCTTCCTTCGTCTTATAAAAAAGAAAGGTGTATTTTTTTCTTCGAAAGCGGTAGCTTCTTCCTCCTGTAACCAGTTCATAAGGAAAAGCCTCTTCTGGCACCACGATCTGCTCTGCCTCATACCTCTCCGGTTCTGTTTCCAAAAAATAGGAAAGGGGGATTGTAAAGGTATGATCCACCTCATCCGCCGACCAGCTCCCCTTATAATCCGAAAGAATCCCCAGAAAAGGCCAGATAATACGGTCTCCGGGGCCGAAGGTTCCATCGAGTGGGCAAATGATCTTAATCTGCTCCCTTTTTATAAGAAGTTCCTCACTCGTCTCTCTGATGGCTGCCTCCATGGCACTTTCTCCTTCTTCGATCCCGCCACCGGGCAGGCAAATATCACCGGGCTGTACACTTAAGGCAAGGGATCTTTGTTCGAAAAGGACTTCATAGCCTTTCTCTGTTTCAATCAAAGGAAGCAGAACCGCTGACATTCTCTGATCCCGCGGGGATCTCGCCACGTGGCCGGAACTTGCAAGTTCCTCCAGTCTTTTCTTCTGAAGTTCATAATCCCATTCCTGCATTCTGCGCCCGCTCCTTCTCTTCCTTATATTCTTACCCAGTGATCTTCTTCAGCTCCTGATAAAGTCGGGAAAGAGGAAGACCTACTACATTCAAATAATCTCCCTCTATCTCTTTCACATAGCGTTTTCCGCCGCTCTGTATACCATAGGCTCCTGCCTTATCCATCGGATCTCTCGTTTCAATATACGCCAGAATCTCCTCCTGACTCATTGGCCAAAAGACAACCTTTGTCTCTTCAAAAAAGCTTCTGCAGAATTCTTTTTCTTCTATCTTATATATAAGGCTCACCCCGGTATAAACCTGATGACTTTGCCCTGACAAGGAATTCAAGATAGAAAAAGCCTCTTTTTCATCTGCCGGCTTGCCCAGAATCCTGCCGTCTTTGACGACAATCGTATCTGCTGCGATCACCAAAAGGCTTCCTTCGCTTTTATCTTTTTCCCGCTTAAAGACCTCCTCTGCTTTCTGCAGAGAAAGCTCCTTTACGATCTCTCCCGGCTCCTTTGCCCGATAACTTTCCTCGCCCCGGGCCGGTATGATCTCAAACTTTGAAAACAGCTCTCCTACCAGTTCTTTTCGTCTGGGAGAGGCTGATGCCAATATCACTCTTTTAAACTTCATAGCGCTATTACCTCAGTTTTGAATATACCGTTCAAGCCTTGAAAAGTCAATGAAGCCGTGCTATATTGAGCTTATCATTGTTAGAATTTTGACGATTGGAGGTCAATATGAAATTTTTTATCGATACAGCTAATGTAGATGATATTCGTAAAGCCAATGACATGGGTGTGATCTGTGGTGTTACCACGAATCCTTCCCTGATTGCAAAAGAAGGACGTGACTTCAAGGAAGTAATCAAAGAGATCACTTCTATTGTAGACGGTCCGATCAGTGGAGAAGTAAAGGCAACAACAGAAGATGCAGAAGGTATGATCGCTGAGGGTCGTGAAATTGCAGCGATTCATCCGAATATGATTGTAAAGATTCCGATGACAGTAGAAGGTCTGAAGGCCGTTAAGGTTCTTTCTTCAGAGGGCATCAAGACAAATGTTACTCTGATTTTCAATGTAAACCAGGCTCTTCTTGCTGCAAAGGCTGGCGCAACTTACGTTTCTCCTTTCCTTGGTCGTCTGGACGATATCAACGTTCGCGGTGTGGACCTGATCGAAGAGATTGTAACAGCATTCGAAAACGACGGTGATATCACAACCGAGATCATCGCAGCTTCCGTTCGTAATCCGATTCACGTTACAGACTGCGCTCTTGCAGGTGCAGATATTGCAACCGTTCCTTACAGCGTAATCGAAACAATGACCAAGCATCCGCTGACTGATCAGGGTATCGAGAAATTCAAAAAAGACTATATCGCAGTATTTGGCGAGTAAGCCAGCAAAAATACTCTGCCGGATTTATCCTAGAGCGGAGCGGAATTATGTCCGCTCCGCTCTATTTATGTTCTCTTAGAAATTGCATAATCTGCTCATAATGTTCTGCCACATGCGGAAAAGAACAGGCGCTGCAGTCCTTGATCTTTTTCTCCCCTCTTTCAATAAAGCGGGGACTTCCCAGGCAATCCTCAAAGCGATACATGGGGCAATAACAGAAAAGACAGTTCAACTCTTCTTGTCCTTCATGACAGGGATAATACTCACAATCCCTGTTTTCGAAATATTTGTAGGAATTTTTCATTTCCTTTATTCCACCTTCTCAAAGGGCAGCTCGCAAAGATCCTCATCCAATCTCTTATACCAGCTTTCGATCTCATGATCTTCCATATTTTCCCAGGCTACAAAATCCCAGCAATAGCTTCTTTCGAAAGCTTCCTCGCAGCTTCTTCGGTCTGCATAAAATTCTGCCGTCTTATCCCAGCTTCCCAGATCGCAAATACAGTACAGGCCATTGCTGACGCTGGCGGGAAGATCTGCCAGTCCCCCATATACCTCTGAAATCTCTTCCGGCCCTGCATTCAGACGGAAGCGAAGAAGTTCCTCCGCCAGCAGATCCAGATCTGTCCCTTCCAGATCTTCCCGGCTAAGGCTCTTCTTTCTCACCTGCTCCTGAATATGCTGCCATTTTTCATCCTCGATTCCTTTTAATTCGAACAGGGGCCATTCTCCCAAACGATCCGTTCCGGAGCCCGCTCCTCTCGCTTTTATGAAATCATAATGAATACCGGTATCATAATCATAGCTTGTTGCTGCCGCACGAAGTGTAACAGAGGACAGCTTTTCGATCATTTCTTCTCTTGTCATTTTTCTTTTCTCACTTTCTGGCTTCCGCTCTATATTCTAACTTTCTTTTTCTCTTTTTATCAGCAAATTTATTTTATAGAAGAATCAATTTTCCTACAAGTACTTTGATTTGAAAGTTGCATTTACTCCAAAAGACCCTTATTATCTTAAGGTAGCACTTTTGCTGCAGTTAAGATGTAACATAAGAAAAATGATAATGACACAAGAATATGAAAAGGGGACAAAGATGATGATATCCTTAGATCCGACCTATGATGTGCTCTATCAGAAAATCCTTCTTCAGGAAGAGCTTATCAAAGATATAGTAAAAGAGGCGCAGGAAAAAGGCTGGGATGACGGCTCTTTTTCTGACCGTTTTCAGAAAACCGAGGTTGGTCCTTTGCAAATCGCTGTCGCCTGTGAAGATATTGAGAAGGGCTTACAGGAGCTGATCTGTGACAGCGAAAAGCGCTATGCTATGCTCATATCAGAGCTTCTTTCAGCTGATCCCGAAAGACTTTCAGCCATCTATAAGGTTGCCTATACCTTCGGTACCAAGCATGCCGTTCCAAGAAACAGCAGTCCTTCCGAAGCCTATCAGTTCCTGGAAAGCATTTTTCTGGACGGCATGCCAAACGAAGCCGCCCGCTCCCTGCTCTCTTCGAACGAGGCTTCCTGTTCTTGGCAGCTGCTCAAAGACCCTCATGGCTCTTACTGGATCTATGCCGGTGCCGATGGAAGTATTTACTATGCCCTTCGAAAAAAGATCCTGGAAGGAATGTTTTTCGACACCATGCTTTCCGTTGGCCAAACGGATGAAAATCACTATGAAATCAGAAAAGAAGGCTGAAAAGCCTTCTTTTTTTTGCTTTTTTTACACAAGCCCCAGCATCTCTCTGTCCGAATAAGTCGGATATCTTCCCGTCACCCGGATAATCGGAATACAGGCTCTCACATAATCAATAAAAGCCCTTGACGGCTCACTTTTCTCTGCATCACTTCGAAAAGACAGATAAAGGCTTTCCCGACAATAGTCTTCCTCGAGGGGAATGATCCGAAGTTCTCTGTGAATCGCATCTACCGTATAAGCTGCCTGATTTTTCGTCAGCTCATCCACAAAGGAAACAAACATATTCGTCTCCACCGAGAAGGAAAGCATGGATACCTCACATGCTTCATAGACAATATTGGGCTTTAGACCGGCTCTCGCAAAAATGTCACAGATCATAGTATTAAATCCATAGCCGGCCGGAAGACAGGTGATTGCCTCCTCTGCCAGTTCCTTAATCGAAACCCTGCTCCTGGACGTCAGGGGATGATTCTTATGTACCAAAAGCTCCAGAGGACTTTCCATCAATAACTCCGAATGGATTCCCGGCTCTTCAAAAGGAGTATAAGAAATGCAAATATCACACTGATGGGTCATCAATTTTTCTCTGGCAATCTGGGTTGTATCAAAAGAATGATGCATTCTTACGGAAGGTCTGGAAGATAGAAAAATCTTTTCTATCTGGGTCACAAAATCCAAAGCTTCAATCGACAGATAGAGATCCTGATACTCCTTTACCTGTCTTTGCTGAAGTTCTCCCTTGGCTTCTTCTATGGTGGCAAGTGCAGGACGGATTCTAGCCGCAAAATAGGCTCCTTCACTTGTCAGTTCGATATTCCTGCCCTTTCTCCTAAAGAGCTTTACCCCCAGTTCCTTCTCCAGATTATTCATCGCAACACTTAAGGTGGACTGGGAAATATGCAGATACTCTGCACTTTTTGAAATATGCTGTGTCCTGGCTACCATATAAAAATATTTCAGCTGTGTTAATTCCATCTTTCTCTCCTGTGGCAGATACCGCCTGCAGCCTTCTCCCCTTTCAGCATATCTTGATTCATCGTTTTTATCAATATATTTGATGAATTATTTGAAATGGATATCTCTCCGTATATTGCTTACAATAAGCTCGAAAACAGGTTATAGGTGATATTCTTATTTTTGAATATTGCCCCTATTTATCATATTTATTAAAGAATCTATGTAAAGGAGAAGACAATATCATGATGAAGAACAAACTTGCGTCAGAAGAAGAAATCATGGACCTTTTCTTTGACGGCATGACATTGGCAGTAGGCGGATTCGGAAGTGCCGGTGTTCCGAATACTCTGATCGAGCTTGTGATCAAGAGCGGTGTAAAGGACATCACCCTGATCTCGAATGATCCCGGTGACGTCAACAGAGCCCAGGGTCGCTTTTATGAAGAAAAAATCGTCAAAAAGGCAATTCATTCCCATGTCGGTCTGAACCGTGACTTTACGAAAGCCGTAAAAGAAGACGGCGTAGAATATGAGCTCTTTCCCCAGGGCAATCTGGTAGAAAAGATTCGCTGCGGCGGTATCGGTGCCGGCGGTATTCTCCTTGATACCGGTCTTCATACCGATCCCATGGTAGAAGAAGGAAAAATGCATGTCACCCTTCACGGCAGAGAATGGCTGGTCGAGGAAGCACTTCGGGCGGATATCTCTCTTGTCAGAGCCAGACGATCCGACCTTTTCGGTAATCTGACCTATCACGGCATTATGGAAAACTTCAATCCCGTCATCGCCATGTGCGGAGATATCACCATCGTGGAAGCAGATTCCATCGTGGATATTGAAGAAATTCCTATGGATGCAGTAAAAACGCCGGGTGTTTTTGTCAACTATATTCTCGATACACAAAGGAGGTTTATGTAATGGCTGAAGAAAAATATGGTGTGGATCACGGCAGTGGTCAGAAGCTGGCAGACCGCCAGGCAATGGCCAGCAGAATTGCAAAATTTTTCCACAGCGGCGATATTATCAACCTCGGCGTCGGGGTTCCACTTTTGGTAGCCGACTATATTGAAGACGGCGTCCTAGTGCATTGTGAAAACGGCTGTATCGGCTGCGGTCCTCTGATCGACGAGGCAGAATCCAAGAAGGAGAATCCAAGGCTTTCCTTAGAATCCTTCCGAAATGCCGGAAGTCAGCCTTTTTATCCCAATCCCGGTGCGATCGTATTTGATTCCACCCTTTCCTATGCGATCATTCGAGGCGGTATCCTGAAAGCGACGGTTCTTGGCTGCTTTGAGGTTGCCGAAAACGGAGATATGGCAAACTGGTTCAGTCCTGGAAAGATTTCCGGCATGGGCGGAGCCATGGATCTTTGTAAAGCTCCTATGGTAATTGTTGCTACGACCCAGCGCGATAAAAAAGGAAACTCCAAGCTGGTTAAAAAATGTACTCTTCCTCTGACCTGCTCTCAGAAAATCGACTGGGTCGTAACAGAAATGGCTGTTTTTGAATTTGTAGATCACAAAATGTATCTCCGAGAGATCCGGGAAGGCTACACACTCGAAGACGTGGCAGGAGCAACGGATGCAACTTATATCATTGCAGATGATCTGCTTACAGATGTTGTTTATTAATGGAAGCATCTATTAAATTTTAAAGCAAACTTTTTATGAGTCTTACGGGGGCTCGGTCGGCCCCTTTGATTGCCTCAATGGCATATCATCCTTTTATATTCTTAAAGAGGCGGGTGAAAAATTTGTTTTTCACCCGCCTCCTAGTTTTTGTCAAAAGCCAAACAAAAGGCCAAGAATGATTCTGCCTACCATCAGCCGTCCTCGATCGACCAGCTGCCGAAGGAAAGCCTTCTTTCCTTCCCTTCCCGATCTGAAACAAGCAGCTGCCCTCTCTCATCGACTCCTCTGATTCGGGCATAAAAGTCATCCTCTTCTTCGCGAAGGGAAATGATTTTTCTTTCCTCTCCCAAATATAAAAGCCGTTTCCTGTATTCCTCTAAAAGAAGAGGAAGTTCTTCTTTCTTCCTCTTCTCCCCGTCTTCTTTTAAGATTTCTCTTACAATCTCTGCAATTAATTCGTTCCTTGTCAGGAACTTCTTTTCTTCCTTATCGGAAGGATAAAGAGAGATCACCTTTTTTTGAAGCTCTTCCGGAAATTCGCTATCGGCTGTTGAAAAATTAATGCCGATTCCGATCACGATCCACTTCAACTGACCGCTTTCAAAATCACTGCCCGCTTCTGTTAAAATACCGCATACCTTCCTGCGATTCAGAAACAAATCATTGACCCATTTGATCTGAAGCGAATAGCCTGTTTTTCTTTCGATTGCTTTCGCAACGCTCACAGCCCCATAAGCAGTTAAAAGAAGGGGAGATTCTGCCTCCAAGGGGAGCTCATCCGGATGAAGAAGCAGGCTCATATAGATTCCACCCTTCGGTGAAAGAAAGCTGTGCTTTTGATGCCCTCTTCCCCGGCTCTGGGTCTCTGCGATCACCAGGTGAATGCCTTCTGCCTCCTCCGCTGCCAGACGAATCGCTTCCTGATTGGTTGAGCTTACGCTGTCATAAAGATGTATCCCATCAGCCTTCAGCCTGCTCTTCTCCCCCAGCTTCTTCATAATCCCGGCCACAGAAAGAAGATCATTTGACTCCAGAAGGCAATAGCCCTTTTTTGTCACAGAGCTAATCTCATAACCCTCTTCCTTTAAGAATGCAACGCTCTTCCAGACTGCATTCCTGGAGAGTCCTAATTTTTCTGCAATCCGCTCTCCTGACAGATATTCTCCTCTATGCTCTTCCAAAAGTCCGAGCACCTTTTCTTTTGTTCCCATCTCTTAGCTTTCTTCTACGGCAGCCTTCTTCTCATGAACCTCGCGCATGGTTGCTTCCAGTTTTTTCATAGACTCTACCAGGTTCAAAAGCTCCTCGTAGCCGTATTCATCGATCACTTTTTTATAAAATTCTGCCAGATTCTTTTTATTTTCCTCCAGCATCTCATTTCCATTATCTGTCATAACGACGTAGGTTCCGTTTTCGCCTGCTCCGTCGTGCGTCCACTTCACATAGCCGCTGTCCCGAAGTGCTTTTACATCTGCAGACACTTCATTCATGGGCAGTTCTACTTCTTCGGCAATCTCCTTCAGATAAACCTTACCGTCTTCTTTTTCCTTTGCCTTATGATGTATAAAAATCAGCATCAGATATTCTCCTCTTTTTAGAGAACGTGTGATCTGGTACATCGCATGTTCCGCTACCAAATATCTGTGCAGTGTAAAATCCTCGAATAAAACTTTTGTCTTTTCTCCCATTCAGTGTCCTCCCTTATATTTACTATATTTGTACGTGAATTAATTAACATTCTACAGAGATTCCTTAGCACTGTCAATTCGCGACTGCTAATGTTAATAGAAATTTAACATTTAGCCTCTTTATTGTCGCACTATTCTTGCATCTCTTGGCCTGTAATACAAAAGCCCGACTGCATCAAAACAATCAGGCTCTTTTCACTTGTCGTGATCCACTCAAAGGGATTCATTCCAGATCTCTATGTTTAAATGTCTTTTTGCCGGATGCATAATCCCCGACAATATTTCCGTGACCGTAAAGCTTGTATTTGTAGGTGATCAGGCCTTCGAGGCCTACCGGTCCCCTGGCATGGATCTTGCCTGTACTGATTCCGACCTCTGCACCAAAGCCATAACGGTAACCGTCCGCAAATCTGGTAGAGCAGTTCTGATAAACACCTGCCGAATCAACCATCTGCATAAAATAATCCGCCGTTTCCTGATTCTCGGTCACAATGGCATCGGTATGATGAGAACCGAAGCGATTGATATGTTCTGCTGCCTCTTCTACTCCGGATACCACTTTTACGGAAGCGATCAGATCCAGGTATTCTGTGGCAAATTCATCCTCACCCATGCATTCACAATCAAGAAACTGTGCCGCTTCTGCTGAGCCGCGAAGTCGAATACCTTTTTCTGCAAAAGCCTTTTTCAGCTTCGGCAAAAATTCTTCTGCGATCCCCCGGTCTACCAAAATAGTCTCTACCGCATTACAGGCTGCCGTATACTGAGTTTTCGCATCCAGCAGAATCGGAATCGCTTTTTCCTGATCTGCATCCTTATCCACATAGATATGACAGATTCCGTCGGCATGTCCCATTACCGGAATCTTTGTATTGTTCATAATATACTGCACAAAGGCATTAGAACCTCTCGGAATCAGAAGATCCACCTCTTTATTGCAGGACAGAAGCTCATCAATCTCATTGTGCTGCTCGGCCTGTAAGAGACATTCCTCCGGCATACCGGCCGATACCGCCGCCTTGTGAATCAGATTAAAGAGAGCCTTATTTGTTTTCACTGTCTCTTTTCCACCTTTTAAGATGGCACAGTTCCCGCTTTTGATGCAAAGTGTGGATATCTGCACCAAAGCATCCGGTCTTGCTTCAAAAATTACACCGATCACACCGATTGGACAGGTGATGCGATAAAGCTCCAGATCATCATCCAAAGCCCTATGAAGCTGCACCTTACCAAGGGGATCCGGAAGAGAGATCAGCTGTCTGATTCCGCTCAGAACATCTGCCAGCTTTGCCTCATCAAACTTCAGACGCTTTTTCACTGCTGCTGCAATCCCGTTTTTTTCTGCCTCAGCCAGATCTTTCTGGTTTGCTGCAAAGATTTCCTCGGCATGAGTCTCGAGACTGCTCGCGATATCCGCCAGAGCCTGATTACGGATTTCGATGGATGTATTTGCCGCTTTTGGTGCTGCAAGCTTCATTTTTCTTGCTTCTTCTTTTATGTTCATAACTCTGCTCCTTTATTGCCTAATGTGAGTGAGTCCTTTCCTTATCTTCCCTTATCTTATCTGTAATATCATGGATTTTCAACCGGAGAAATACAGAGAAGCCTCGCTTCCGTCTTTTGCGTGCATATCATCACACCTTGCAGTGCCTTATTAAATTCGTGATATAAAAAGAAAACTCCGCTGTTTTATCAAAACAACAGAGTTCTCTCTTTTTCATCTACGCAAGCAGCGAGCTATCATTTATGCAAGTCTTACCGCAGCCCAGAAGCCTTCTTCCATAGCCTGACGGGCTTTACGAGGAGCCTTGCAGTCACCGATTGCTTCGGTATCGATCACGATATCGGAAAGCTCAGCTACTACATTTGTTCTCGGGCGCATACCCATTGCATAGCAGATACCTTCTGCTTCAATGAATACTTCGTTATTATCCTTATCAAGAGCAGTCACACCCTTGCCCGGCTCAATCTTAGAAACGCGAAGACCTGTTCTGCACTCGATCGGAGCCTTTGCAAATGCCTGCATCATGCCTTCCTTATGCATCCAGTTTGCTTCCGGTGCGATCTCATCCTGCATCTCGATGATGGTTACTTCATGTCCGTTTTCCGCAAGATAGAGTCCTGTCTCGCATCCTACCAGACCACCACCGAGAACCGCAACCTTCTTACCAAAGTTCTCAAGCTTGGTGTAAACGGTTGTTGCATGCTCTACACTCGGATCATCCAGTCCCGGAATCGGTGGCTGAGAAGGTGTAGAACCAACTGCCAGGATCACTGCATCATATCCGCCTGCCTTAATGAATTCAGGTGTTACTTCTGTGTTGAGTTTTACATCAATCGCATTCTTTTCTACCTGAGCGATCAGATAATTCTTCAGTCTCATCAGATCGACCTTCAGATCATCATAATCTGTGAACTTCAAAAGACCGCCGAGATAACTTTCCTTTTCTGCCAGAGTAACAATGTGTCCACGCTCTGCTGCCGTTACTGCTGCCTGCATTCCGCCGGGGCCACCGCCTACAACGAGCACCTTTCTCTGGTATTTTGCCGGTCTGATAAAATTACGATATCTTTCTTCTCTTGCTGTCATCGGATTCACCGCACACTTGAGGTTATTGCCCTCGTGCAGTCCTGTCAAACAATCCAGACATCTCAGGCAGGGAATGATATCCTCCGGATGTCCGTGACGAGCCTTCTCCGGGAAGTAAGGATCTGCGATCAGGGTTCTTGCCATCGCAATGACATCAGCCTTACCGTCTGCCAGAATTTCCTCGGCAAGCTCCGGCGTATTAATACCACCCAGGGTAACGATCGGAGTCTTAATGCCTGCTGCCTTCATTGCTGCTGCATAGTGTACGTTGCAGCCGTGCGGAAGGAACATGGTCGGATGGGTATGAACCGCCTGCTCCTCTTCTGTATCAAGACCTGCAGAAACATGGATAAAATCAACCTTTCCGTCGATCATCTTAGCAAATTCGATCGCTTCTTCGATCTCTAGACCGCCTTCGATCTCCTCAGAACCGGACATACGATATTCGATCAGGAAGTTCTCCCCGCAGCGTTCTCTGATGGCATCGATCACCATGAGCGGAAGTCTTGCTCTGTTCTCGATAGATCCACCGAACTCATCTGTTCTGGTATTGTAAAGCGGAGAAAGGAACTGATCCAAAAGCCAGCCGTGTCCACCGTGAAGCAGAACCATATCGTAGCCTGCATCCTTGAGGATCTCAGCACAATCAGCAAAATGTTCAACGACCTGATTGATTTCTTCCTTTGTCATGCCGTGGATCTGTACGCCGTCCCAACGTTCTGCATCAACCGGTCCCCAGGGCATCCAGTCATCTCCGCCGTGGTTTGCTTCCTTAGAAGCGGTATTGCCACCGTGATTCAGCTCGTGGGAAGCAAGTGCGCCTCCTTCATGAATTGCACAGACGATCTCTGCCAGCATGGGCTGATTCTCTCCATCAATGGTAAAGGAACGGGGATTGCTTGCTCCATGCTCATGGTCAACCGGTGTATCTCCCAAAACAATAACAGCTGCGCCGCCCTTTGCCTTTTCTCCGTAGTAAGCAATCATAGAATCGTCAGGTCTTCCCTTGAAGTCCATATGACTCATCATATTCGGTGCAGAGAAAATTCTGTTCTTAAAGGTTGTACGTTTTACAGTAAAGGGTTCAAATAAATGTGGATAGAATGGGTTCATGATATCTCCTTTTCTTTTCTGAAATTCCCCTGTCTGCCTTTCTTAAAGGGCAATTGTTCTTTTCTTGCTCATAGTATATAATTCTTTTTAGGAATAATCCAGTGAAATAATGTCATGTTTACTTTCATCCAGTATTCTCTTCAGGAATATCAAAAGATAATTCAAGACTCACATCCTGACTTAACTGCTTAAAGGAAAAATCCATGGAAATCCGAACCTTAAAATATTTTGTTGCCGTAGCCAAACAGCTTAGCTTCTCCCATGCCGCAGAGAGCCTTTTTGTCACCCAGTCTTCCTTGAGCAAGAATATCTCTGCCCTGGAGAAGGAACTTGGCACTAAGCTTTTTGACAGAAAAGGACGTTCCATTTCTTTAACACCGGCAGGGGAAGAGCTGCTTTCCGGCGCCGAAGCCCTCCTTGCCGAGGAAGCCTCTTTATCTGAGCGTGTTTCTTCTATTAAAGAAAAAAGACAAAGTAATCAGCATCTTATTTTTCAGCTGAGGCAACCGGTTCCCTCTCATTTTGATTTTTGTAAGGTTCTGGTCGCAACTGCTTTGGAATTCAAACAGCTTTATGCCCCTCTGCATTTGGAATTTCGTTATGATACAGAACCTTATCCTCTCATGGATATTCCGGGTTCCCACAATACCTCTGACCTTTTTTTCAGTATGGCTACCGAAGTAAAGATGGATCCCGCCCTGCATATCCTGGCTCTATGCAAGGATCCCTTTTATCTGCTTGCCTCTGACCGCCTCTATGAAGAGGCTCTTTCTGCAGCAGAATCTATCCCTAGGGAGGGCTCCTCGAAAAACCCCCTATCTGAAGAATGCAATCTCTTTTGTATCCGCTACCTTCTGCAGCGCCGTCCCCTTCTGATCATGGAAGATGAAGGAAATGCCATTCTTGATATCAGTGAGGTTTTGCAGGCCTTGAGCATTCCTCCCAACATTCGTTTTGTGAAGGGACAAATGAACCTTTTGTCAGAGCTTGCGACAGATGCCGGTCTCGCCCTTATGCCGGGCAACAGTTCCATCCGCATGGCTATTCCGGGCATCACTTCCATCAAACTGCCTGAGGATCTTCCCCAGGTTTCCCTCTTTGCGCTCTACCGTAAGGATTCGGAAAATCCTCTGCTGCCTTTATTCATTGAGAAGCTGAAAGAGAAATTAGCCACATAAAAATAGCAACTCTTCAACAAAGAATATTGAAATCATATTCCCACGTGCTATAATGCCGATAGGCAAAGAGATGTAGATAGTCCACGTGGCTTAACTACAACAAAAGCCCCAGTGTTCCAGCACTGGGGTTTACTATTCCCATTTTTGTCCTATAACTCGAAGTTTCCTATACGATAACAAAAGACCGGTCAGATTTCTCTGATCGGCCTTATACTTTCTTTCGTCTCAAACTCCGGAAAAATCGCTATACGAATTTCCAGCTAAACGCTCTATTCTTTTATTTGGTAGCTTCTTTGCTCTTGATATACTTATCAATACCGGCTGCTGCCTCTTTTCCTGCACCCATGGCCAGGATAACGGTTGCTGCACCTGTTACTGCATCACCGCCGGCATAGACACCTTCCTTGGTAGTCTTGCCATCTTCCGGATCTGCCATAATGCATTTCCACTGATTGATCTCAAGTCCCTTGGTTGTGGAAGAGATCAGCGGGTTCGGAGAAGTACCCAGTGACATGATCACCGTATCTACATCCATCTCAAATTCTGAGCCTTCGATCTTAACCGGACGTCTTCTTCCGGACTTATCTGCTTCGCCAAGTTCCATGCGAACACAGGTCATGCCCTTTACCCAGCCATTGTCATCTACATGAATTTCTACCGGATTGCAAAGAAGGTCGAAGATTACACCTTCTTCCTTGGCATGATGTACTTCCTCTACTCTGGCCGGAAGCTCTTCCTCACTACGACGATAAACGATATGGACTTCTGCACCGAGACGAAGGGCTGTTCTTGCTGCATCCATGGCAACATTGCCGCCGCCGACAACCGCAACCTTCTGTCCCTTACGGATCGGAGTCATATAATTCTCATCGTAAGCCTTCATCAGGTTACTTCTGGTTAAGAACTCATTGGCAGACATAACACCGTTTGCTGTCTCACCCGGAATGCCCATAAACATAGGAAGACCTGCACCGGAACCGATGAAGACTGCTTCATAGCCTTCCTCTGCCATCAGTTCATCAATGGATGTAGACTTTCCGATCACAACATCTGTCTCGATCTGAACGCCAAGAGCTTTTACATTTTCGATTTCTTTATCTACAACCGCACTCTTCGGAAGTCTGAATTCCGGAATGCCGTAGCTCAGTACACCGCCGGCCTTATGAAGGGCTTCAAAAATAGTCACTTCATAGCCAAGCTTTGCCAGATCTCCGGCACAGGTAAGACCTGCAGGACCAGCTCCAATCACGGCTACCTTGTGGCCGTTCTTCTCCTTTGCTCCCTGAGGCTTTACTTCGTTTCTTCTTGCCCAGTCAGCAACGAAGCGCTCCAGCTTACCGATGGAAACAGAATCGCCTCTCATACCTCTGACACAAACGCCCTCACACTGGGACTCCTGGGGACATACACGTCCGCAGACTGCCGGAAGGGCACTTGACTCGCTGATGATTCTGTAAGCATTGACGATATCGCCATTCTTTACTTCCTGGATGAAGCCCGGAATGTTGATGCTGACCGGACATCCCTTGATGCATCTTGCATTTTTACAATCCAGGCAGCGGCTTGCCTCTTCCATTGCTTCCTTAATATCATAGCCGTAGGATACTTCTTCAAAATTATGTGCACGCTCTAATGGATCCTGCTCTCTTACCGGAACCTTCTCAAATCCTTTTGCCTTTGCATCTGCCATTATTCGTCACCTCCGCATAATCCGCATCCGCCATGATGTGTATCGCCTTCCTGCAGCTTAAGAAGAGCCTTGCCTTCTTCTGTCTTATACATCGCAGCACGTTTCATAGCCTGATCAAAGTCAACCTTGTGACCATCAAATTCCGGTCCGTCTACGCAGGCAAACTTCACTTCACCGCCTACGGTAACACGACATGCACCACACATTCCTGTTCCGTCTACCATGATAGGATTCATGCTGACTACCGTCGGAATGCCATAGCCTTCTGTCATCTGACAGACAAATTTCATCATGATCATCGGTCCGATCGCAACACAGTGATCATAATGCTTGCCTTCTGTATCGATCAGATCCTGCAGACATTTGGTAACCATACCGCTGCGGCCATAGGATCCGTCATCCGTTGTAACGTAAAGGTTACATACCTTCTTGAACTCTTCCTCAAGAATGACAAATTCCTTGCTCTTGGCACCGATAATTACATCTGCCGTAATGCCATGCTCTGAAAGCCACTTCACCTGCGGATAAACCGGTGCTGTACCGACACCACCGGCAATGAAGATGATGTTTTTCTTCTTCAGTTCTTCCAGATCTTCCTCTACGAGATCCGAGGGCACGCCAAGCGGGCCGACAAAGTCTGCAAAAGAATCTCCTGCCTTGAGCTCTGTCATCTTCTGTGTTGAAGCACCAACCGGCTGAAATACGATTGTAACCGTTTCTGCTTCCCTGTCATAATCACAGATCGTCAGGGGAATTCTCTCTCCGACTTCATCTTCACGTACAATGATGAACTGACCCGGCTGACAATGCTTTGCCACACGCGGTGCCTTTACCACCATCCGATAAATTGTCGGAGACAGCCTGTCAGCTGATAAAATTTTGAACATGTTCACTCCTCCATTCATAAACAGAACACGTTTATTGCTATCCCTTTTGTTAAAATCTTATCACGATTTATTTAAAAGGGAAACTCTTTCTTCCTTTATTTATCGTAATATTTTCGAAAAAAAGCTTAAAGTTTTATGCACCCTGCTGACATCTGTTAGTATCTTCTAATTATATTTTGTAATTTTACTCTTTTTTCATACTGTAAATTATACTTGACATGTAATGAACATATGATAATATATTCATATGAACGATCATTCATTTGAAATGTTTCAGAAAGGAAGGCCATATGAAAAACATCGATGAAAAAAAACTGGATCATCTGATCTGTGATATTTCCGAGGAAGAGCTGGTAGAGCTGGCAGAGCTTTTCAAGGTCTTTGGAGATTCCACCCGGATCCGCATCCTCTTTTCCCTTTTTGGCGGCGAAAAGAATGTAACCGAGATCTGCGAGGACCTGGACATGAACCAAAGCGCCGTTTCACACCAGCTTCGTATCCTGAAAGGAAATCAGCTGATCCGCTCCAGAAGAGAAGGAAAAGCCGTGATCTATGCTCTGGCTGACGATCATGTCAAAACGATCATTGCCATGGGCAAGGAACACATTGAAGAGGACCATTAAGAAAAGGCTGATTTGCTGATATCATCAGCCTTTTCTAAAAAAATTTTATTCACACACAAGAAAGGACAAAAGAAATGAAAAAGAAATTCAAATGTGAAATCGATTGTGCAGCATGTGCAGCAAAGGTAGAGGATGCCATCAAAAAACTCGAGGGTGTCAATGATGCTACCGTGAATTTTATGATGCAGAAATTCACGCTTGATGCAGACGACGAAAAATTCGACAGCATTCTGGCCGAAGCCATCAAGGTTGGAAAGAAGATTGAGCCGGACTTTTCCGTTGAGATGAAATAAGCTTCCCCGCTTCTATTCATCTATAGAAAGGAGGCTCCTATGTCAGCTAAACTAAAAAAAGATCTGAAAAAAATCCTGCTTGGTCTGACGATCTTCTTTATATTTATGATTCTGGACAAAGGACATTTTCTTCCGCTTATTTTCGATCATAAGCTTTATTCCTTTCTCCTCTATCTGATCCCTTATTTTATTGCCGGCTATCCGGTTGTCCGAAAGGCACTTTTGGGAATCAAGAACAGGCAGCCCTTTGATGAATCCTTCCTAATGCTTATTGCTACGATCGGCGCTTTTGTTACCGGAGAAAATTCCGAGGCCGTAGCCGTCATGCTCTTTTATCAGGTAGGCGAATGGTTTCAGAGCTACGCTGTCGGCAAATCCCGGGCTTCTATCACCGAGCTGATGAATATTGTTCCGGAATATGCCAATATCGAGCATGAGGACGGCAGCATCGAGGAGATCGATCCGGATGATGTGGAGATCGGCAATATTTTAGTGATCAAGCCCGGTGAAAAGATCCCGGTTGACGCTGAGATCATCAGTGGAGAAAGCATGATCGATACCGCTGCCTTAACCGGAGAATCCATCCCCCGCTCTGTCCATCCCGGTGACCTTCTGATCTCCGGCTGTATCAACGGGGAAGGTCTGCTTCGTGCCAGGGCAACAAAGGAATTTGAAGACTCCACTGTAGCAAAAATTCTGGAGCTGGTTGAAAACGCCTCCAATAAGAAATCTCACAGGGAAAACTTTATTACCCGCTTTGCCCGCTATTATACCCCGATCGTAGTTATTGCTGCCCTGGTGCTGGCAATTATTCCTTCTATTATAACAAGGGATCCCATGACCTGGGTCTACAGAGCCTGTACCTTTCTGGTTATCTCCTGCCCCTGTGCTCTGGTTATCTCCGTGCCCCTCTCCTTCTTCGGAGGCATCGGTGCGGCCAGCAAGATCGGAGTCCTGGTCAAGGGCTCCAATTATCTGGAACTGATGGCCAGTCTGGATCAGGTTGTTTCCGATAAGACCGGCACCCTGACAGAGGGCAACTTTAAGGTATCTTCTCTTTATCCGGCAGAAGGCATTTCAGAAGAGATTCTGCTGAAAAAGGCGGCTCTTGCAGAAGGCATGTCTACCCATCCGATCGCCCTCTCTATCCGAGAGGCTTTAGCGGAAAGCTACCCAACTGCCGACCTTAGCGAAACAATCCTGGACAGCAGCAATGTATCCGGCAAGGGACTGATTGCAAAAACAGCTTCCGATACCATCTATGTCGGCAATACCCTTCTCTTAGAGGAAGCAGGATATGCCACAGAAGAGATCAATGATCCTGCTGCCACCCTTGTTTATGTGGCAGATCAAAAAGGCTATCTGGGTGCGATTGCCATTCGTGACCGGGTAAAACCCGAGGCCAAAGAATTTATCTCTACCCTTAAAGCAGAAAAGGTCAGACTCTTTGTTATGCTGACCGGTGATCGTAAAAGTGTCGCAGATACCATCGGCAAAGAACTGGGCGTAGATAAGGTTTATTCCGAGCTTCTCCCCCAGGATAAAGTTTCCCAGGTTGAGAAACTCCTTGCGGAAAGTGCAAAGCTTTCCGGCCAGAAGGCTTATCTGGCCTTTATCGGAGACGGAATCAATGATGCTCCCGTTCTCTCCCGGGCAGATGTCGGCATTGCCATGGGCTCCATGGGATCGGATGCTGCCATCGAAGCAGCCGATATCGTCATTATGGATGATAATCTGAAGAAGATTCCTTCCGTCATCCGCATTGCGAAAAAAACGGTAAGGATTTCAACAGAAAACATTGTCTTTGCTCTCTTTGTAAAGATTCTGATCCTGATCTTGGGTGCACTCGGTATCGCCAATATGTGGCTTGCCGTATTTGCAGATGTCGGTGTTGCCGTGATCTGTATCCTAAATGCCATGCGGCTAATTCTGATGAAGGTTCGTTGAGCAATAGAAGAATGAGATTCATAACGCTGTACTGCAAAGTGTGATGATATGCACGCAAAAGACGGTAGCGAGGCTTCCGTAGGGAGCTGCAGGCTGGCAGCGCAGACGAGAGCACTGTGCCCAAGGGGCCGAAGGGCTTTAGCCCTGAGTGAGCGCACAGCGCGAGTTTTGCGGTAGTCTGCGCGAATAAGCCGCCTGCAGCGAGTAGGAAATGACGCGTGTCTTTTGCGACATATCTCACACGTGCAGTACAAAAGTTATTCTATATAAGAGTATGTTTAGACTTCTCTCTCCTTTTTCGCAAATTTTCCTTTTCAAGAAGGCTCTTTTGATGCAAAATGGAAGTAGTGTATTTTTAAGCCCCAAAGGAGGTCACTATGTTACAGAGAACAGATATTCATAAGATTCTCATTATCGGTTCGGGTCCGATCGTCATCGGACAGGCATGTGAGTTTGACTATTCCGGAACGCAGGCTTGTAAGGCGCTTCGTTCCCTCGGATATGAGATTGTCCTGGTTAACTCCAATCCTGCTACGATCATGACCGATCCGGAAATGGCTGATGTTACCTACATCGAGCCGCTGAATGTTACTCGTCTGGAACAGATCATTGCAAAAGAAAGACCTGATGCCCTGCTTCCGAATCTCGGCGGCCAGTCCGGTCTTAACCTTTGTTCTGAATTATATAAAGCAGGCATTCTTGACAAATATCATGTTGAGGTCATCGGTGTTCAGGTTGATGCCATTGAGCGCGGCGAGGATCGTATCGAATTCAAGGAAACCATGAATTCCCTTGGTATTGAAATGGCCAGATCCGAGGTTGCTTATACCGTGGATGAAGCTCTTGCCATTGCCGATGAGTTAGGCTATCCGGTGGTTCTTCGTCCTGCCTATACCATGGGCGGTGCAGGCGGCGGTTTGGTTTATAACAAGGATGAGCTGAGAACCATCTGTGCAAGAGGTCTTCAGGCTTCTTTGATCCACCAGGTTCTGGTAGAAGAATCCATTCTCGGTTGGGAAGAGCTCGAGCTCGAGGTTGTCCGTGATAAGGATAATAACATGATCACGGTCTGCTTCATCGAAAATGTAGATCCGGTCGGCGTTCATACCGGTGATTCCTTCTGTACCGCTCCTATGCTTACCATCTCTGAAGAGCTGCAGGCAAAGCTGCAGGAACAGTCCTATAAGATCGTTGAGCACATCGGTGTCATCGGCGGCACGAATGTACAGTTTGCTCATGATCCGAAGACCGGCCGTGTCGTTGTCATCGAGATCAATCCACGTACTTCCCGCTCTTCTGCCCTGGCTTCCAAGGCAACCGGTTTCCCGATCGCCCTGGTATCTGCCAAGCTGGCAACCGGCCTGACCCTGAAGGATCTGCCCTGCGGCAAATACGGAACACTCGATAAATATCAGCCGGACGGCGATTATGTTGTTGTAAAATTCGCAAGATGGGCCTTTGAGAAATTCAAGGGAGTTG
The DNA here is from genome assembly GCA_963637505.1 of Prevotella sp. CAG:279. Taxonomy (GTDB): domain Bacteria; phylum Bacillota; class Clostridia; order Lachnospirales; family Lachnospiraceae; genus RUG14243. The sequence continues at coordinate 24,906 of CAVHNP010000018.1, forward strand.
AGGATAAGCTCGGCACCCAGATGAGGGCTGTAGGTGAAGTAATGAGTATCGGCAAGACCTATAAGGAGGCCTTCCAGAAGGCAATCCGCTCCCTGGAAAAAGGCCGCTATGGTCTCGGTCATGTCAATAACTACTATGACCTGGATAAGGATGCTCTTCTGAAGCTTCTGATCTCCGCTTCCAGCGAACGCCATTTTATTATGTATGAAGCCCTTCGCAAGGGAGCAAGTGTCGATGAGATCTTTGAGATCACAAAGGTAAAGCATTACTTTATCGAACAGATGAAGGAGCTTGTGGAGGAAGAAGAAGCTCTGCTGAAATACAAGGGTTCCCTTCCTTCCGATGCCATGCTGATTCAGGCAAAGAAGGATGGCTTCTCTGATAAATACTTAAGCGAGATTCTGGAGATTTCCGAAGAAGAGATTCGCAAGCATAGAGAAGAACTCAATGTAACCGAAAGCTGGGATGCCGTACATGTAAGCGGAACTCAGGACAGTGCTTACTATTATTCCACCTATATCGGTGAGGATCATGATCCTGTTACTACCGAAAAGCCAAAGGTTATGATTCTTGGCGGCGGTCCGAATCGTATCGGTCAGGGTATCGAATTTGATTATTGCTGCGTACATGCAGCCCTTTCCCTGAAAAAGCTTGGCTTTGAAACGATTATCGTTAACTGCAATCCGGAGACAGTTTCAACCGACTATGATACCTCCGATAAGCTCTATTTCGAGCCTCTGACCTTAGAAGATGTTCTCAGCATCTACAAGAAGGAAAAACCGGTCGGTGTTATTGCCCAGTTCGGTGGCCAGACTCCTTTGAATCTTGCCGCTGACCTCAAGAAGAACGGGGTAAATATTCTCGGCACTTCCCCTGAGATCATTGATCTGGCAGAGGACCGTGACCAGTTCCGTGCGGTTATGGATAAGCTCGGTATTCCTATGCCCGAATCAGGCATGGCTACTACCGTAGAAGAAGCAAAGGAAATCGCTGCCCGCATCGGTTATCCGGTTATGGTTCGTCCTTCCTATGTTTTAGGCGGACGTGGCATGGAGATCGTATATGACGACGATGCCATGACCGATTACATGAATGCAGCTGTCGGTGTTACACCGGATCGCCCCATTCTGATCGATCGTTTCCTTCACAGAGCAATGGAGTGTGAGGCAGATGCGATCAGCGACGGAACAAGTGCTTATGTTCCTGCCGTTATGGAGCATATCGAGCTTGCCGGCATTCACTCCGGTGACAGTGCCTGCATCATTCCTTCCAAGCATATTCCGGAGGAAGCCCTTGAAACCATCAAGGATTATACGATTCGTATTGCAGAGGAAATGGAAGTTGTCGGCCTGATGAACATGCAGTATGCGATCGAGGATGGGAAGGTATTTGTTCTGGAGGCAAATCCCCGTGCCAGCCGTACGGTTCCTCTTGTATCAAAGGTATGCGGTATCAGCATGGTTCCGATTGCAACGGACATCCTTACCTCAGAGCTGACCGGACGCAAGTCTCCGATTCCGGAACTGAAGGAAAAGAACATCCCCTATTACGGTGTAAAAGAGGCTGTCTTCCCCTTCAATATGTTCCCAGAGGTTGACCCTGTCCTTGGACCGGAAATGCGTTCTACCGGCGAGGTTCTCGGCCTTGCCGATAATACAGGAACTGCTTTCTACAAATCCCAGGAAGCTGCCGGTTCTGTTCTTCCGCTGGAAGGCAAGGTACTTCTTTCTGTCAATGAACAGGATAAGCCGGAGATCGCAGAAATCGCTGCTTCTCTTCATAAGGATGGCTTTACCGTTCTTGCAACAGGCAGAACCTATGAGGTCATCAAAGAGGCAGGCATCCCTGTAGAAAAGGTGAACAAGCTCTATGAAGGAAGACCGAATATTCAGGATATGATCACAAACGGAACCATTCAGCTGATCGTGAATTCTCCTTCCGGTAAGGAAAGTGCCCATGATGATTCTTACCTTCGTAAGAGTGCTATCAAGCACAAGATTCCTTATATCACAACGATCAATGCCGCAAGGGCTGCTGCCGACGGCATTTCCCAGATCAAGGCGCATTCTACCGGAGATGTGAAGTCTCTTCAGGAATGGCATAAGCTGATCACGGATAAGGATTGAGCGATACAGAGTCATCTGTAGCAAATGAAAAGAAGGCGGGAATGATCCCGCCTTCTTTGTTTTAGGGTTATAGAGTTATAGGACAAAACATATTGATGGCTAATTACAGCTGCAAAAAGCCGAGATGTTCTGCCCAGGATCATTCTCGGCCTTTGCGACTAATATTAGCTAATAAATACGTTTTTCTAGAAATCTTTTTATGCTTTCGCCTTTATAATAGCATAGGTACCGATCGAGGTTGCCGCAACCTTTCCGCTTGCCGGCACGATTGCCTCACAATAAGCAGTTGCATTCCTCTTTCCGCAGGAGGTGATGTTTGCCTTAATATAAACATAATCCTCCATCGGAACCGGTCTGAGATAATTTGTTGTCATGGAAATGGTCGGCGGAATCGTTTCTCTCGAATAAAGATAAACCACCATACTCATGGTCAGATCCATCATAGTAGAGATCATACCGCCATGCAGGGTTCCCAGGCCATTTACTTCCCAGTCCTGCAGGGGAAATCTCAAGGTCAGTTCCTGCTTTTCATCATCGCAGGATTCAAACTCTGCCTTCATTCTTCCGTTCAGGGTGTGTGCCATTTTCCCATTGATGAATTCCAGTTCTTCTGCCAGCCAGTCCTTTGAGCTTAAATTTATATCCGGCATACCATACCTCCTCTCGCTTCGCGGGTCCCTCCTTCTATACCTGTAATGCTTCGCATTACTTGGTCGTAAGGCATCCTCCCGCTTCGCGGGTCACTCCTTCTATACCTGTAATGCTTCGCATTACTTGGTCGTAAGGCATCCTCCCGCTTCGCGGGTCACTCCTTCTATACCTGTAATGCTTCGCATTACTTGGTCGTAAGGCATCCTCCCGCTTCGCGGGCCCCTCCTTCTATACCTGTAATGCTTTGCATTACTTGGTCGTAAGGCATCCTCCCGCTTCGCGGGTCCCTCCTTACGACATATATTACTTTGTTCCAAAAATTCTGTCGCCGGCATCTCCGAGACCCGGGCAGATATATGCCTCTTCATTGAGCTGTCTGTCAACATGACCAACGTAGATCTGTACATCGGGATGTGCTTTGCTTAAGGCTTCCAGTCCTTCCGGTGCTGCGATAATGCACATAAATTTGATGCGCTTTCCGCCTTTTTCCTTGATCAGGTTGATGGCATCAATTGCTGATCCGCCTGTTGCCAGCATAGGATCTGTGACAATGATCGTACGCTGTTCGATCGGATCCGGCAACTTGCAATAATATTCATGGGGTACATGGGTTTCCGGATCACGGTACATGCCCACATGGCCAACCTTTGCTGTCGGAATCAGGCTTAACACGCCGTCTGTCATACCCAGTCCTGCTCTAAGGATCGGTACAACCGCCTGCTTTTTCTCTGAGATCACGGTAGACAGGGTATCTTCGATCGGTGTAGAAACCGGAACTTCCTCGGTATGGAGATCTCTTAAGGCCTCATAGCCCATAAGCATGGCAATCTCCGTTACCACCTTACGAAATTCTGCTGTTCCCGTTGTCTTGTCTCTTAATCTTGTAATCTTGTGCTGAATCAATGGATGATCCATGATAAAAACATTGTCTCTCATTTCTTTTCCTTTCCGGATTACTTATCCTCTTTTATACATGCACGCCGCGATTCTCATCGCCTTCTTCATTGATACCGAATTCATAATCATTGCCCGGTAGGATGGCATTCAGTACAATGCCCACGATAGAGGCAATTGCAAGGCTTGTCAGTGTTACCGTTACAGAACCGATGGTAAAGGTAAAACCATCTGTAATTCCGAGACCGCAAACTAGGATAACTGCTGCAATGATCAGGTTTCTGGACTTCTTCAGGTCTACCTGATTCTCTACGATATTACGAACACCGATCGCAGAAATCATTCCGTAGAGGATGAAGCTGATACCACCGATGATGGCAGAAGGCATGGTTCCGATGATCTCTGCCATTTTCGGGATAAAGCCCAGCACGATCGCATAGCAGGCTGCAAGTCTTACTACCTTGGGATCATAAACCTTACTCAGCTCCAAAACGCCTGTATTCTCTCCATAGGTTGTATTGGCCGGTCCGCCGAACATGGCAGCAAAAGCAGTTGCAAGTCCGTCACCCAGCAGGGTTCTGTGAAGACCCGGATCCTCGATAAAGTTCTGCTTTGTTGTTGCTGAGATGGCGGAAATATCTCCGACATGTTCCATCATGGAAGCAATTGCGATCGGTGCCATAACAAAGATAGCGGTCAGATCGAACTTTGCCAGCTGGAAGGGCGGAAGTCCTACAATACCGGCGCTTGCTACAGATGTAAAATCAAGAATAGCGGAACCATCTGCATTGGTGATTCCCGCTGCATTCATGATCACAGCTGCAATATAAGAAATCACTACACCCATGAGGATCGGAATGATCTTAAACATGCCCTTGCCCCAGATATTAAAGATGATTACAACAGCCAAGGCAATCAGAGCCAGGGGCCAGCAGCTTGACGCATTGGAAATTGCGGACGGAGCAAGTCCCAGTCCGATACAGATAATGATCGGTCCTGTTACAACCGGCGGCAGGAATTTCATTACTTTTCTTACGCCAACTACCTTAATGATCAGAGCAAGAATCAAATACAGGGCGCCTGCTACGACGATGCCGCCGCATGCATAGGGCAGCTTTTCTCCATAGGTCATGTCCGCAAACTTGCCTGTATTCAACTCTGCAACCGTTGCAAAACCGCCCAGAAAAGCAAAGGACGAGCCTAAGAAGGCCGGTACCTTAAACTTTGAACAAAGATGAAAGATCAGAGTTCCCAGTCCCGCAAAAAAGAGGGTTACCTGTACAGATAATCCCTCTCCATGGAAATAAGAATTTACCAGGATCGGGACAAGAATGGTTGCTCCAAACATCGCAAACATATGCTGCAGACCAAGGATCGCCATCTTTCCCTTTCCCAGCTGACTGGCATCATAAATCGGTGAATTAGGGTTCATACTTTCATTACCTCCTATCACATATCTCCCCTATCCTGTAAAAATTTCGGTTTTACCTTATTTTTACTTATCTTTTTAATCATAACAGAATTCTTATATTAAGAAAACACCGATTAGCTCTTTCTTTTCTTCTGTTTTAATCCTGTCAAAATCATGGTAGACTGAAAGCTATGAAAACTTTAATGATTTATCTCAATGGATACAAAAAAGAATCCCTTCTTGCCCCCTCTTTTAAGATGGCAGAGGCACTTATGGATCTGATCACGCCCCTTCTTGTGGCAAGGATCATCAACATCGGCATCGCCGAAGGAAACAGTCCCTTCATTATTAGAAATGTTTTTTATATGATTGCTCTGTCTGCCATCGGTCTTGCCTTCAGTATTACCGCCCAATTCTTTGCGGCAAAAGCCAGCGTCGGTTTTTCGACCGAACTGCGACAGTCTGTCTTTGATCATATTCTGGGACTTTCTTATTCCGGAATGGACCAGATCGGCAGTGATACCTTGATCACCAGACTGACCAGTGATATCAACCAGGTACAAACCGGTCTGAACCTGGGACTTCGCCTCTTGCTTCGCAGTCCCTTCATTGTCTTCGGTTCAGTTATCATGGCCTTTTTGATCGATATCAAATGTGCTTTGGTCTTCGCCGTTTCCGTTCCCCTTCTGGGTCTGGTAACCTATGGCATTATGAGGATCAGCATTCCCCTCTTTAAAAGAGTGCAGTCTAAGCTGGATCATATTACCTCCCTCACCCGGGAGAATCTGACCGGTGTCAGAGTGATCCGTGCCTTTCGAAGAGAAGGAGCAGAAGCTTCCTCCTTTGATTCTTCTATCGATGATCTGACCCTCTGTAATCTCTTCGTCGGACGGATTTCTGCCCTCCTTAACCCGCTGACCTTCTGTATGATCAACCTGGCAACCATTTTCTTAATCCAAAAGGGTGCCGTCCAGGTTAATCTCGGCAGCCTGGAACAGGGAGATGTCGTAGCCCTCTACAACTATATGGCACAGATGATCGTGGAACTGGTCAAGCTTTCTTCCCTGATCATTTCCCTTAACCGGGCCATTGCCTGTGGCAACCGGGTTGCTTCTGTCTTTGATCTGCAAAATGAACTTATTTATAAGGAAGAAAAGAATCCGATACTGTCTGCTTTGATCAGGTTTCCTTCCTTTATCCGGATTCCTCTGAGGAAGCCCTCAGTGAGATCAGTTTTACCGCAAAGAAAGGAGAAATGATCGGTATCATTGGTGGTACCGGCTGCGGTAAATCAACCCTGGTTCATCTGCTTCCCCGTTTTTATGATGTAAGCAAAGGATCGATCCGGATTGGCGGCAAGGATCTGCGAGACTGTTCCAAGGAGACCCTCGCCTCCCTGATCGCAATTGTCCCCCAAAAGGCTGCTTTATTCGCAGGATCTGTCCGGGACAATCTGAAACTTGGCAATGAAAACGCCGGTGATGATCTTCTTTGGTCCTGTCTAAAAACAGCCCAGGCAGAGGATTTTGTTGCTTCCAAAGAAGGCGGTCTGGATTATATCCTTGAGCAGAATGCCCGTAACCTTTCCGGTGGACAAAAGCAGAGGCTGACCATTGCAAGAGCCCTTGCCAAAGAGCCGAAGATTCTGATCCTGGATGACAGCTCCAGTGCCCTGGATTATGCAACGGACCGTGCCCTCCGCTGCGCCCTAAGGCAGGAAAATCAAGACAGGATCACCTTTATCGTTTCCCAGCGTGCTGCCGGAATCATGGATTGTGATCTGATCCTTGTTATGGATGACGGAAGAATTGCGGAAGCCGGCAAACATGAAGAGCTGCTTCAAAAGAATGGCCTCTATCGAGAGATCTACCGTTCCCAGTTTCCGGATACTTCCCCTGCAGAAGCTTCCACGACTGAGGAGAAAGGAGGAAAAGCATGAAAACCTTTTTCAAATTATTGCGCTTTATGGGCAAATACCATCTTCTTCTGATTCTCAGTCTGCTTCTCTCCATCGTTTCTGTTGCAGGACAGCTTTATCTGCCCCGCCTCTTCGGAGAAGCAATCGATGGTATCCTTGCGGTAAAAGCAGTGAATTTTGAGATTGTTTCCTTCTTCCTGAAAAGGGCGCTTCTCTGCCTGATCCTCACCGGGCTTGCTACCTATCTCATGAATCTTTTGAACAATAAGATCACCTATGAGATCGTCAGCGACCTGCGTAAAAAGGCCTTTGAAAAGCTGCAGACTCTGCCCCTTTCCTATCTGGATGCGCATTCCGAGGGAGACCTGCTCAGTCGAGTCATCTCAGATGTTGACCTTCTGTCTGATGGCCTTCTCCTTGGTTTCACCCAGCTTTTTACCGGCATTGTAACCATCCTGATCACCCTGGTCTTTATGTTCAGCAAGAATATTCCGATCACGGTCTTCGTGGTCTGCATGACTCCGGTCAGCTTTCTGGTTGCCCGCTTCATCTCCTCCCGCTCTTACCGCATGTTTAATAAACAGGCGACCCTGCGAGGAGAACAGACCAGTCTGGTCAATGAAATGGTCGGCAATCTGAAGGTTGTCAAAGCCTTTGATTATGAGAAAAGAGCTTCTGCCCGTTATGAAGAAATAAATAAAGAGCTGCAGGAAACCAGTCAGTCTGCCATCTTTTATTCCAGTCTGACCAATCCCTCCACCCGCTTCGTCAACGGCCTGATCTATGCCGGCGTTGCCCTGATCGGATCCTTCAGCATTCTGCATGGTTTTCTCACGGTCGGTGGTCTCAGCACTCTTTTGAATTATTCAAACCAGTATATGAAGCCCTTCAATGATATTTCTTCTGTCATCACAGAATTCCAGAATGCACTTGCCTGTGCAGAACGTGTTTTTGAGCTGATCGAGAGAGAACCCGAAAAAGATCCGATTTCCCTGACCGAAACCGAGACCGAGAATGCACCTGTGACAACTGCCTCCGTTGAAGCAAAGCATGTTTTCTTCAGCTATGATGAAACTGCCAAACTGATCGAAGATTTCTGCATGCAGGCAGACAGCGGAAAACGAATCGCCATTGTAGGACCGACCGGATGCGGCAAGACCACCCTGATCAACCTGCTGATGCGCTTTTATGATGTCAATGCCGGAGATATTCAGATTGGAGGCAAGAGCATCTATGGTATGAGCAGACATGACCTTCGTTCTCATTATGGTATGGTACTCCAGGAAACCTGGCTGCGGCATGATACCGTCCGGGAGAATATCCGGATCGGTATGCCGAATGCGACAGATGAAGAAATCATAGAAGCAGCCAAGCTTTCCCACAGCTGGGAATTCATCAGACGACTGCCCAAGGGATTGGATACGGTCATCAATGATTCTTCCCTCAGTCAGGGAGAAAAGCAGCTCCTCTGTATCACCCGTGTGATGCTCATGCAGCCGCCTATGCTGATCTTAGATGAAGCGACTTCCAATATCGATACCCGTACCGAGCTTCTGGTTCAGCAGGCCTTTGACCGGCTAATGGAAGGCAAGACAAGCTTTATCGTTGCTCATCGTCTCTCTACCATCCGAAATGCGGATCTGATCCTTGTTATGAAGGATGGACATATTATTGAGCAGGGAAGGCATGAGGAGCTTCTGGCGATGAAGGGATTCTATCAGAAGCTGTATAGCAGCTAAGATCGAGTAGGAGGCGGTGATTAGCCGCCGTCCTCTCACAGCACCGTACGTACCG